>CAXTMN010000060.1:0-11141 GCA_964245395.1 uncultured Bryobacteraceae bacterium
GCGTAGCGCCCGCCGCCCAGCGGCTTCGTTCAAGTCGGCATCTCGGAGAAGTGAGTCGACAATGTTCCGAACGGCTCTCCAAACCCGCGTCAATTGGCGGCGCTACTTAGCGTTTCGAAGAGCACTTCACCCTACCCGCAGCAACGCTCGCCGAAAACCTACTCAAGGATCGCGACACCGATAAGCACAATCCCGCAAGCATAGGCGACGAACATCACCGAAAGGAGGCGGTTCGTTCCTGCGGGTGCGTTGCGGAACTCATGCCAGGCAAAAACACCCCAGAGGGCAGCAATGAGCGTCGCTCCCTGGCCGAGCGCATACGAAATGGCAGGGCCGGCTACTCCGGAAGCGACTACGTTCAGCCCTAAGGCAGCCATCCAGATCAACCCGCCCAGAATTCCTGGAACATGTAGGCCAGCGGGCGCCTTCCAGAAATCGCTCATGCGAGAGCGGCGGGATCGCATGAACCAACCATTAAAGGGAACGCTGCTGACCAGCACTCCAATGCCGAAGAAGAGAAGCGCTGTATAGGGGGTTAAGAGACCAGCATGAATCGGGTCCGTGTTGAAGCCCGGAGAAATGGAGCGCATCAGCTGCGGATAAAAAAATCCCATCAGGAGCCCGGCTACGATGGCGAAAGCGATTCCGGAGCGCCTGCCGGTGGCGTTCGCTGCAGGCAAGCGCCGGTATGCTGCTGCTGAGACTAAGATGGCCACTAAGATGAGAAACACTCCGCTGCTCAGGTAGCCAACGTTTCCCTTCGGCGCCTGGAGATAGCTCGCGGCGGTACCAATGATGAGCGCCAACCCGATTCCGACAGGGAAGGCGACGGCCATGCCGGCAGCGTCGATTGCTGCAACCAGCAGAATATTGGCGAGATTGAAAAGCGCACCGGCGAGAGCGGCTTGCCATTTGGCGTTCAGGGAAGCACTCTCAAGGTTCGCGAAGGAGGATACACCGTCTGAGCCGGCCACACCGAGGGTCAGGCAAAACAAGATCCCTGTAATCGCCACGCCGACAGAGTAGTCCCAATAGAAGAGTTCGAATGGCCAGCGTTCCTTTCCGGCCATCTTCTGGGTGTTGGCCCAGGATCCCCAGCCAATCATGGTGAGGACACTTAAGAAGATCGCCATTCCCGAGGTATGAACTGTAAACATATTTAAGCCCGATGCGGGGTTCCCGACCTGAGGAATTCCTCTACTTCCGAAAAGAGGGGAACAGAGGACGAGGCGCCAATTTTTGTTACGGACAGAGCAGCGGCGGCATTCGCAAAATCGGCGGCTTCATCGATCGAGGCTCCGCGTGCGAGTGCGGCTGCGAGGGCTCCGTTGAATGTGTCACCCGCTGCTGTGGTGTCCTTTACGTCAACTCGATATCCGGCCTTGTAGTGGGTTTCCGTTCCAGTGGCCACAATGCATCCCTTGCTGCCCATCTTGACGATGACCGTGTGTGCACCCCGGGCCTGCAAAGTTCGTGCGGCTGATTCGGCTTCCGATGCATTCCCGGGAACGCGCCGATCACCAACAAGAAGAGCGGCTTCAGTCTGGTTGGGAGTCAAGATACTGACGCACGACAAAAGATCATCGCCGAGGGGGCGTGCAGGAGCAGGGTCTAACATTGTCATCACTCGTTTTTTGAAGCAGGCTTTCATGGCCGCTTCAACGGATTCGAGCGGCGTTTCAAGCTGAGCCATCACGATATCACCGGCTTCTGCATCGGCGATTGCGTGCAAAGCAAAGTCAACCGAGACCTCTGCATTAGCTCCTGCAGAGATCACAATGGCATTCTCCCCGTTTGGCAAAACGAAAATCATCGCAGTGCCGGACGGGCTGCTGGCCTGGGCCACGAGCCTGGTGTCTACGCCAGCGCTCTCCAACTCGCGCTTGAGCCGTTCTCCAAAGGCATCGCCGCCGACTTTCCCGGCCATCTGGACGCGGCCGCCGAGCCGGGCGGCCGCACAAGCCTGATTCGCACCTTTGCCTCCCAGGAAGATCTCGAGGTTTTCGCCTTCCAGAGTCTCGCCCAAAGCCGGCATCCGGGGAACGCGCTGTACAAAGTCGACATTCAGGCTGCCGAGGACGAAAATCCGTTTCATTCTGCATCCTGTACACAACGGAACCCAAGGGTTCCAGCGCGATCGTAGCTTGGAGACATGAGCAGAAGCTTACCGTGCTGATCGTTCCGATATGCTTGCGGGAAGTACCAGATGGAGCCTTGAGGCTGGTAGTAACTACCACCGCGCAGAATCGCACCGCGCGTATGTTCATCCACATACTCGTCGGTCCACTGCCAAACGTTTCCGACCATATCCATCACGCCGAAGGGACTTGCGCCTGCTGGATGCGCTTCCACATCGTCCGGAGCACGCATCGTCCGCGTTCTATCAGGAAGCGGGACGGCAGAGGAATTCCATTCGTTGCCCCACGGATACTTGCGGCCGTCAGTACCTTGAGAAGCGAATTGCCACTCCCACTCATGAGGAAGGCGCTTACCGGCCCAACTGGCATAAGTGCGGGCGTCGCTAAGTGAGACCCAGGTGACAGGTTTTTTGGCCCAGCCCTCGGGATAATGGCCATTCTTCCAGTCCCGGAGGAAGTTGAGATCGTCAGTAGGACGATAGTGCGACGCCTCGAGAAATTTCTTGAAGTCTTCGTTGGTGACCGGAAATTTATCCATGTAGAACGGCTTCACCTGCAGGCCCTGCTCGTGGAAGCGGCTTGGCATGTCTTCCCAGGGATATTGCACGTCGATACCAATCCAGTCGACGCCTTCGATCTCGATGCCCTCGACCCGAAACACAAAGTTGCCGCCGGGAATTTTGAGCATTCCGTCAGGGACAGCTGCAGAGGTCTTCGTGGGTTGGATCGCCACTTGGGACTGCGACAGTGTTTTCCATTCCCCGGAGTAGCTTGACAGTGGCTTGGCCGTGAGGGCTTTCATGGTTTGCATGAGGTTCTGGATTCTGGCGTCAGGTAGTTCCTTGGTAGCCAGTATGGCCCCAAAGCCGTGCGCTTCCATGGGGAAAGACAAAACGAGGGAACCCTCGGCGCGCTCAGGAGTTAGTTCCGTTCCGTGATACAGGTCGAAATAGCGAACCCCGTTGGTAGCGGGCACTGACATCTGCCGACCGACGACGTCGTACTCATTGCGGTTCACAACGGTCCAAACCGTCTCGCCACTTTGCGGCCAGCGGCTGGCAAAGACGCCATAGCGGAGCATCGGGTAGAGGGGTTCCCATTCACGACTGGTCAGGAATGAAGCAACCGCGCGTTCGATAGTAGCCACACGCCTTGTGGCTTCACTGTCGTAGGGGGTGATGCCGTTCCATATGCCCCAGATGTTCTCCCACGATTCCCAGCCCTCACCGTTGAAGAAGGCAAATTGCAAGTCGTCGGTTTTGCTACGGTTCCAGCGGTCAGAGATGTTGACCATGTGCCGCGGCTCCAGCCAACGAAAGCGATCGACTCCGGGCGCAAAGGTAAACTGTCCGTTGTATTGGCCCCAGGTCATGACGTTCCAAGCCAAGCCTTCATCGGCCGGTGCGCCCTCGGGCTCGAACGCCAAGGGGTGACCGATTTTTTCGGCGGCTTCGGAGAAGGCCACCGGCACGCCATCCTGGGTATCGCCGTTGATGCCGTCGGCCCCGATCTCCTTCATGAGTTCGGCTATGGCTTGAGGCCACCGCTTACCGGGATCGCGGGTACCCTGATCCCACATCATCATCGGGAAAAAGACACGGACACCGCGCCGGTGAAAGTCGGCAATCATCTGCTTCACTCCAGAGACACCGCCTGGCATGCAACGGATCATGTCGTGCTGGTTGCGGTTGTCGATGCCCATGTTTGGATAGGTGGGCCAGATCAAAACGGAGTCGATCCCGCCATAGCGCTTGTCAAGGTCATCGAGATACTTATCGACGGTGTACTTTCCGGCAACCGGATCATAGAAGTATCGATCGTGAACCATCATCTGCGGTTGCATGAAGCTGCTCTGGGTCCACTTCAGGGCGGGCTGGTCATACCGTCCGCCGTTATAGCCAACGCGGATCCGACGTTCGGCACGCCAGTGTGTAATGTCGGACAGCCAGCTGCCGTACGTGCTCGCAGTGCAAGGAGTGTATCCGCCTTCCCAAGCACCCTTGATCGCGAAGCAGTCTGGGGGCGGGATCAGCTGTCCTTTGGGAGCGTGCTGAGTGTCCTGCGGGTTGGCAACGAAAGATAGGGCTAAAAAAGAGAGTAGCAGCCGAAATGGTGCGCTTCGTGGACAGGTATGCTGGGGCATTGATCCGGAAGTCCTCACTGATAGGAATTGAACAATCGAGAAAACCTGATGCACCGGTTCGAATCATTTCTCATAGGCGGCTGCCGTTCGCTGCCGTCGCGAGGAGCGAGCGCGGGATGAAGCATTGACCTCGACGGGAGTGATCAATGAAGACTCGCGGACCGCGAGCTTCAATGAAAGACGAATGGAGATGGGCTTCGGATCGCTGAATTCTCCCGTTATGCGCTGAATCAGCAACTCAAGTCCACGCTTGCCGATGTCATACGCTGGCTGAACGATGGAGGTGAGATGCGGACGGAAAGCGTCGTAGATGGGAAGATCGTCGAAGGTGGCGACGGCTAAATCTCGCGGGCACTCCATTCCCAATTCGTCGATGGCTCGCATGAGGCCGAAAGCCATGGTGCCGTTAGACGCAAAGACGGCAGTGGGTCGAGGACGACTTGCAAGCAGTTCGAGACTGGCGCGGTAGGCGGTATCGAAACGGAAATCACCGTTGCGGATCAGAGACGGGTCGGGCTTAATACCCGCATCCCGCAATGCCTGTTCATAACCGCGCAGGCGATCGCGCCCGGTTTGAATCTCCAGACCGCCTGTCAGAATGGCAATCCGGCGATGACCAACAGCGATTAAGTGTTGGACACAATCGAACGCGCCTCCAACGTTATCGACTGCAACCGAGTCGACCTCTTCTCCGAGCGGCACACGATCTAGACACACCATATGAAGTCCGGATTGTATTGCTTTGCGGATATGGACAAAGCCGGCCTTACGATGGGACG
The DNA here is from genome assembly GCA_964245395.1 of uncultured Bryobacteraceae bacterium. Classification (GTDB taxonomy): domain Bacteria; phylum Acidobacteriota; class Terriglobia; order Bryobacterales; family Bryobacteraceae; genus Bog-105. Next base: position 5,061 of record CAXTMN010000060.1, read on the forward strand.
CCAGCACGATGGCGATTCCGTCTACCTGGCGGCTCCGAAGTACTGAGAGCACCCGCCGTTCCTTTTCTACGTCGTCATCTGTGTTCACGACGACTAACAAGAATTCGTGACGGGAAGCAACGTCTTCAGCACCGCGAATCACCTGGGCGAAAAAGGGGTTCGTGATATCTGAGATCACCATTCCAATCAGCTTCGTATGCCGGCCTTTCAAACTTCGGGCGTTGAAGTTCGGGTGATAATCGAGCGATTGCATCACGGCTTCTACACGTTCACGGATCTCTCGTGCAACCGTAGTTGAGCCGTTCAAGACATTGGATACGGTACCGACTGACACACCCGCTTTAGACGCGATCTCCCTGATAGTGGTCATTGCTGCGGCATTATGCGGAACTGCAACGTCACCGTAGTTTAACCTGCAACCCGTCCCATACATATGATCCGAGGAGGAACTCTGCACGATATGAAACGGTTCATTCACCAAGTTATCTCTATCACAAATAATCTCTTTCTGGCAAGAACGAATAGAGGGCCGGCGGGCATTCAATGATTTCCCTCAGATTTGTTGTTGACATTTAGCGTGCCGGCGATATACTCCCTCTTGACGGAGTCAGGGCAGTTTACTGTGTTGGCTTTATTCTGATCTTACGGTGAACCGTTTCACCAGTCTTAAAGGAGATCGCATGTTCAACGTCTTCAAGCCGTGTCTACGCCTGAAGAGTATGGGGACCGTCGTGGTGTTCCTGTCTTTTCTGGCGATTCCAGCTACTGCCCAGTTTTCAAGTGGGATCGAGGGCACGGTTACCGATCCCTCGGCAGCCTCTGTAGCAGGAGCCGAGGTGATAGTAACCGACCTGAGCACGGGCGTTCCTCAGAGGACAAAGACGGCGGATAGCGGCACATTCCGCATCCAACGACTAAGTTCCGGCACCTATCCGATTCAAGTGACCGCCCCGGGTTTCAAGACCTGGACGACGGACAATCTGATTCTGGAGGCGAATCAGATCCGCACTGTGAACGCTGTGCTGGTGGTTGGTGCACAGAAGTCGACGGTCGAGGTATCGGCAGAGGCCGCCGCGGTCGAAACGGGTAAAAGCACCATCGGGCGTGCCATCGAGACGAAGACTATCGAAACGGCGCCGATGGTGGGACGCAATATTTATGCGAGCGTAGCGTATCTGGCCCCGGGAGTAACAGGAAGCGGGGGTGCGTTTGGAGGGGCCGGCGGATCGGGATCACAGGGCACCAACAGCTTCGCTCAGGAGCAGGCGTTTCAGATCAACTCGGCCGGCCAGAGACAAGAAGCAAACGAGTATGATGTGGACGGCTCGAGCGTGAACGGGAATTCCCGGGACGGCATCGTGAATCTCACCCCAGAGCCAGATACTGTGGCTGAGATCAAGGTTTCGGCACAGGTGTTTTCCGCAGAGAAGGGGCGAGAGAGTGGAACTCTGATTGAGGTCTACACGAAGTCGGGAACGAACAATCTTCACGGCACCCTGTCAGAGTTTCATACCAACAATGACTTGACCTCGCGAACGGTCTTTCAAAATAATGTACCCGTGTTCCGGAAGAATGAGTTTGGAGGCACGCTTGGCGGCCGGCTGATCAGAGACAAAACTTTCTTTTTCGTCTCGGCCTACCAACTTTTATCAGCCCAAGCGATAACGCAGACCGTAGCGGTTGAAACGCCAGGTTTCCGCCAGTATGTGATCAACAATTTTCCCAACAACCTAGCTGCTCAATTCTTCAAACGCGCTCCTGCCTCTGGCATACCGACATCCGGTTTTCTGACAGTTGGCCAGATACAAAGTGCATTACCGAGTCCGATCACGCCGCCTAACCTTCCGAGCAGTCTAGTCGCAGTGGGCACTGTGTCAATCAACCAGTCTCCGCAGTTGAACGCGCGGCAGTGGAACGTTCGCATCGATCACAACTTCAACAACTACAAAGACAAGCTGTACTTTAACAACTTCCGAACCATTTCGGACTCTGCAGTGGCCGATCCCCGTGCGCTGTATTCGTATGTGAGTCCAAATAGTGGCGTCTTTGACAAGCTGAACTGGACTCACGCTTTTACCCCCACACTGATTAACGAGACCTGGTTTACTTACGTCAGAGCGCAGGGAAGCAATCCCGGAGCTCCAAACGGGCGAGACCTGCCGAACGTTAACATCACCGGCATAGGTGATGGTTTTAATCAGTGGGGTCCCGCCGGGTGGGTCCACAACAACTTCAACTGGCACGATGCTGTTTCCTACGTACGGGGTTCCCACAACATCCGGCTCGGTGTCGATATAGATCGGCAGCAGGATCTGGACAATTTCACCAACGGCCTAATACGCCCTTCGTTTAGTTTTGCCAATATTCTCGACTTTGTGAATGACAAGCCATTTTCGGAGGGAAATGTGACCGTTGACGTGGCCAACGGTCAAGTTGCCACAAACCTGTATCAACGTCTCTTCATGCTGTACGGGGGCGGTTATGCTCAGGATGACTGGAAAGTCAGCCGCACCTTCACGCTAAATCTGGGTTTGCGTTGGGACTACTTCGGTCACCTTGAAAGCAACGAAAACGGCGGCGTGCCTTTTGCCTGGTTCACTCCGGGGAGCGGGTCGTCGGAACAGGCCCAAATCACCAATGGCTTCATGCAGGTCCGTCCACATGGATTTCTGACCAAAGATACGGTTTCGGGATTTGTCCCCCGGTTGGGCTTTGGATGGGACGTGTTGGCAACGGAAGCACTGCCATTCGGGGAGGCTACGGAATTTATCGCGACCGTATCGCTGACGGCTCGTTCATGTTTGCAAACCGGGCAAATCCGCCGCAATACGCGACACCAACTGTCACCGTACAGGATCCGACGCCGCCGCAATTCACCTATCAAACAGGCAACACGGATGGATCGGGCTTTCCAGCGCCTGGCGGGGTGAGCTACGCCATCGATGCTCATGGCGGTCTGGCAGGAATCCGAACTTTGGTATCAGGTCAAGACCCTTCGTTGAGTGTGCCCATCGTACAGAACTGGACTTTTAGTATCCAGCGCCGGCTTACCAGCACCATCACGATCGAAGGCGACTACCTGGGCTCGATCAGCGATCACTTATACGTCACTACGGATGTGAACCGGTTTGCGGGAGACCTGATAGCAAATCATGGGACGCTGGTTCGTCTGAACCCCAGTTTCGGCGAGGTGCTCTACGGAAGGTCGATCGGTACGTCCAATGCGCACTTCGGCTCGTTCATGCTCAGCAAACGGTTCAGTTCCCATTGGTCGGTGCGTGGTATTTATACTTTCGGGAAAGCCACAGACGACACCAGCAGCAGCGGCAATGGAGTACCGGGCGCTTTGAATGTGCTGGACGCCAACAACGTAAAAGGTCAGCACGCGCTTTCTGACTTTGACGTGGCAAAGCGGTTCACGATGGACAGCGTTCTGGAGGTTCCCTCGCTATTCTCGACAGGGATCGGATCCCGTGTGCTCGGCGGGTGGACACTTTCGAGTATCTTGATTCTGCAGGGTGGCCAGCCGTTCACGGTGTATACCAGTGCACCGTATCCAGCCGGAGATTATAACGGCGATGGGTTCAACTATGACACCCCCAATACGCCTGCATTCGGGAACTATCGTTCAACCAGCAGAAGCGATTTCATAAGAGGACTCTTCACAGCTTCGCAATTTCCTGTTCCAGCGCTTGGCCAGGAAGGAAACTTGGGACGCAACACATTTGTTGGGCCAGGTTTAGCCAACGTGAATCTCAATATTCAAAAGTCTTTTCACATTCCCTGGTTCGTGGCAGAAGGGGCGCAAGTGCAATTACGCGGGGAAGTATTTAATTTGTTCAATCGCGTGAACCTGGTCAACCCTATCTCGGATCTGTCCAACCCGCTTTTTGGAAAATCCGCCGACCAGAATCTTCCCCGGCAAGTTAATTTTGGGATCAGGGTTCAATTCTAGAGCTAGCTGTCAACTAGAGTGTTGACCGCGCAGCTGCTGAGGAACGGAGCCGCATACGTGTTACTGAACGCGGACGATTCGTATCCTTGATTGGCTCACATCGTCCCTTAGTTCCTGTTGGACGAGGGCTCGTAAGGTGACCGAATAAAGAGCAGCCTCTTTTTCCCTGCCGACGCTGCGAAGAAGGCTCGTAATTTGAGTCAGGGCGATACGGTTTTTGGGATTGTTGCTTAGCGCGAGTTTGAACTCATTGATGGCTTTCTCATTTTCCCCCATGCGCCGAAAGACTTTCCCAAGCAGTGCATGGCTGTCTGAGAAATCCGGCCTCGCTGCAAGGGATCTTGCCAAGGCGGCCCGCGCCTCTGAGAGATTACTGCTCTTTATGGTTTTCGATTGGTTCAGGAGAACGTCGGCAAAAAGGTAATTCAAGGTGGCATCATTGGGAGCGACTTTCAACTTTTCCCTGAGTATTCGCTCTGAATCCTCGGGGTGCTTGGATTCGGCATACAACATGCTGAGTCCGACAGAACCATATGACTGGTCCGGGCTGAGCCGATTCGCCTTCTCAAAATCGCTAGCAGATTCGTCGAACTTGTTTGATTGGGCGTTAACAATGCCGCGCATGGAGTAGAGGCGAGCCGAGTTGGGAATGATTTGAAGACCCATGTTGATGATCTCTTCGGCCAGTTCGGGTGAATTGTGATCGAGACAGAGACTTGCAAAGTCCAGGTAGTTCTCTTCCGCTTCCGGTTTGAGATGAGCAGCTGCCCGAAGATCGCTCAGAGCTGCTGCCAATTGTCCATCCGCAGCTTCAGCGGATGCGATAAGGTTCAATGCAGAAGCATCTTCATGCTCGCCGGTTGTCAAGGGCCGCAATGTGGCAATTGCTTCTGTCGCGTCTCCGCTCAGGAACCGTGCATATCCGAGGTTGTATCGAACATTTGTGCTGTCGGGGAATTGTGTCAGAAGGCTGGCAAATACGGGAACGGCTTTCGGTGCCTTATTCTGCTCCAGCAGGCATGCGCCGTAGAACGAGTAGGCTTGCTCATTTCTGACAAGACCCGGGCCCGCCTCTTCAAAGTGATGGATTGCTACCGAACAATCCTTTTGTTCAAACGCAAGAACGCCGGCCATTGCTTGCGCCGTGGCGTTATGCGGATCAATCTCCAGGAGTTTCGCAAGGAAGGTCTGCGCATGCGGATCATGAATCTTGTATGTCAGTTCGGCTGCGCCTTCCAGGGCAGGCGCAAACGTAGGCTGCAAAGTAAGAGCACGCTGAAAGCTGGTTATACTTTCTGGGTTGCGGCCCAGCGCCTCCAGAGTCAGGGCCCGTTCGGTCCACAGCTTTGGGTCGCGCGTCTGCCCCTTCAGCTCCCGGTCAGACACGGCAAGTGCATCATTGAATCTGCCCGCTCGAAAAGCGTCGATCCAGCGTTCCTGTGCGAACAGAATCCCGATACTAAGCCCGCCGGCGATCATGACATTTGATATCTCCAGGAATCGAGAGCGAAGCGTGATCGGCATGATGGGAACTCTTCTCTTGATCTTAGTGATCGTCCGAAGCGATGCTAGTGCAGCTGAGCCTCGCAATGCAAAAAGTAATGTGCACTTCACCGGATCAAGGAGTTGTTCAGCGTGCCATCGGGAGATCTATAACAGTTTCTCGAAAACAAGCATGGCCCAGTCCTTTGGCGAGATCAAGCCAGATCTGCACATGAGGCTGCCAGGCGCTACTGAGATTAGAGCCAGTTCACCTGACCATTCTTACCGGATCTACTGGAGCGGCGGTCACTTGTTTCAGAGTGAGTCCCTTTTACTTCAGGACGGGAGGCTGCTGAAAGGAGGGACGTTTCCGGCAGAGTACATAATTGGCTCCGGTGCGAACGGATATAGCTTTCTTTTTCATCGTGAGAATCGATTCTTTGAGGCACCGATTTCTTATTACTCGCGGACACGGGCGTGGGATCTCTCTCCGGGTTTCGACGCCTATGATGCTGGTTTCGCCCGACCTGTTCGAGTGGCCTGCTTGGAATGCCACATCGGACAGTTCACGGCGGGAGTTCAGAAGGGAGATTCGTTTCCAAAGCAGCCTTTTGCAGAGGAGGCGATCGGCTGTGAGACCTGTC
>CAXTMN010000060.1:11151-28945 GCA_964245395.1 uncultured Bryobacteraceae bacterium
CGGTCCAGGTCAGCTGCACGTCACAGAGCGCGGAGCGGGAAGAGTTCTGAGCTCGCCTGACGACTCGATTGTGAATCCGGCCAAATTGTCTCAAGAACTCTCAACTGCAATCTGCATCCGGTGCCACCAGGGAAACGACGCTCGAGTGTTACATCCGGGAAGGTCATTGGCTGACTTCCGCCCGGGCACTTCGCTTAGCAGTACTCTCTCGATTTTCAAGGTGCCATTCCGGCATGATCGGCCCGTGAACAATTCAGACCTACTAGAACACGGATATGCCATGACGTTAAGCAAATGTTTTCGAAATAGTGGTTCGATGACTTGCGCCACTTGCCATTCCGTTCACCAAACGGTAGAGCCAGCCGAAAAAGTTGCTTACTACCGTTCCAGGTGCTTGACGTGCCACTCAGATACGGATTGCAAAACACCTATTTCAGCGCGTAAGGAAAACGATTGCATGTCCTGTCACATGCCGAAGCGCCCGGTAGGAATCGTCGCCCACACGGCTCTTACGAATCATCGAATCATCCGCACGATGGATGAACCCTACCCGGAGACCGCTTACACCGATGCATCTGCGGAATCCCCCGGGATCATCCGCGTATCTGGCGCGACTCGCCCGAATCAAGAACCGGTACCCGACTTAGTTTTGCTGGAAGCCTATCGGGCGCTGTTGACGAAGGCTCCTTGGCTTAAAGAGAGATATTTGGCGCTCCTGGATCGATTGCGGATCGCGGAGCCGGACAATGCCATCATCTTATCGGCATACGGGCACGAGCTTGTGACGGCCGGATCAATTGAGGGATCGGGGAAAGCGATACCCATGCTTCAGAAGACTTTGGAGACTGGATTTGTTGACGCTGAGGTTTGTCTCGATCTTGCTGAAGCATTGATGAAACAGCATCGACTTGAAGACGCGGCTCGCGTACTGAAGCAAGGCGTAGCGCGGGAGCCGTATGAGCCGAAGCTTCACAAGACGCTCATCACAGTAACGATGGAGGCGGGCAATTATGCCGAGGCGGTACGAGCGATGAACGACTATTTACGCATCTATCCTGTGGATCTCAAAGTACGGACACTTTTAAATGCGATGCGTGGTGTGGACGGCTTAGATAAACAATACTACCGTCAACGACATTGAAGGGTGCCGGGTCATTAATAACTATGATGTCTGTCCATCAAGTCAGGACCGTGGTCAGTCTAAGTTGGCCTTGGGAAGAAGCCGGTTAATTTCTCTGAATGAGGACAGCTTTGAGTCCGCTCCATTTGCGGATGATCAGTTCAACGATGTTCAGGAAGATAGCCAAGCCCAGCATGGCTGGCCATAGCTGCCACTTCGTGTAGATCGATCTTCCGTTCTGGCTGAAGACGGAGGCTGGCGATGGGTTGAAGCGTCCTCCGGTGAGATTGGAAATTTGGGCAAGAAGAGCTTCGTTCGAGCCGTAATCAGCAGTCTCCTGGACATCGAGGAAGAGGGCGACTTCAGGAAACAGCCCGGATTCAACCAAAGGACGGATGCGAAAGAGTCCTTTGGCCTGGCCAACTGTCAGCCGACCCTCATAGAGTCCGGGGGCAGACCGTTTAACAGCGATCGCCTTTTGAAATCCGTTGGGCCCGACGACGTAAACAGGCGGTACAGACTCGGGCTCGGCGACACCTGTGGCCAGGTGATAGGAGACGGCGATGCCATCGTTGGCCGAATCAAAGCGGGCGACTGCTTCGCTGCGATTTTCGTGTGCCAGAAGATCACGAGTGACGTTTATCCAGAATTTGTCGAAGCCAGGCCATGTGACCCAGTCAGCGGCCCAGCGGCTCTTGGCATCGGACGAGAAGACACCGGCGCGACCGAGTCCGTACTGCCAGCGCACATAGAGCGGGTCTTTCTTTGCGGGGTCGATTTGGAGGACCAGGTCGGCGGAAGGCTTGGCGGTGTAGCGCGTATAGCCCTTGAGAGCCGGCGCATTTTCGATGTTTACGTCATCCAGGATCTCGGCCTTGTGCTCCAGAATGGGCGTTAACGGCTTTTCAACTGTAGTGGTGCCACTATAATCCTCGACATCTTTGAGCAGGATTTGTTCGAGACCAGCAGGATCGTTCAAGAAATAGCTGCGTCCCCCCGAAGTGACGGCGACTTTTTCGAGATACGCACGGTTTACATCCTGGCCCAAGCCGACGGTCGAGATGGTGACCTGATGGGCGAGAGCTTCCCTGGCCAGATCGAGGCTGTCGCCCTCTTCGGAGATGCCATCGGTCAAGAGGACCATGTGCTTGTAGGTGGACTTAGAGGGGAGCACCTTGCGGTAAGCTTCAGCGAGTGCGGGGGCAATCTGGGTACCGCCGTCGGGAGTAATGCCGGAAATCAGTCGCTTGATGATGCCCTTATCTTCGGCCCGACGCATGGGGACGGCCCATTGGAACGAGTTGTCGAAAATGAGAATTCCGATGGTATCGACTGGTCGGAGATGATCCACAACACCGATGGCCGAGAGGCGGGCCAGCTCAATTTTGCGGCCCTCCATGGAAGATGACTTGTCCATGATGAGGGCAACGGAAGTGCCTTCAGGAGTTTTGGGCGGGGCAAGCTTGGCGGGGAGAGCACGATCAAGGGCATCGAGTTGCTTGTCCTCTTTGTAGACCTGACGCTCGCCTCCAATCAACAGCAGTCCACCGCCATTGCGGACATACTGCTCAAGGTGATCCTTTTGTGTAGGAGTGAAGGCGGCAAGATCCAGGTTATTTAAGATGACCAGCTGAACGTTGTTCAACTCTCCGCCAAGCAATGAGATATCGCGAGACAGATCAAAATCGGCCTCGTTGAGAGCAGCAAGAAGGTTGGTATCGGTGCCTGCAGGATCTCCTGAGAGGTAAAGGACGCGAGCCTTTTTCAATTCGATAGCTTGCTCAAAGGGAGCATCGCCGAGGCTTGAGGCGGAGATGTGACCGGAAATGGAAGTGCCACCGCTAGAATTGATACGGCCGTGCACGCGGACGAGATTAGTCCCGGCATGAAGCTGTACGTCCCTGCTTCCGAGATCTTTGCCTTCGGCTGAGATGGTGACCGAGGCGGTTACATCACGTGGAGAATCGACCGTGAGATCAATAGGGATCTGTTCGCCAGCATAGGCTTTGCGCGGAAGCGAAACAGATTGGAGACGGAGACCAGTTTCCGAGCGGCCGGCAAGCGGGATCGTGTCGACGGGTACGTGGAGACGCTGAAGCTCAGCGATCGCGCGGACGGAGCTTCCTTCATTTTCGTTGCCGTCGCTGATGAGGACCAGTCGAGGTATATACCCGCTGGGAATCTCAGACATGCTGCCGGTGAGAGCGCCTTCAAGATTGGTTCTGAGGCCTGAGTCGCCCGGAGTGGGCCTGAGATGGAGACCACCGGAGAACTCGGCCGGTGCGAGAGAACGGGTGGTTGCGGCAAATGGGGCCACCCGCATCCAATTAGAGTGGCGGTAATTTTCGAGCTGTTTGACTAGGGTCCCGGCTCGCTTGAGATCGGCTTCTGTGATGCTGGCGGACGTGTCAACCAAGGCGACTACGCCGGCTTTGGTTTCGGGCATGGTGACGGACGGCTCGGCAAGGGCGAATAAAACGGCTGCGAGGCTCGCAGCTTTGATCAGCAGGGCCGCCTGACGGTACGTAACGCGCCAATACCAGACGACGAAGAGGGCCAGGGGAATCAGGAGCAGAAGAAGCGCTGGATGGACGAAGCTCATTTGACCACCAACTCCGGTTCATAGGAGGTGAGGCTGGTTGTTCTGCGGCCAAGATTTTGTTTCCAGATAGTGGAACGAGAGCGGCCGAAGAGAAACCACTCGGCGGATAGGCCAAGGGCACCCAAGAGAGCGAGCCATTTCCAGAGATCGATAGCAGAGGGAGCATAGCGCACGGCAGGAGGCAATCCGACCGCGGCATTAGTGCCGGGAATCCAGTGCGCGGTGGCTATGTCGGGAAGGGTCAGTGAGAGAATGCGCCTGCTGTTGGCTGATGAAACCTGGACGATACTGGGTCGGCTGACAAATAGCTGGAGAGTTCCGGCCCGGACTGTAAAGGGAACCGCGAAGCCCTGGCTGTCGGTCACGCGGAGATGGTCGGGGTGCTCCTCAGCGCCCAACGATACGCTCGCGAGGCCGACATTACTTGCAGTGAGGTCCGAGATGAGAAAGTCTGCGGGAGAAAGCCAGCGGAGCAGGTTAGAAAACAGGAGCGGAGTGGTTATCTGAAAACGGAGTGGACCGGAAAGGGGGTCGAACCCTATCACAGCGATTTTCGGGTTCGTATTCTGACCGGAGCGAACGACCACAGCGGGCCCTTGAGCTGTGCTTGCCACGGTTATGTCGTTGGAGAAGGTCTGAAAAACACTGACGTGTGCAAGGTGAGTATCCTTGGCATGCAGACCGGCGCCGGGGGCCGTGTCTGAGCTCCACTTTGAAATGGCTACATCGCTCGCGATGGATCTGACGGGGATGGGAGAGCCCAGCCGGGGAGGGTTCAAGTAGAGCGCCGGAATCGCAGGAGTTTGCTGGGGAGCAAACCCATCAAGGAGCAGGACGTCGGCAGTGATTTTGTTTCCGTAGGCGGACGTGGGAAGGTACTTGATTCGCAGATGATGGTTGGCATCGAGCAGCGGCCTGAGAACGTCAGGGCGGTCTGTATAGGCGAGGAGCGATAGAGCGCTGGTGCCCGGGAGCGCCAGGACTGCGAGATCGTCCGTGGGCAAGCTGTCACCGCTGTCAATCTCCGAGACGAGTTGCCCGGCAGTATTGGTGAAGAAATTGTATTCGGAAACCACCTGAGCGCCACCAGGAAGATCGAGGGTTCGCGGCAAGAAAGCTGTTCCGGCGAAACGTGTTTTGAGGCGCAGCGTGCGGCGGTGGCGACCATAGTTCATCACGGTGACGGAGGCTTGCCAGCCGTTCGGGTCGTCGTCGCTTCGTTTCACACCGATGCTGCGGATCCCAGCATCGTCAAGCTCCGCATTAATGGAGAGAACGCGCAGATTGGAGACTTTCGCGGAGTCAGAGGAACCGGAGACAAGGGCCGGGCCGATGTAGGTGATTTCGCCACGGCCGCCCGAAGAACTTTGAGCTTGTTCGGCAAAGGAGAGAGCGCCGTCAATATTCAGCGCGGAGAAGCCGGGTACAGAGGCAGACAGGGCAGCCGCAATCTGAGCGCGATCGGTAGTAAAGGAGGTAACCGGCGAGGCGAGGGCATCAACGCGGACCAACATTAAGCGGTCTCGTGCGGGCAACGTGGAGACGTATTGCCGAGCCGTCTGTATCTCGTCATTCAGGAGAGTGCCGCGAGGCGTTTGTCCAGCAGACCAGGACGACGTGTCGAGGAGAAGCACATGATTCCGGCCGCTTTGCTCATGAGTTCCCCATTCGAGTTGCGCAATGGCTAGAAGCAGGAGCAAGAGGCTTAGGAGTTGAAGCAGCAGCGACCAGGGTTCCCGCATGCGCTTGCGGCTTTGTTGCTGATTGGCTGTAGAGCCAGGCGTCCAAAAGCGGAGTGTGGAGACAGTTCTCTTGTGCTTGGCGCGATCAAGCAGGTAAAGAGCGGTAATGAGACCGCTTAACACTCCCAGCAACCCAAGAAACTCACCCAGCCCAAGATTGAGAAAGAACATCGCTTCAGCCTGCTCTTTCAATGATGGCAAGAGGGCCGAACAGAGCGTCCTCTACCGGCATCTCGGTGGAGAGTCCGGTGTAGCGACCGCTATTGCGGAGCGCGACATTTCTCAGAGCGGCGGAGTGACGGTCGAAGGCTTCGGTGTAGGCAGCGCGCGCGCGGTCATCGAGAGAGATGCGGAGTTTGCCACCAGACTCGGCGTCGATCAATTCAATCTCGCCGGCGCCCGACGGTTCACGGTCTTCCTTGGTCCAGAGCTGTACGAGGAGAAGCTCGTGGCCGAAATCGGCAATGTACTGGAGTGGGCGGATACAGTCGGCTTCATCGAGGAAATCCGAGACGATGACGGTAAGACCTCGCTGCGGATAGGCGGACAGATACTGACGGGAAAGCTCGAAAAAGTTGGTTTGCCCCCCTGGGGTGAGAGCTCGCAAATAGGTTTCCGCGGGCTGGAAGCGATGACGTCCGCCGCCGGTAAGAAACGGGTCGAGCAGGCGGGAAGAAAAAGGTTGAAGCAGGATGCTATCCAGGCGAACGAGTCCGACATAGGCGAGCGCAGCGGCAAGTTTTCGGGCGTAGTCGAACTTGGTTTCGATTCGGCCAGACGATCCTGCGGTCATGGAGGAGCTGATATCGAGCAAAAGGCGGACAGGCACGCGTGGCTCAATCTGGAACATTTTGAGAAAAAGCTTTTCGAAGCGCATGTAAGCACGCCAATTGACCGAGCGCAGATCGTCACCCTGATGGAAGCTGCGATGATCGAGAAACTCCTGGCCGGGACCTGCGAAACGAGACATATTGTGGCCGCCGACCAGCCCATTGAAGGATTTATGCCAGCGCAAGGTGAGCCGCTCGAGCTTCTCTAAAAAATGTTTGTCGACGAGCGGTTCAGTCATGAAAGCGGAACACGTCAATCAGCAGCCGTCAAGCAGGAGCGGCTACCGTGTCAAAGACCTTTCGGAGAATGGTCTCGGCATTCTCTCCATCGGCATGGGCATCGAAATTGAGAATAATGCGGTGCCGAAGAACGGCCGGCGCGACCTCCAGGACGTCTGCAGTGCTCAGGTGAAGTCTTCCGCGCATGAGGGCCAGAACACGACCGCACTCGACGAGTGCTTGAGCGCCACGCGGGGAACTTCCGTAGCGGACATATCGGTTGGTTATGGCAGAGGCTTCGCGCGTTCCGGGTTGAGTGCCCATCACCAGATCGATGGCGAATTCCTGAACGTGAGGAGCAACGATGATGTGCTTGCAGAACGCTTTCAGGGCGGCAATCTGGTCGCGATTCAGAATTTGATTGAGTTCGGCTTCAGATCGTTTGGTTGTGAAATCGACAATGCGACTCAGGTCCTCGCGGGATGGATATCGAACAATGATCTTCATCAGAAATCGGTCGAGCTGGGCTTCGGGAAGCGGGTAGGTACCTTCCATTTCGATCGGATTCTGAGTGGCCATAACCAGGAAAGGGACGTCGAGCGAATATGTTGAGTTTCCGCTGGTAACGGTGCGCTCCTGCATGGCTTCAAGCAGCGCTGATTGAGTCTTGGGAGTGGCGCGGTTGATTTCGTCAGCAAGAACCAGATGGGAAAAAATGGGACCGGGCTGAAAGCGAAGCGACTTATGGCCGTGATCGTCGCCTTCCATGACCATGCTGCCGACAATATCGCCCGGCATTAAGTCGGGTGTGAACTGAATTCGCGAATAGCGAAGGGCAAGCACGCGGGAGAGCGTTCGGAGGAGCGTAGTCTTCCCTAGTCCCGGAACACCTTCGAGCAGAACGTGACCACCCGCAATCAGGCAGATAAGAACTCCGTCGATGACTTCGGTTTGACCAACAATCACTTTGCCTATTTCATCGCGGACGCGAGTCAGGTCAGCCATGGCGCTTTCGACCGTAGGCATTTCAGCAATCAGAGTTTCTGCCATGTTCACATCATTGTAAAGGGACACGCACGGAAGCCGTCAAAGGGGAGCAGGTAAGGTGTTTGACGGGAACACCATGTGGGACGGTTCAACTCCCCGGCTGATGCAGTCTGAAAGATAAAGCTTACCGTAGCTCTCAAGAATGTAATCAGCAGACGAGAATCCGAGCTGAGCAGCGGTGCTATCGATCCATGGACCGGGACCCTCCAGTTCGATGAACCAGCCAATCGGGGTCTGATCAACGGTGATTACACCTGCGCTACCGGTTTTCTGGAACTCTGTCCGGTATTTTTCATAACGGAAATCGGCTTGAAGGCCGAGCTGGTTCAGGATGTGCGCGAGGGTTTCAACCGAGCCCACCGTGGTTTCGATTTCAGGCCTGCTCTTGTATGGGCCGGTGATTGATTTGCCCTTCCAGGTGATGATTCCGCGTTCGCCAACTTTGCGCAGACGTAGCAGTAAGCCTTGCGAACGGAGACTTCCGTCAGCGGTGTCGTAGAGAGTATTCGATTCGAAGATCTTGGGAGCTGAGACCGTGTACCCCAAGGATTGCAAGTGATCAGCGAACTGGGAAGCGTCAGTGACAAGCCGAATCTTTACTTCGGTTTCAGTAGGGTTGTCCATGGTTGCAGGGTAGCGATAAGACGCCGGGATCTATTCAGGAGGCAAGAAGCACAAAGTTCGCGAGCGCGTAAATATTGCGGTGCTGCAGTCGCAGTTAGGCTTACGGGCGGCGCTCATGTCTGCCACAGCGATCTCGCGCGAGCTGCGCATCCTCTGCTCGACGCGAGGGCCAGATTTACTCTCCGCGGAGCACCTCAAGAGGTCTTTGATCCAAGATACGGGCGCTGGCTAGCCACCCAGCCACGTTCGCGAGCAACGCAGTTCCTATAACGACGACTACGAGCGAGAGCCAGTCAAAGTCGAAATTGGCGTCGATGAACTTGTCGCAAACGATTCGAGTAAATACGTTGGCCAGGATACCGCCGACTAAGCCGGACACAGCGCCGAGAATACAGAACTCGACCGAGAAGATCGCGCTGATCTTGCCTCGGGTGGCCCCGAGAGTTTTCAGGATGGCTACTTCACGAATCCGGCGATATCTTGTTCCGGCGATGCTCGATGCGAGGATGATCAGGCCAGCGAAGATGGCGAATGCTGCCAGGAACCGGATGACCAAAGCCACCTGGTCGACCGCTTGCTGAATGCTTTGCATCACCTCCGCCAGATTCATTACGGTGACGGTGGGGAAATGCTCAAAGATTGTTTCTTCCACTTGCGGAATTTTAGGTGGATCGACATGGACGGCTCCGTAGTAGACGACAGGCAGACCTTTCAGCGCCAACTGAGGGAAGACAAGGTCGTAACGGACCGGTGCACGGGCTTCCCGCCGGAAGACTGCCACCAGAGGCGCTTCAATTTTGCGTCCTGCCATCTGAAACTGGAGGCGGTCGCCGACATGGAGCTGGTAGTCACGAGAGGCCTGTTCGGAAACGGCGAGTTCGGGTTGAGCGGTGGCAGCATTCCACCAGGAACCCTGGCGAATTACGACGCCGTTTGGAAGCGCTCCGGCTGTAGTAATGCGGACTGTCTGGAGCTGGCTTTTGTGAATAGTTGTGAGGCTCAAGTTCTCCGTGGGCGTGCCATTCCTGGTCAGCAGGCGAGAGACGATGTAGCCAACCAGTTGCACCTTGCCCTCGATACCGGGCTGGGATTCTATCAGATTGGTGACTTCTGAGGAATTGCGGATATCCAAGAGAAAGAGATTGCCTTCGCGGCCCGGTCCTTCACTGGTGACCTGGCGTAGAACCGTTCGCTGGAGCAGGTAGGTCGTCAGGGTGAACATGACGCCGATGCCTAGAGCAACCAGAACGGAGCGCGCCTGGTTACCAGGCCGATAGAGGTTGGCAAAGCCATGCCGGAAGGACGAAGGGAGACTGCGGCTCCCGAGCTTGACGATACGCCGCAGCAAAAAAAGAAGCAGTGCGGCAACAGCGCCTAAGGCAAGAATGCTGGCCGACAGTCCAGCAATGAAGTAGCCGCCCATGCGCCAGGAACCGCTCAGCCATACAGCGATGCCGCTAAACCCCAT
Source organism: uncultured Bryobacteraceae bacterium (assembly GCA_964245395.1). Taxonomy (GTDB): domain Bacteria; phylum Acidobacteriota; class Terriglobia; order Bryobacterales; family Bryobacteraceae; genus Bog-105. The sequence goes on from CAXTMN010000060.1 coordinate 20,804, forward strand.
CATAATCAGAAGAATGCCGAGAGCGCTGGGAATCTTATCCCGCCAGTGTTTGCGGCTGTCCAGATCAGCATCGCTCATATCGCGGCGAAAGACGAGACTTGGCCGGACGTTGCGGATGCTTAACAGTGGAGGGAAGGTGAACAGCAAAGTTGCCAAGACGCCGAGACTCATGCCTTGCAGGCTGAAGGTCCAATCCCAAGGCACTTCGGGCAGCAAGGCAAATACCTGCCTGATCATGATGGGGAAAGATTTCTGAACAAGAGCGCCAATGGCTACGCCGATGATCCCGCCAGCGATCCCGAGCAGAAGTGTCTGCATAAGGTAGATGGTGATGATCTGATGGGAACGCGCTCCGAGCGCCTTCATGATGGCAATGGTGTCCATGCGCTGCTGAAGGTGGGAGTGCATGGCCATGGCGACTCCAAGCGATCCGACGATGAGCGCGATCAGGCTGATCAGGCTGAGAAACGTCGTCGTGTTGTCGATCGCTTTACCGACGGCTGGGCTGCCCTCGCGGTAATCGGTCATGAAGATGCGAGGTACAGAATCCTTGATTTGTGTTTTAATGCTGTCGAGGTCGGCCTTTGCATTCAGCTTAAACAGGAATCGCTGCGCGGAGCGACTACCGAACTGAATCAAGCCAGTCCGATCAAGAGCAGCGCGACTCATCAGGATGCGCATGCCGGGACCGAAGCCAGAAGCGAGGCGGTCGGGCTCGGCAAGGAGAGTGCCCGTGATGTGAAAGTCTTTCCCGCCAATGCGAACAGTGTCGCCAGGCTTGACTTTCATACGCATGAGAAGTTCAGGTGTGGCCACAACGGATTCGGCATCGGCCAGTAGCGTTGGAAGCGGTCCGGGAGGAGAGACTTTCAATTTTCCGTAGAACGGATAGGCGTTTGGGTCGACGGCTTTGATGGCGATCATCTGCGGAATCCGCTGCGCTGAAGAAGCTGCCATGGAGATTGTTTCGGTGACTCGGGTGAGGGAGCCGTTCTGAGCAGCAATCGCCTGGAGCCGGGTGAGCTGCTGCCCGGTAAGGTCGTTCCAGGTTTGGGCCTGAAGATCGGCTGCGATCAGCTGCTTAGCATTGCGTAACAACATGCCCTGGAAGGCGTATCCAAATCCTTTGACTCCACTGAGCGCGGCCACACCCACGGCGACGGCAAGAATAACGAAGAAGAATTTAGTCGGCGCGGCTTTCAGATCCCGCCAGGCAATCTTAGGCGCTGTACTCCATCCGAATGAGGTGCTGTTCGCGGGGCCGTGATCGTCGGCTACGAGCACTGTCAGAGCTCCACCGGCACGGCGACAAGCTGGTCGGTGAGAACGCATCCATCGCTTAGAGTGATAACCCGGTCTGCGTAAGCGGCGAGCTTGGGATCGTGAGTCACCAGCACGAGCGTAGTGCCTTCTTCGCGGTTCAAGCGGACGAGAAGTTCGAGCACGTGCTGTCCGTTTGTGCTGTCCAGGTTTCCGGTCGGCTCATCAGCCATGAGGATGGGGGGCCTGGTGATGAAGGCTCGGGCGAGGGCGACCCGTTGCTGTTCGCCTCCGGAAAGCTGCACGGGATAGTGACGAAGGCGATGACTCAGGCCGACACGATCGAGCAGTTCGCCTGCCCGACGGCGGCTCTGCCCATTTGCACCGCTTAGTTCAGCAGGGAGAAGAACATTTTCTTCAGCAGTCAGGGTGGGAACCAGCTGGTACGACTGAAAAACAAAGCCAATTTTCTGGCCTCGGAGTCGCGCTAAAGCATTTTCACGCATGTGGGTAATTTCGGTGCCGTCGAGGACGATGCTGCCTGAAGTAACGGTGTCAAGGCCAGCGAGAAGGCCGAGCAGGGTGCTTTTACCGCTTCCGGAAGCACCCATGATGGCGACAAATTGGCTTTGAGGAACGGCAAAAGAGATATCGCGCAGAATCTCCACGCGACTGGGTGGATTTTCGATTACCTTCCAGAGCTGCCGTACTTCGATGGCGTCCTTCGGGATTTGGGGAGAATGCATGTCAATCTTAGGGATGTGGAACGAAAGCGATCTGCCCTTATTTTTGCAGTTTGCGCGGTGGTGACTATTCTGACGGGGTCTTGTGGCAGCAGGACGGAGCGCGCTTCTACTAATGAACAACGTACGGCGACGGCGGAGCGTTCCACCGAGGCCGTCGAGCCGAGCACCCCGACACGTGGTGACAGAGGAACGATCGTTACCTTCGGCGATAGCTTAACGGCCGGAGTGGCAGGCCGGAGCTACCCGGATGACTTGGAAGATCTTTTACAGCAGCGCGGCTATTCATATCGCGTGGACAACCAGGGCGTCAGCGGGGACACGACTACGGACGGTTTAGCAAGGCTTGGGAATGTGGTCGCCGAGCATCCGAGCCTTGTGGTTCTCGAGTTTGGCGGCAATGACGGGCTGAGGGGGATTCCTGTGGAAGCCACTCGAACCAATCTGGAACAGATGATCATGCGGATAAAAGAATCGAAACTTGCCTTGGTCCTGCTGGGGATTACGCTTCCCCCGAACTACGGTCCTGACTACGTGAAGCCGTTTACTGCCATCTTCCCTGCTTTGGCAAAACAATACAAACTGCCCGCCTTGCCATTTCTGCTGGTGCATGTGTATCAACACCCGGAATGGATGCAGCCTGACGGCATACACCCGAATGGCGAGGGCAACCGGGTGGTCGCTGAAGACGTATTCAAGCTGATTAGTCCGCTGCTGAAGCGGTCCGCTCAGAGTTAGCGTTCTGGTGAGCTACCCCGAGTCGGTCCGCTATTTGTACTCGCTGGGGAACGAGCTGCGGGCCGGCGCAAAATTCGGCCTGGAGACCATGCAGACGCTGCTTGCGGCATTGGGCAACCCGCACCAAGGACGCCGTTTCGTTCACGTGGCAGGCACGAATGGCAAGGGCTCGACCTCTGCGATGATCGCGAGCGCGCTGGCGCAGGCCGGACGGAAAACGGGACTGTATACTTCGCCGCACCTGATAGAGCCGACGGAGCGCATACAGATCGGCGGCCGGCCGGAAACGGAAGCCGGGTTTACGCGCGCTTTCACGGCGGTTCATGCGTGTGCCGAGGAGCTGGTGACAGCAGGGCGGATCCCTTCGCACCCGTCCTACTTCGAGACAGTTACCGCCATGGCTCTATGGCTTTTCCGGGAGAGCAATTGTGACATAAGCGTCGTGGAAGTGGGACTAGGCGGAAGGCTGGATGCCACCAATGTGATCGCCCCGGAACTCACCGTGATCACGCCTGTGTCTTTCGATCATGAGGCATTCCTGGGCAACACACTCGAGTCGATTGCGGGAGAGAAAGCGGGCATCCTGAAGCCGCACGTGCCCCTGGTGCTGGGCAGACAACTACCCGTTGCGCAACAGGTGATCACCGATCGCGCTCGGAATTTAGGCTGTCCGGTCAGATCGGTTGGAGCGGCGGGCGTTGCGAGCGGGATCTGTGACGCACAAGGCTGCGACTTTACGGTCGATGAGTTGCCCTATCGGTGTGCGCTCGCAGGCAGGCACCAGGTAGACAATGCAGTTGCGGCAATACTCGCCTGTCAGGAGCTTGGTGTACCGATTCGGGCGATTCAGGCAGGACTCGAAAACGTAAGCTGGCCCGGCCGGCTGGAACGTATTCGGCGCGATCCGGATTTTGTGCTGGACGGCGCACATAATCCGGCCGGTGCTGTGGCGCTGGCAGATTACATTCGTGAGTTCAAAGCAGAGCGTCCTGTTTGGCTGATTTATGGCGCGATGCGAGACAAAGCCATCGATGAAGTGACGAGCTTCTTATTTCCGCTCGCAGACAGGTTGATCCTCACTGCCGCTGATCTCCCCCGAGCACTCCGGCCGGAAGCAATTTTAGAAGTCACAGGAGATTTGGAGGCAACCGTGACGAGATCTGTCCGCGAGGCGATCGGCCTGGCAAGCAGGGCGCCTGCTGAAACAACCGTGTTCATTACCGGTTCGCTGTTCGTTGTGGGCGAAGCGCGGTCCATCCTATGCGCCATCTCGTAGAATGGCCTTGATGCGAAGGCTGCGCGGCCTGCTAATTACCGATCCCGCGATCATACTGGAAACGATCTTCTTCGGCACGATCAGTATTTTCGTGTCGCTTTTCGACCGGGAAGGCGTAGTTCAGATGCGCATAGCCAGGGTTTGGGCGAAGTACCTGCTTGTGCTGAGCGGGGTTGAGGTTAGCGTTGAGGGGCTAGAGCAGATTGATCCAGGGAAGAGCTATGTGTTTGTTTCAAACCATGCCAGTTATATAGACACGCCCGTAGCGCTTTCGAACATTCACGTTCAGTTTCGATTTCTGGCCAAGCAAGGGCTGTTTCAAGTTCCGTTCTTAGGGCAACATCTCAGTCAGGCCGGGCACATTCCGGTTCCCCGAAAGGATCCCCGAGCTGCCGTCAAGACCCTGCAGATAGCCGCAGAAACAATACGACGGAAGAACATCTCATTGCTGATCTTTCCCGAAGGTGGACGATCAGAAGACGGAAAACTGCGGCCGTTCAAAGAAGGGGGCGCCTATATCGCTATCCGCGCCGGCGTACCCTGTGTTCCGGTTGCCATGATCGGGACTCATGACGTGCTTCCCTACGGCGGAGCCGTGATTCAGTCGGGACGAATCATTTTGCGAATTCTAGAACCAATCGACACGGCGAAGCTGACGCTGCAGGATAGAAGCGCATTGACTGAAACGATGCATGATCTAATCGAGCGAGAACTTGGCGGGAACACCCGTTCGAGCAGCGTACAGAGCCGGGAGCAACAGCCGGACGCAGCGGCTTAGCAACAGCCCGTTTTGGCCAGGACAACTTCTCCAATTTGAACCAAAGTCGGGTATTTGCCCGTATAGCAGGCATAGCAGTAGCGGTTGTCAGAGTCGCCAACACAGGCACTAAGCGCTTCGAGTGAAAGGTAGGCTAGAGAGTCGGCTTCAATGAATTGGCGAATCTCGTCGATATTGTTGTTAGCGGCAATCAGCTCCCGCTGGGAGGGCGTATCAACGCCGTAATAACACGGCGAGATAGTGGGGGGGCCAGAGATGCGCACGTGAACTTCTCGCGCGCCAGCACTTCGGACCATACGAACGATCTTTCGGCTGGTGGTTCCGCGAACGATAGAGTCATCGACCAGAATGACTCGCTTTCCTTCGAGCAGATAGCGAACCGGGTTCAGCTTCAGCTTTACCCCGAAGTCGCGGATTTCCTGAGACGGCTCGATAAAGGTTCGACCCACATAGTGATTGCGAATCAGCGCCTGGCGGTAGGGGATCCCTGATTCGGAGCCGTAGCCGATAGCGGCCGCGACGCCTGAATCAGGAACAGGAACTACGACGTCGGCATCCACAGGATGCTCTCGCGCAAGCATCTGACCCATCAACTCGCGAGATTCGGCTACGGCTTTGCCAAAGACGATTGAATCGGGTCGTGAGAAATAGACGTGTTCGAACACGCAGTGGGCAGACGGCTCAGCCGGCGTATAACGCTCACGAGTGATCCCCTGAGGGCCAACGATCACCATCTCGCCGGGCCCAACGTCGTTGACGTAGGTGGCCCCAATCAGATCGAAAGCGCAGGTTTCAGAAGCAAAGACGAAGGCATCGCGACGGCCGGGGATTTCGAGACGCCCGAAAGCAAGTGGCCGAAAGCCATGAGGGTCCCTGGCCACGATGATGCGATCCTCAGCGAGAAAGACGAGCGAGAACGCCCCCTCTATCTGGAGCAAAGCGTCTCGCAGCGACCCTGAAAGGGTGCGTTCCCGCGATCGCGCGACCAGGTGCAAAATGACTTCTGTATCGCTCGTGGATTGAAAGATGGATCCGTCGTTTTCGAGCTCGCGCCGCAGCTCGATGGCATTGGTCAGGTTGCCATTATGGGCAACAGCCACCTGGCCTTTGCTGCAGGCAACCGACAAAGGCTGAGCATTTTTGAGTGAAGTCTCACCAGCGGTCGAATAGCGGGTGTGCCCAATCGCAAGTTCGCCAGGAAGTTGATTGAGAACTTCGGGCGTGAAAATATCCGCGACGTGGCCCATGCTGCGCTGTGCATGGATTTTTCGCCCGTCGCTGCTCGCCATGCCTGCACTTTCCTGGCCACGATGTTGGAGCGCATACAGTCCCAGATAAACGAGATTAGCGGCTTCAGGATGCCCATACAGTGCGAAAACTCCGCACTCTTCATGCAATTTATCTAAGATACTTTGCCTCTTCCGAAGAGATCATCCAAAAACGCGAGACTTTATGTTACGCCAAAAGCTGGATAGGAACATGCAGAAGCCCTTCGAGAGCGCCGTTCCAAACCTTCCGCAAGTCATCCACACTACAGTCGATCAGCACTCGACCGCGATTGCGGATGACGATCTTAGATTCGAGTGTAACTCCAATAAGGACAGCCTGTACCCTGTTCTTTTTTGCTGATGCGAAAACAGCCTCGGGGGTTGCGGTCGAGACCAGTACTCTTGAGGGTCCTTCGTGAAACAGCAGCGATTCGGGTGAAACTTCGGCGTCGAGAGTCACATCAACTCCGATCGCGGGAGAGCCGAAACAGCTCTCGGCTAATGCAACCGCCAGGCCACCTTCGCCCAGATCGTGTGCGGATTCAACAGAGCGCTCGCGCACAAGTTCGCGGACCGTGGCTTGAACTTGCTTCTCATAAGCCATATCGAGCCTGGGTGGCTCACCCCACAACGAATGGTGAATCACTTTTGCATATTGAGTCGCACCCATCTGGCGGGAATCGGGCTCGCCTAAACCGCCAATCAGGATGACTTGGTGGCCCGACCTCTTCCAGGCAATTCCCAACGGCGCCGCTGTCGGAAGTGTGCCCACAATCCCGACAACAGGGGTGGGCAGAATGGGTGTTCCGAGCGTCTCGTTGTAAAGACTTACGTTTCCTCCCGTGACGGGCGTTTCGAAAAAAGTACACGCTTCGGCCAGGCCTTCTATCGATTCGACAATCTGGGCCATGATCTCGGGTCGCTCGGGATTTCCGAAGTTGAGGTTGTTAGTCGCCGCCAAGGGGAGAGCCCCTACGGTTGCGAGATTGCGGCAACATTCCGCAACGATCAGCTTGGTACCTTCACGCGGATTTAGCGAACAGTAGCGACTGTTGCCATCAAGGGACATGGCCACCGAAGTATCAGTACCTTTGATTCGAACCACTGCAGCATCAGAGCCTGGACCTAGGACAGTATTGGTACGAACCTGGTAATCGTACTGCTCCCAAATCCAGCGCTTCGAACAAAGATCGCCCGACTGGAGAAGAGCCTGCAGATCATGCAGCAGGTCCTTGCTCTCGATCAGTGGACCGTCAAGGGGCGCCGTGCGAAGAGGCTTGGTAAACGCCCGGTTATAGCGAGGCGCTTCGTCAGCCAGAGCGCGATTGGGAATCTCGGCAAAAACCTTCCCATGATCTTTGACGCGCAGCATACCGTCGGCGGTGACTACACCGATCGTGACCGCATCGAGACCCCATTTCTGGAAAATAGGAAAGAGCTCGGGCTCGCGACCGCGCTCGGCTACAAGAAGCATGCGTTCCTGCGATTCGGACAGCATCATCTCATACGGGGTCATTCCAATCTCGCGCTGGGGAACGTATTGAAGATCAATCTCGATACCGGTTCCGGCCCGGCTTCCCATCTCGCAAGTAGACGAAGTGAGGCCGGCGGCTCCCATATCCTGGATACCGACGATGGCAGCGGTCTTCATGGCCTCGAGACAGGCTTCGAGAAGCAGCTTTTCCACAAATGGGTCGCCGACCTGAACGTTGGGCCGCTTCTGTTTCGATTCTTCTGTGAATTCAGCTGAAGCCATGGAAGCTCCGTGGATGCCGTCCCGTCCTGTTTTTGCACCAACGTAAATGACCGGGTTACCGACTCCGCTGGCCTTTCCGTAGAAGATCTCGTCATGACGAAAGACTCCGAGAGCGAACACATTGACCAGTGGATTGCCATCGTAGCTCACGTCAAAGACACACTCGCCGCCGACGGTAGGAACGCCGAAACTGTTGCCATAGTGAGCAATTCCCGAGACGACGCCTTCGAGAATGCGGCGATAGCGAGAGCCCGTAGCGGGATCGTCCAGCTTGCCGTCGATGGCGACCGGTTTGGCATTGATCAGCACAAACGCGATGTAGC
>CAXTMN010000060.1:28955-29186 GCA_964245395.1 uncultured Bryobacteraceae bacterium
TCGTCCAGCTTGCCGAAGCGGATCGAATCCATCACAGCACTCGGCCGGGCGCCCATGGTGAAAATATCGCGAAGGATACCGCCAACGCCGGTAGCGGCACCCTGGAACGGTTCGATGAAACTTGGATGATTGTGCGATTCAATCTTAAAAGCGATCGCAAGACCATGCCCGATATCGATGATCCCAGCGTTTTCGCCCGGACCTTGTAGAACGTGGCGACTCTCGGTCGGC
>CAXTMN010000061.1:0-4205 GCA_964245395.1 uncultured Bryobacteraceae bacterium
GTTTTCTGCCTGCGTCTTCCCTGATTCCGCGTATCGCCCCCACCGAGATCGATGCGGAAACGAAAGTTCCTCTCCGCGGCGTCGTTCACGATCCGCGATCGCGCTTTATGGGTGGAATTGCTGGCCATGCCGGCCTGTTCACCACGGGCGACGATCTGGCCAAATACGCCGAGATGATCCTCGGTTCGGGCCAACTCGGGGGGACCCGAATCTTCAATCCCTTGACTATAAAAAAATTTACGGAGCCCGCCAGCCCCGCCGATCAACCTATCCTACGCGGGCTCGGCTGGGATATCGATTCTCCCTTTTCTAGCAATCGAGGTGAGCTCTTCCCCATCGGCTCGTTCGGCCACACCGGCTATACCGGAACCTCCCTGTGGATCGATCCCACCACCAACAGCTTCGTGATCCTGCTCACGAATGTCGTTCACCCGACTGGAATTAAATCTCTGAGCAGTCTTCGCTCCCGCATCGCCACTTCCGTCGCCGCCACTTACGGGATCGAGACCGCGGATTCTGTGGCGCTCACCGGCTATAACGAAACCATCACCGGTGCGGGCGTTCACCGGGTGATCCCGCGAAATGCTCAAACCCTCACCGGCCTCGACGTTCTCGAGTCTGAACATTTTCAGCCTCTGGCAGGCAAGCGAGTCGGCCTGATCACCAATCAGACAGGCCTCAATCGTCTGGGCCGCCGTAATGTCGACCTGATGCTTGCTGCAGGCACTCAGGTGGTCGCGATCTTCTCACCGGAGCACGGACTCAACGGTACAGCCGATTCAGACATCGGTAACAGTAAAGACCAGACAACCGGCCTTCCCGTCATCAGCCTCTATCAACCTAAATCCCGCCGCTTGACTCTCTCTCAAATGAAGGACCTTGATGTGCTCGTATTTGATATCCAGGACGTCGGAGCCCGATTCTATACCTATTCCTGTACTCTCCTCTATGCTGTGGAAGACGCCTCAAAAGCTCATAAACCCATCTTTGTCCTTGATCGTCCTAACCCTTTGACCGGTACCCATGTCGAAGGTCCCACTATGCAGAAAGATCTGGAGTCGTTTGTCGGTTGCTACGACCTTCCTCTACGCCACGGAATGACCTTCGGCGAGCTCGCCGGAATGGCGAATGCCGAAATGGGCTGGCACGCGGACCTGACCGTCGTCAAAATGAAAGACTGGGAGCGCGGCGACTGGTTCGACACCACGGACCTCCCCTGGGTAAATCCCTCCCCCAACATGCGAAGCCTTAACGCAGCCCTCCTGTATCCCGGGCTGGCAATGCTTGAAGCCAATGGAAATTATTCGGTGGGTCGCGGAACCGACGCCCCTTTCGAACAGATAGGCGCCGATTGGATTCAAAGTGCTCAACTTTCCCGCGCGCTGAACACCCGTTTTATCCCTGGAGTTCGCACCTACCCTACTCGCTTCGAACCCGTCTCGTCGAACTTCGCAGGAAAATTCATCGAGGGAGTCAGATTTGTCATAACTGACCGTGAATCTTTCGATAGTTCTCGATTGGGATTAGAGCTAGCCGCTGTCCTAAATAAGCTATACCCCGGGAAAATAGACCTGAGTAAGTGCCGATTTCTAATAGGCAATCACCAGACGCTGGATAAATTCCAGCGTGGCTCCGATGCCAGTTCGATCTGGGCAGCGGCTGTAGATGAGGCTACTGCTTTCGCTGCGCGCCGCAAAACCTATTTACTCTATTAGTGACTGCGTTTGCGAGTGATTGCTAAGCTTCTGCCGGCTGAGCCTGCTTGCTCTTGCTTCCCGGCGGTCGCCCGCGCCGTCGGGGCTCGGATATTGCGCTTGCATCAACATCGTGTTCTTCACCCAACGAAGCCACCGAGTCCGTCGCATCTTTCAACCATCCCGGCGGCCTTCCTCGCCGGCGTCCCCGCCCTCGCGCCAGCCGTTCCAATGTCAAAATGGCTTCTTCAATCTGCTCACGTTCAAGCCGTAATTCAGCCAGCATTTTATCAACGTCCAAGTTCGCTCCTTCTCACCCGTATGCCGTACCATCTCCTGCAGCCCTCGCCGACGCACCGAATTCGGTGAATTAGTTATTCTGCGATTTAGTCGAAGTTTAAAGGGTGTTTGTGAGTAAATTCAATATCAGAAATTGCCACTGCTAGCGAAATAGTAATGGTAGTACTAAGGAAATAGGCTACTTGTCAGAAAATGCCTGTTGATTTCCTTCGCTCCCTTTTTCTCCCTTATCCTGCCAAAACCAATAAAAGGGTACACCTGCCGCCATGAGAGCTAATCCCATAAGCGATTCCCGAGGTCTGGTTTGAAAAGTACTGACGAGAAGCACTCCCGCGACTAATATGAAAAGTACTGGCACGAAAGGAAAACCGATTACCCGGTAAGGACGCTCAAGATTCGGCATTTTTCTCCGTAAAACGAACACCGAGGCGGCAGTTAGCAGATAAAGGATCCAACTTCCGAAGATTACAAAGTTATACAAATCGTCAAACCACCCGCTTAGGACGACAATGCAGGACCACAGGGATAGGAGGATGGTCGCGCCACCCGGAGTCTTGTACTTCGGGTGAACCCGTGCTGCGGCCTGAAAAAAGAGGCCATCTCTCGCCATGGCGTACGGTACCCTCGATCCGGTTAAAATCGAACCGTTTAGCGCCGCCAGTATTGAGATCAGCACCGCTAGGGTGACCCCTCCGGCCGCAGCGTTTCCGTAAAGACGAGACATCATGTCGGCTGCAACTCTGTGGCTCGCTTCGACATCCGCCGGCGCAAGCACATGGAAATAGGCCAGATTGATCAGGATATACGTGGCGATGACCGCTACAGTCCCCAGGATGAGAGACCGGGGCAAATTCCTCTGCGGTTCCCGTATCTCGGAAGACACCATGCTGACGTTATTCCAACCGTCATAGGCCCACAAAGCGCTCACCATAGCCGCAAAAAAACCTGCTACCCCACCTACACTCCTGATGCTCATTCCTAGGTGTGAAAAATCACCTCGGCCCGAGAAAATTCCTACGGCGATCACTGCAGCAATCAGAAGCATCTTCAGCGCCGTCACCCCGACTTGCAAATTCCCTCCGGCTTCTACTCCGGCGTAATTGATTGCGGCGAGCGTCAAAATCACACCGATCGCCACCAGTTGGCCATAATGTATTTCCAAAAGACTTCCGCCCGGGCCGACATGAAGTGGAATCACCACCACTGCACGGCCCAGGAACGGATAAAATGCGCTCAGGTACGTGTAAAATCCCGCAGCCAGGGTCGCAATCGACCCGCTCTTCGCCACCCAAAACTGGGTCCACCCGTATAGAAATCCCCAAAAAGGGCCGTAAGCCGCGCGAAGGTAAACATATTCACCCCCAGCTTCAGGCATCGCCGCCGCTAATTCGGCATAAGTCAAAGCGCCAAACAGGCTCAAAAAACCCGACAGAACCCAGACCACAAACAGCGTTCTGACCGATCCGACATTGCGGATCATCGTCGAGGGTACCAGGAAAACGCCGCTGCCGATTACCGTTCCAATCACGATTGAAATGGCGCTCGACAATCCCAATACCCGTTGCAGGCTTGGGCCGGGATAGCTGTTCGAAAGGGGGCTAGCGGACATAACCCGATTCCCGTTTTGGTTCGGCAAGGACAAAGCTCGTTCCGTAACCCACTGCCAGGGTGACCAGCGAGCCGATCAGAACGTCCCACGTGTACGCCACATGGGTCCTCAGCAGCAGCGTAGCCACAAAGCCGCTGCTCATTCCCGCAATAGCCGCCCACTCCCCCGGGCGCCGGGTCAGCACGCCCAACAGGAACACTCCCAGCAAAGCCCCATACAAGACGGACGCAATCGAGAGCCCGGCTTCCAGCACGCTGCCCCAATGTCTGGCCAGCAGGCCGATGGTAAAGAGAACGGCGCCCCAAAAGACCGTCGCCCAGCGGGCTAGCTTCAGGTAGTACGATTCCGCATATCCAGGTCGCATGGGCTTGAAGAAGTCCATGATCGTGGTCGACGCGAGCGCATTGAGAGCAGCACTCAGATTCGACATCGCCGCCGCCAGGATAGCCGCCATCACCAGTCCGGCGAGACCGGCCGGTAAATGCTGCCAGACAAACTCCGGATAGCTTCGCTCCCGCACCACAGGCGCACTCTGCCCCGTGTCCTTGTAATAGGTAAACAGCATGACGCCAATCAGCAGGAAAAGCGCAAATTGCAAGAAC
>CAXTMN010000061.1:4215-28892 GCA_964245395.1 uncultured Bryobacteraceae bacterium
GAGAAAAGAGCAAGCCGGCTCTCGCGCTCGTTCCGGGCCGATAACAGCCGCTGCACTAGAAGCTGCTCAGTTCCGTGACTCGCTGTCGTGAGGAAGCATCCGCCAATAAGGCCACCCCAAAAGCTGTAAGTCCGCTTGAAAAACTCCGCCGTAAGTGAAAATCGGAAATCGAACACCTGGAACTTGTGTCCCGCGTCTCCCACTGCTACAACGTGACTCCAGCCACCCGGAATCAGGTGAAGCATCAGGAAAAAGCTGGCCAGAGCTCCTCCCACGTACAGCAGCATCTGAATCACGTCCGTCCAGATAACCGCGGTCATTCCCCCCTGGAATGTATAAAACAGAGTCAGAGCAACGATCGCGGCTATCGAGCCCACCTCGCCCGTACCTAGTACGATCGAGACCACAATCGAAACCGCAAACACGCGAACACCCTCCGCGAGAGCCCGGATCAGCAGGAAAGTACCGGCTGAGAATTTACGGACATGGGGTCCGAATCGCCTCTGCATCAGCTCGTAAGCGGTAAACATCTCGCCCCGGAAATACTGCGGCAGAAACAGGATAGAGATCACCATCCGGCCCAGCAAGTACCCCAGGATCAACTGCAAAAACGTAAAGTTCCCTGCTAAAGACAGAGCCGGCGTCCCAATAACAGTCAGTGTGCTGGTCTCGGCTGACACGATGGAAAACGCGATAGCCCACCAAGGCGCACCCTTGCCGCCCAGAAAGTAGTCTTTCAGCGAATTTTGGCTCTCTTTAAATTGCGCTCCGAACCAGGTAATCAGAACCAGATATCCAGCAATCACCGCCAGGTCCGCAAAGCGCCAGGGGTGATTTGCGAGAGGCATGGAGATGGATGGTACCACGCTTCGTCTTCTGCTACTTCGAGGCCCCCTGGTAAGGAACAAGTTGCTCTCACTATGCATCTAAAATCACAGATGAGGTTGCGGGTTACTAGGCTATCCGTTATACTCCGGCTTTGCGTATCTTATACATTAGGAATGCGCGGTTTGCAGGGGTGGAATTCTTCCCGAGTCTCTGACGCCCGAAGAACCCGCTTTCAAGATCAATTTTCAGTAGTCCTCTGAGGAGGTAGTCGTGGAGTTTTCTTTACCGAGGGCTAGCCGGTCGCTTGCTACTGCAGGCGCGTTCGCTCTCCTCACTAGTTTGGTCTGTGCACCCGATAATGCGAGAGGTCAGGCAGCCGGTGCTCAGCAACCGGCTGCCGGCGCTACCGCCGGCCAGTCGACCAAAAACTGGAAAGATCGTGCCGAGTACGATCTGTACGTCAAAATCAGTCAGACCACTGATCCCAAGGCGAGATTGGAGTTGCTCAACAGTTGGCAGGATAAATATCCGCAGACTGATTACCAGGCAGAACGTTCTCAGTTCTATATGGTGACTTTGAACCAGCTCTCAGCCACCGATCCGACTCAGCGGCAAAAGCTGGTTGATAAGTGCAACGAGGTCTTGAAAACCGATCCGCAGAACTTCACCGCAATGTACTTCATTACGGTAAGCGGCCCCAGCGCTGGCGGAGCGAGCCCATCGTCAGATCTGGTCAGCAGCGTGGAGACCGCCGCTCATGGTGTCATTAGCGGCGCTGATGCCCAATTTGATCCGGCAAAGAAACCAGCAGCCGTTACTGCGGATGCTTTTACCAAGGCGAAGAACGGCGCTGTCGCGGTCGCTCACAATGCGCTTGCCTGGGCCGCAAATACCAAAAAAGATACAGCCACTGTGGAAAGCGAATATAAGGCCAGCCTGCAAGCCGATCCCGATCAGGCCAGGATTTCGGCAGTATATGCCAAAACACTTTACGAGGACAAGAAGGTTCCCGACGCTTTGTTTGAATACGCTCGAGCCGCCGAAGTCACTGGCCCTACAGCACTGCCGGCTGATCAGCAGAAGAAGTTGCTGGACTACTTCAACACTGCTTACAAAAATTTCCACGGCAGCGCCGATGGCTCGCAGGGCCTTCTCGATCAGGCAAAAACCAATGCCATTCCGCCAGACAACCTGAACATCACCAATCAGGCTGACGTCGCCAACAAAGAAGCGGACGCATTGACGGCCAGGATGAACTCTGATCCGGCTTTTAAGCTTTGGGAGGAAGTCAAGACCAGCTTGACTAGTCCCACTGGGGATCAGTTCTTTACCAGCAGTATGAAAGGAACTGAAGTTCCGGGCGGAGCCGGAGGAGTCAAGAACTTTACGGGGACCATCATCACCATTGACCCTACAGATGCGCCTACCAAGGTTACCTTGGGTGTGGAAGACCCTACCAAACCTGACACTACTCTGTCGTTCTCGAAGCCGTTACCAGCATCGGCGCTCGATAAGGTAAAGGTTGGCGAGAAACTGGAGTTTTCCGGTATCGCCGATAGCTACACCAAAGATCCCTACATGCTGACCTTCATCGATCCCACGGTACCCGGAGTGCAAACCGCAGTTCCCCCTAAGACCGGTACGCCGCGCCGTCGCCACTAACGAACTGGATCTTCCGGAACGCGAAAAGCCCCGAAAGGTATCTACCTTCCGGGGCTTTTTCGGTACTGGAATTCCTGTCATCACCTACATTTTGTAACGGCCTAAATCCTCGTCATTCAGGTTCTCCAGCCACTTCCGTAGTTCTTCGTTGTTGACCTTCTCCGAAACCGAAGCCGACGTCTTCGAAGACTGCAAAACCTTATCATCGACATAAATGGGGCAATCATGCCGTAACGCCAGCGCCAGAGCGTCGCTCGGTCGCGAATCCACGCTGATTAGTTCACCGGCGCGATCCAGCCAGATCAGCGCGAAAAAAGTATCATCTTTCAGCTCGTTGACAACAACCTTCTTGATCGAGATCTCCAGGCCCATGAGCAGAATCTTAATCAAATCGTGAGTCATCGGGCGCGGCGTGGTTACCTTCTCAATCTCCAGCGCGATCGCATTGGCCTCGTAGATGCCCACCCAAATCGGCAGAACAGAATCTCCGCTCGCATCCTTCAGTACCACAATCGGCATGTTCGTCATCGGGTCCATCATCAAACCACGGATCTTCATTTCTACTTCCACGTTTTCTCCATTCCTGGTCTTAAACCCGTTCTCCCGCTAAACTGTTCGGCCCTGCTCGAGTTACCAGCACATCCAGATACTGCCCCAGCAAGGTTCGGTTTTCAGAGGGCTTTGCAACCTCCCGATCGGCGAAGTTCAAAGTTTTGTGCTGCGTCGTGCGCCCTATCCACTGCCCCGTAGCCAGATTGAAACCCTCCACGTGCACTTCCTCTGTCCTGCCCACATACTCAGAGTTGCGCCTCAGCTGAATGCTTCGCTGCCGTTCCTGGAGAATCTGAAAGCGCCGCGTCTTTTCTTCTTCAGAAACCTGATCCTCATACTGCAAGGCCGGAGTGTTCGGACGCTTCGAATACTTGAAGATGAACATCGACTCGTATTCGACTTCTTCCATCATCTGCAAAGTCTCTGCAAATTCCTCCTCTGTCTCTCCGGGAAATCCGACAATGATGTCCGTCGTTATCGCAATGTTGCGTTTGGCCTGCTTCATCCATTCGATGCGCCGCATGTACTCGTCACGCGTGTAAAGGCGTCGCATACGGCGAAGAACCGCGCTCGATCCCGATTGCACTGGCAGATGGACGTGATTACACAACACCGGGTTCTCGTCAATCGCATCGATGATCGCCTTGACAAAATCTCGCGGGTGCGAAGTAGTGAACCGCACTCTGCGCATCCCTTCAGTCGTGCCCGTCTTTGCCAGCAACTGTGCAAAATCCCACCCTGCTGAAGAAGGATCGCGATAACTGTTTACATTCTGTCCCAGCAGTTGTACTTCCGTATACCCCAGCTCGGTTAGCGATTGCGCCTCACGCATTACGCTCTCACTGGTACGGCTGCGCTCAGGGCCCCTTGTGAAAGGCACCACGCAATAAGCACACGACTTGTCACAGCCCTCAATAATCGTGATGTACGCCCGATGTGGATTGTCTCGCCGGGTGTACGGCGTATCAAACGTCTCCTCTGTATCTAAGCTCAAGCCGGTCACACGCCGGTTGCCCTTTTCCAGCTGGATCAGCATCTCCGGGAGCCTGGTATAACTCGCTGAACCGGCCACCAGGCTCACGTGGGGCGCCCGCTCAAAGATTCGCTCGCCCTCCTGCTGAGCCACGCATCCCAGAACGCCGAAGAGCTTCCCTTTGCCTGCCTCGCGCTTAAACTGCTGCAACCGGTAAAAAACCTTCTGCTCCGCTTTGTCCCGAATGCTGCACGTGTTATAAAGCACCAGTTCGGCATCCGCCGGCTCGGCCACTTGCGTGTACCCCTCCTGCATCAGCGTGCCCACCACTTTTTCAGAGTCGTGCGCGTTCATCTGACAGCCGAAGGTCTCGATATAGAACGTCTTCATCGGATTTCGA
Source organism: uncultured Bryobacteraceae bacterium (assembly GCA_964245395.1). Classification (GTDB taxonomy): domain Bacteria; phylum Acidobacteriota; class Terriglobia; order Bryobacterales; family Bryobacteraceae; genus Bog-105. The sequence goes on from CAXTMN010000061.1 coordinate 8,631, forward strand.
ATCTGCCTGTCAGGCAGCTACCCATGCAGCAAACGCATGAACCAGCTGATTCCAAAAAGAGCAGCCATAAAACAGCCAAAGCAGTACGCACCGTAGCGGATGCGATCGCTGTCTGTCCGTTTCGTCACCAGCCCGAGTATGATGCTCGCGAATAGCGCAAACAAAAGAGAGACTAGAAAATGATCAAGAGTCAGCATCTGTTCGTCCCTTACTCCTTCTCGCGCCTGGCAATTTCATATGCATCGACAATGGCCAGAATGTTCAACAACCCTGCCGCCACCAGGAACTTCGCACCGTAATCAGGAGTATGCCCCGGCTGGTCCGGCTGCTCATAACCCGACCAGGTCGCTACAAAATAGGGCAGTCCCACTGCGACGTCTCCGATGAACCCTCCATACTGAATGAGCTTCGACAGAACATCCCCCTGGCTCGAGACCTGCACTGTACTGGTCATCGTGCCTCGCCCGTTTACTTCATAGCCATTGCCGCCGGGGACGAACATGGGTCCGTGCATCAGCAGGCCAGTGGCAAACGCCGCCAGAACGACCGCAAAAACGATCAAGCCACGTACTCGCCGGCCAAGCCAAAGGTGACCCGCGCCCGGAAGTACCCAGGCTAAAACAATCGTCAAAACCGGTGAGCGAAGCGGCGCCGCTGGTGTTGCGGCTACGCGAACGGAAGCATCTGCCATTACTCTGATTCTAGCGATCTTGCTGCCGGCCATCATGCGGCTGCACACTGGGCGGTTCTGTGACCAGATCGGCTAGCAGTTGACGAATCTCAGCGACGCGATCGGGATTGACAATCAGGTACCGATGTCTGCCCTGTGGATCCTTGTCAAAGACGGTAATGTTTTTCGGCCCTAAGCTAACCCGACCCGCCGGCGACAGCTCAAAATAGCGCCCCGGGCGAACGGCTTCCAGTACAGCAGTCGGATCCCAGGCCGGCCGGTCGTCTAACTTCGGAAGAAAGATTCGATAGGCCTCCGCCACCGGATGATTCACCGCATAAGGAAAGCCCCCGGCAATCGCCTCATGCGGGAACAGGATCGCCGATCCCACCTCGAACCCGCTAAAAACGATCGGCGTCGGCCAGCGTTCCAGCAGAATGCGAGCCGCCTCTGGATCCGTATATATGTTGTACTCGGGTTCCGGCTTCGCGTAATTACCTGCCATCGCGTAAAGCGTTTTCACCTTGTGCCGAACTAGTTCCAGACCCCCTTCGCTCTCTATCAGTCGGGCCAGATTCGTGCTGAAGCCAATCTGCGCAATTGTCACTGAACCATCAGCGTGCTGTTCCAAAGTTCGGCGCAGCAGGTGCACAGCCTCTTCGGCCTGCAATCCGTCAAGCAATCGATGCGGATAAACCAACCCTCCGCCCGTACCCTTTCGTTCCGCAGGTATGCGGATCATCGGCGAATCTTCAGGCGTCTTCCCGTTGTGAACGACGCCGATCGGAATGTTGGGCCGCCGGTAGAACGTATTGATCAGATCGGCAAACGGCCCTGCGAAGCGATTATCCTTCGTCGTTGTCACAGCTAAGAGATCCACTTCGCCCCGGCTCTCCACAGCGTGAATCATCGCCAGTGCCAGCGTGTCATCTATATCATTCCCGATGTCTGTGTCCAGAATCAGATTCACCCGTTCAGCTTCCGCTAGAACCGGAACCAGTAAGGCGGCCGCAACCGTTATCGTCCGATGAAATTTCATCCGCGCGAAATAGTATCACGATCATTCCGGCCACGTTGCCCGGCAACTTCCCTGGTTTACAATGAGTGAGTCCCAACACATTGCGGATGTGGCGGAATTGGCAGACGCGCTAGATTCAGGTTCTAGTGGGGGAAACTTCGTGGAGGTTCAAGTCCTCTCATCCGCACCAGCTTTCCCCGCTCTAAAGCGGTTATCACTCGCTTACCCCAATCAATCCCAGTTCGTTCGATGAAAACGTGTGTTACCGTCGCCACCGCTACCAGCAAAACCCCGCAAAGCAAAACCACTGCCCAATGCTGGGTAGCCGAACCCTGGTCAAATTTGCGGATCCTCCCAAATGAGAACGCTACCGTCAGAACAAGACCCTGCAGCAGATAAATACCATAGCTGACATCCCCGAGCCGCCGAGCCGCTAGACTGGTCAACAATCCAAATAGAGTACATCCGGAGATAAGCAGAAGAAATGCGATCCCCAACAAAACCACAGGGGCAGCGGTATTCGCGTTTCGAAAGGCCCCGAACACGGTCGCAACAAGAGCTCCAACCGTCATAGAAGACAACCAGTCCGGTAGTTTCGGAAGCAACTTACTCGCTTCCAGCGATGCACAAGTCATTCCAGTAAGAAACAAAGCAATGCAGACCGGAACAGGTGCCCTCAGTTCTGGCGTCACACGCCGCACCAGGTATCCTACGCTGAATAGTAAGCAACCGGCAGTGAAGAATAGATGAAAATAAGTCCGGCGTGCAGCAAGTGCTGTAATCACCAAGCTGAGATAGAAAAACCACTCGTAACGTAGCGTCCACGTAACCCCCGCGAGCACCAGATATGAATTGGCGTACCCGTTGACGTCGTGGCCTGGACCCAGGATGAACCCCAGCATTAGCCAGGGAATAATTTCTTGTCCGACGTGCATCGCAGGTTCGTTAAAGTGAAATCTGGTCTTTATGAAGATGACCAAAAGCATCGATCCGCCAGCAACCAGGTAGAGAGGACCAATGCGAAAGACGCGCCCGATATACAGCCCCAGCCAGTTGGGGCGGCCTTGCTCCTTGATCGTTTTCGCCCAGAAAAGATATCCGGTGATCATAAAGAATACGGCCACACCGGCCTAGCCAAGCAGGCTGTAAAATCTCGAAGGAGGAGCTTCCCATCTTCCACTAAGCGAATAACCATACATGATTGCAGCGTGATGAAAATATACGCCCAACGCAAGAAAGCCTCGCAATCCGTCGAGAGATGAAACCCGGTTCAGACGAGGGCTAGGCGGAGTGTCCGCTGCTCGCATGACGGGCGCAGACGCAGAGAGCATCAGAACGGCCATACACCCAAAAAATGGCCACACTGAATAAATGCTCATGCTCGGTGTACAGCGTTCGTATGACTAATTTTCATCTCTCTTTGTGCTAACTAACTTCATCTGTCCTGTAGGTAAAACGTAGCCCGCTATATTGAAACACATGACCGGTCAACCAGTATCTCCGGCCGCCAGCGCTGATACTGATTCGGGAAGGCTCGCATCCGCTATTTCGATACCGGGTTTTTATCGAGCTATCTTGCGTCACTACAGGCCGATGCTCCTCTTGGTTGTGGCCGTCGTGATTGCGCTAAAAGGCCCAGGGCTTTTGATTCACCCCAGAATCTGGGCAGAAGAAGTCTATTACCTCAACTATGCTCTGACCCACGGCTTTTGGCAAAGTCTCATTTACTCGAAACCGTCTGTCGGTTACTACCTTGCGACGGCAAACATTCCGATCTGCTTAGCGGCTTTCGCCTCGAAAACTATCAGTCTGGAGTATGCGCCCGTTGTTACAACATACTTTTCACTGCTCATTCAATTGCTGCCCTTCCTCGTTCTGGTATACGGAAAGTCGCATCTATTCAAATCCCGTCGCTGGGTTGTCACGGCATGTCTGTTAGCGGTCCTGGCGCCCACTGCGAGCGGCGAGATCTGGCTCACCAGCATTCATACAAAAAGTTGGACCGGGCTAGCCGCCTTTGTGATCTTATTCGAGGACATGTCCGCATGGTCCGCGAAACGAGCGTGGCTGTTTCGCTTTCTCTTGCTCTTCTGCGGCCTGTCAGGGCCGTACGCAGCCATCTTGTCGCCCCTTTTCCTACTCTCCTTCTTCTTTTATCGCGAACGAGAGCGGCTAGTCCAGGCTTCCATTCTCGCCGCTTGCTGCTTGGTTCATCTTGCTTTCTATATCGTTGAGGCACGTTCAGGAATTTTAGGAATTAGAGGCCACGCGTTCACCATCGACAGTGCCGTCGTGAACGTTTTCTTCTATCAGGTCGTCTGGGCTTTCTTCGGTGAACACTCTTTTGCCTTTTGCAAACACATATTGCACCTGGGAGCCGCCATTCAAAGGTCATCCGCAGTACCCAGGAACGGTAGAGTATTTCTGGCCGCTGGCTTTTGCGCCGTATTGACCCTCACCTTCTTCCTGACGTTCTGGGACCGGAAGTTACGTTCGCAACAAACTCTTCTGTTTGCCAGTTTTTTGCTCTTCGCCGTATTTACGGCTGCTACTGCGCTTAACGGAATACCACATAATCGTTATACCTTGCTGCCCGGTTTAGCGATCCTGCTTTTTGTTCTCCATGCGGAGCGCTTCCCCAGCATACCTATACGCGTGCTCTCGACGCTTCTACTCGCATCGGCGTTGTACAGCGGCATTCACGATTACCGGAACTTTTGGATTGAGTTTGGCGCCGGTGAGCCGCAATGGTCGAGCGAAGTTCAGAAATGGCGGGACGACAAGTCATACAACCCGGTCGTTTGGCCGGTATCCTGGAAGGGCCTCGATTCCTACTCCGGTGACCACACGCTCAATTGGCATCCCGATGCTCGCAAATAGAGCTAAGTCAATCAGTTCGGCAGCTCCTCTCTCTTCACCACGGCGATTGCCCGCTTAAACGGGAACGTCCAGGCTGTAAAAGGGACATACAATAATTGGCCTTTCGGCAACGAGTCTCTTCGCGAAGAAACCGCTACATAGTCTGGCTGTATCGACGTCGTGTATAGCCAAAACCAGTGCCTATTCGGAATATCAAACCTCACCTCATCTCCGAAGAGCGTCGGCCTCATCTTCCCAGCTAGCTGCAGCTGCATCCACGCGTCGTGTTCCAACCCAATTGAAACGCGCTCCCTAGGAAGGCCCTGCCTTACTACTTGCTGCCCTGCTTCTGCACGAGCTCTGAGCGTTGCAAAGTAATCATGCGTTGTAACTATGCCGTAAGTCGCAAACGACGTCAGGCAGACCCAAGCCGTTACGGGCACATTCTCCATCACAGACTGAAAAGGAAGAAGAATTAAAATGATCATCAACGGCACAAGTGGCAACACGTACCGGTCATAATTAAACCCTAACAAGGCACCCGGAAACAACAAAGGTATATAAGCGCACGCGAAAAGGCCGGAGACTGCGATCGGAGTACATGAAAACCAATCACGGTTTTTAAACTCACGCACTAAGTAAATCCATGTTCCTAGGCAAAATAAGAGGAAAATTGTAAGTCCGTAACAGAGAAAGCGATTCAGCAGCAATGGTCGAAACCCCAGCCCATCAATCCAGAGATCGAGAATCCCAAACGGGGTCAGAATATTGCCGAAAAACGGAACGACTCCAAGCTTCGGCCCGAAAGCATACCTGAGATAATCGAACCCCAATACGCAAAGGAGTACGAGTGACAGAATCTGCCGTCTGCGTATTCTTTTCCAGAGCGGTTGAAGGCAAAGGAGAGCCGGCAAACTCATTAAAAGTCCGGCGAGTAAGATGCTGACCATTAAGTGGACAGCCTCGTGGCCGTTATGAACAACAAGTCCGAAAAGCTGGCGTTTGGTTAACTCCATGGGGCCGTAACGCTGACTGAAGTAATGAACCACCAGAGCAAGCGCAGCCAAACAGGTGGCGTACGCCACTCCCGCGTTAAACCCAAAACGCTGGTCTGAGCGCTTTTTCCAGAACAAATATGGGATTAATACGAGAGGAGCCACCCAAACGGTCTGCCGGTCAGAGCCCCCAAGAATGCCCGAAACAGCAAGAATCCAGAGCCACCTCGTGGAGAAAGACGTATCTTGTGACTCAGCACTTTCAACGGTGGCATAGATACACAGGATCGTGGAAAAGCATGCGTACGGCTCCGTCATGAATGTCGCAGCCAGGGGAATGAATAAGGGCGAAACTGCTACACTCAACGCGGTAAACAGAGCGAAGTTCCGCCTCAGTCCCGACTTACGCGCTAGAGCATAGCTCAGAAGGATAAAACCGGCGGAGAACGGCAGCGTGACGATCCGGAGAAGGTTGAACGAAAATCCGAAGATCCGAATCCAGAGTGCGGCCCAAATGCTCTGAAACACGATGGTGGGACTGCCCCAGCCGTTATAGTGAAAGCTGCCTGTTTCAGCAAGCTTCAGCGCCACATCCGAATACGACCAATCGTCGTTAAAGGCGCTGTTCACGAAAGGGTTGGCAACTGACACGCAGGCCAGCAAAGCAATTGCGCAGAGAAAAGGCCGGATATACCTCACCGATCGGATACGAGCGTTAGCGTTAGCTAAACCAACCAAGAGATCAAATCTGCTTTGCTGTCCTTCACCCTTGACCGGCTTCAATAGCACCAGCACGAACCTGCCTGTAATAAGGCGATCTGGCTTTCCGCTTTGCTTGTTCAAACAACGGGCTTCTATAGAGACCCAGTTTGTGAGCGAAGAACTTGAGAGTGGTGCTCACTACTCCCAGGCCATAGCGAACACTCCGGCGAAAACTAATCGAAGACGCTTCCTTAAAGTATTTTGTCGGACAGGACACTTCGCCTATCCGGAAACCAAACATAACGGCTTGCGCCAGCATTTCGTTATCAAATACGAAGTCATCCGAGTTGTCAGCCAGCGGCAGCGCTTCCAGCACACGCCGGTCAAACGCGCGAAACCCGGTATGATACTCAGATAACTTCACGCCAAGAAATAGATTTTGAAACGCCGTTAGCAACCGGTTGAATAGATATTTATAAAGCGGCATGCCACCCCTGAGCGCCCCGCCGCCTACGATCCGTGAACCGAGCACGACATCATAAACGCCGTAACCGATCATACTGGCCATTGGGGTGACCAACAACGGCGTGTACTGATAATCGGGATGTACCATCACCACAATATCCGCGCCGGCTGCAAGAGCTTCCTGGTAACAAGTCTGCTGGTTTCGACCGTAGCCATAGTTGCGGTCATGCACAAAGGTCAGCACGCCCAGTTTGGCAGCCAGAGCGGCCGTCTCATCCTTGCTCGAATCATCCACCAGAATCTTGATGTCGACGGACTCCGGAAGCTCACTTACCGTTTGTTCCAGTGTTTTCTCGGCATTGTATGCAGGCATGACAACCGCAACACGTTTCCCATTGATCATGAGTACTCTCTCGCTTTGATTGATATCTGCCGAAGGTGAACTCTGACAGCGGACTTACCGATTCATCAGTTTAACCTACGTGAGATCGGCGGCAAAACGACGCGATACAAGCGATACGGTCCCACGTAATCGAGAAACTGAATCTCTGCTCCATCAGCCTGAAGTGCATCCCACATCCAATACTGGCCATACATCAGAAACTCCCTGTGCAACCGCACAAAGCCGTAATAATCTTCAAGCGGCCATCCCGTCCATCGGTGAATCGCCAAGGCTGCAAGCGCAGGGTTTTCACTCCCTTTGACTCTCAGCATTGAGCCCGGATTAGCAACCATGGTGAGCTTCGATGAAAGCCAAAGTGGAGCATAATACTTTGTTCGCATCCAATAATCAAAATCTGGAGTAACTACCGGAAGATTCGGGAATCGTTTCAGAAGCTTGGGAGTAGCCTTGGCCCATTGGGAGTCAGGCGGATCAATTGGCGCCCGAGAAACGTGAATCCAATACACCTGGTTTGTAACGAAAGCAAGAACAAAGGCAGTCAGCAGCACTCTGTTACGTCCGCCCGCAATGGCCTGGAGCAGCGCCGAGAGAAGAAACGTGACTCCCAGCACCCCGCAAATTCCATAGCGGACTGCGTAGGTGTGAGTGTAGAAGATTCCCGCCCCATACAGGAGAACTGGACCCAGAAGCAACAAAACCGCAGCGGCGGAAGCATAAATGGAAAGGGGACGATAATGCTTGGCTCTTCCCATCACCGCGGTAAGACCAACAGTCACAACTAGAGTGATCACAATTGCGTGTAGGTTAGCTGTATCCCGATACGTCTCTGCAAGATCAACTCGGGAAAGCACATCAAATGGGTGGGCTCGGTAAGGCTGAGCAGCTGGGGTAAGAATAAGGTACACCGGGACAAAGACCAGTATGCTGGCGCCCAAAGCACCCCAGACGAGCCAATCGATCTTGTGAATTTTCAAAGAACGAAACGCCTCCGCACCTAAAATCGCAAGAACATAGACAATTGCGAAGTAATGTGAAAGCAAAGCGAAGCTAGAAGAAAGGCCTAGGGCGGCCAGCCAAAAGCGCCGGTTCCGTCCACCTTCGCTCGCTCGTTGCCAGGAGAGCAAGGCCATGGCTACTCCCGCCAGCAGAAAAGCGTAAGGCCTTGCTCGAGCTCCATACAGCGCATAGCTGCTGCTCCCGGCAAGCAATGCAGCAATGCAAGCTGCGCCGAAGCCAAGCTGATCCCGCACGAAGAAAAATACGGCGAGAATGACCATCGCCATAGCGGCCATAGCCGGTAAGCGAATGGCGAGGTCAATCGGCAACGGCAAACGCGCCGAAAGATAGGCCAACACGGGAAAAGCTGGCGCATCTACGTTCACAGGCTGCACCCGGAGCAGGTGAAGCATCTGGAGAAAACTTGGCGTCTGCGCCGACACGCGCGCCATAAGTTCGTCAGTACTAAGTGGCGAGCGGACGGCTAGAACAACTAAGTGCCACAACACGGCCGCCACGATCAGTCCTACCGGCAGCCATCGATATCGGGATAGCTGTTCTAACGGCCGAGTCGCATTCTTTGATGGCGACGCCAAGGTCGCACACACTGCTTCAGTCATCCGAGCTTTTCTAAACTCTCAGCCATGATACAAGCCTGGTTGCAGAACCAATTAGGTTCTTCCCAACAAATCCGTTATCATTCGTCAAATGATCCGGCCCGTTCGTGCCAGATCCCACATACAAGGAATGTTCCCGATGTCCCGAAGCCTTTCAGCTTGCTTACTTTCATTGATGCTAGGCCCAATCTATCTTCATGCGAGCGCTCCCAACAAGCGCATCGACTTGGAAGATGTATTCCAGCTCAGAACCGTCGCCAGTCCGGAAATTTCACCCGATGGGAAATGTATCGTTTACCTGGTCAACTTTGCGGATATTCAGTCCGATACCCGTTTTTCAAATCTTTGGGTGATCAACTTTGATGGCAGCGGTAACCGGCCGATTACCTCAGGCAATCACCATGACAGCTCCCCGAAATGGTCCCCGGATGGAAGTCGGCTGGCCTTTACTTCCGACCGCGAAGGCTCTACTCAGGTCTTTGAATGGTGGCCTGGGAGTGGGCAGATTACCCGTATGACGAATTTGACCGAAGGACCCGGCGCGATTTCGTGGTCTCCCGACGGCAAACAGATTGCCTTTGTAGCGCTGCAGTCCGAGCAGCCTCGCAAGCTAGGCACCTTGCCCACACCGCCCGACGGCGCAAAATGGGCAGACCCGGCGCGCATCATCGACAAAATGGTTTACCGGTTCGATCAAGTCGGTTATCTGAAACCTGGCTACTCTCAACTCTTCGTTATGTCTGCCGATGGACAAACGCCCCGCCAGATATCATCGGGCCGTTTCAATCTGGGCGGACCCGGCGGAGGAGGCGGCTCCCTTCCGGTCTGGAGTCCTGATTCGAAAAGCATCATTCTCTCGGCAAACCGCCACGATGATGCGGACTACGATCCGGTAAACACCGAAGTGTACGAGTTCTCGCTCGGCGACGGTTCAGTAAAGGCGCTGACCGATCGCAAGGGACCGGATGGCTCGCCAGTTCTCTCGAAAGATGGGAAGCGAATCGCCTATGTCGGCTTTGATGACCAGCACCAGGGCTACCAGGTGAGCAAGCTGTCGGTCATGTTTCGCGACGGGACGAAATCTCGCGTTCTGACGGAAACTCTCGATCGGGATGTTGAGAGCCCACGCTGGTCGGCGGATGGTCGCGGCGTTTACTTCACTTACACCGACGAAGGCGACGCCAAGCTCGGGTATGCACCGCTTGATGGAAAATTGCGCAAAGTAGCCGATCATCTTGGTTCGTCGCTTAGCTCTTATGGCGGAGGTGACACGTTCTCGATCGCCAACGACGGGCATTTCGCCACCACCGTCAATGGACCTGATAACCCCGGCGATGTCGCCGTCGGTCAACTCGATCGTGGAGGCGTCACCACCATCACGCACGTGAACCACGATCTGCTCGAGCAGCGTCAGATTGCACAAGTAGAAGAAATTCGCTTTAACTCCTCCCAGGACAAACGAAAGATCCAGGGCTGGCTTATTAAGCCGCCCGACTTCAATCCTTCGCGAAAGTATCCATTGATCCTCGAAATCCATGGCGGCCCGTTTGCCAGCTATGGCGCCCACTTCGATTACGAGAAGCAGGCCTTAGCAGCGAAAGACTACGTCGTTCTGTATATAAATCCGCGTGGCAGCACCAGCTATGGGGGCGAGTTCGGAAATGCCATTCACCACGCCTATCCAGGCGATGATTTCTATGACCTCAATTCAGGCGTAGATGCGGTAATCGCCAAAGGGTTCGTCGATCCAGACAACGTCTTCGTGACTGGCGGCAGTGGTGGCGGTGTCCTCACCTGCTGGATGATCGGACGGAGCAAGCGTTTTCGTGCGGCCGCTGCTCTCTATCCGGTGATCAACTGGTATAGCTGGATCGGAACCGCGGACATCGGCTCCCGCATGGTGAACTACTGGTTCGCTGGTGCTCCTTGGGACAGTGCCGAAAACCTCCAGAACTACGAGCAGCGTTCTCTCCTATCGGTCGTGAAGAATGTGCAAACCCCTACTCTGGTGATGACCGGCGAAGAGGACTACCGCACCCCTATCGAAGAAGCTGAACAGTATTACCGCGCGCTCAAGCTACTCAAAGTAGAAAGCGTATTGGTGCGCGTGCCGGGCGAAGGCCACGGCATTGCCAGAAGACCCAGCCATCAGATGGCCAAAGTCGTCTATATTGCCGACTGGTTCGATGAGCACAAGAAGCAATAAACTTCTTGTGCTGCTTCCTAAAACTCCACGCGAAGGCCGAACTCAATCCAGCGCGCACTGTTTGTGCGGTTCGGCGGAACGAAGGTGCTCGTAATCACACCAAAAGATTGCGGACTTTGCAAGCTCAGCTGAGAACTCGTCGGATTCGCGAAGTTCGCATGATTGAAGATATTGAAGAAATCAGCCGAGAAGCGAACCTTTAATCGTTCCGTGACGGACGTCTCTTTGCCCAGACTCATATCGAAGTTGCTGAACGGCAGACCGCGCAGCGGATTGGCCCGGCCAGTCCGTCCATCTTCGCTCAGCAGAATAGGCCGAAAATCCTGAAACGCAGCTTGCGGATTGGAGAACAAATTCTTTCCAGTCCCGTTTGCGCCGCCACCGGTTGTTCCGTAGCCATTCGAACCCCCGACATTGTTATTCATGCCGGTAGCCGGCAAGCCATTTACCGGGACAGCGGCCGTGTTCGCCCCCAGAACAACTCCGTCACCGAAAGCTTGTGTGCTCTCCAAAACCGTAATCGGCAACCCGCTCCACGCAGTAATGATGCCGGACGTATACCAGCCGCCGATAACCCGATCAATCCAGTTGCCCGTGCTGAACGCGTGTCCTTTGCCGGCTGGAATGTCATACACGTAATAAGCGTTGAAGACGTTGGTCCGGTCGTATAAGGAGGGACCGTAGTCGACATTCGGGTTAAAGCTGTTTACGTAATAGCTAGCGTTGTTCTGCCACTGCAGCCCGTCATCGAGCGCGCGAGAAAATGTGTAGTTGGCGCTGATGTCCAACCCGCGCGCAAACCGCTTCCGGGCCGAGATCAGCAGCCCGTTATAGTTCGACTGACCAATATAAGTCCGCATGAACTCCATCTGGGCCTGATCGTTGTTGTAAGGCAGAAGACCTAGTGACCGCCGGTAAGTGCCCAGAGTCTGAAAAATGCTGCTCACATTACCATTCCGGAAATTCGACGCCAGCTGTTGAGTCACAAATGCCGTGGCTGTGCCATTGAAGTGCTGCAACGCGGTCAGACCTGGAAGCTGGTTTTCAAACCAGGGCTGAGTCGCCGGTGTCTGACCGGCACGTAATGAAGTAGCCACTGCGTCAAATGCTTGGGCAAACGACTGCTTCGAAGCCTGATCGACAAACATATAAGGCGACTGTGTGAAGTTGATGGCCTGTGGCAATCGGCGGGCAAATCTGCCGACATAAGCAGCCTCCGCCAGAATGCCGCCAGGCAGTTCACGCTGCACGCTCAGGTCAGCGTTATAGCTGCGCCCCACCTTGGTGTTTGGGTCGACCTGAAACGACAAAACTTCACTATAATTTTGTGGCACTACCGGCGATGTCGCCGCACCGAACGTCGGCAGCGGGATCGCACCATCTACTCCAACCCTGAAGAGAGACGCGCCATAGTTGGCCGACCCCAACGCACTGTTACAGCCAGCTCCGGGAGTGCCCGAGGCATTGCAAGGAGGCGTCTGTACGCTGATACTCTGGCCGAAGCCAACGCCCAGCATAGGAATTTCCACCGACTGAACTGTGTTCGACCGGTCGTAAACGATCGAGAAGCCACCCCGCACGACCGACTTCTTTTCACCAAGCAAACGCGAGAGAAATCCGTTGTTGTAGGAAGGATTCCAGGCGAACGAGGCGCGTGGTGCCAGGTCGCCCCAATCAATGTTGTACACCGGATGATTCGCTTTGCCTACAGGAACCCAGCCCAGCGTAGGATCGTAAACCTGCCCCTGAAGTGCTGCCTGATACTTGTTGTTTAAATACTGCTGAGCTGTGACCAGCTGGCCTGTGCCGGTATCAATCTCGACCGTTTGCCGGCCCTGCGCTTCCGTGGGCGCGGTCTGCCAACCATAAGAGAGCCCGTATGTGAAGGTTAGCGAATTGGTAGCCCGCCAGGTGTCCTGCCAGTAAAAGTAAGTGGCAAACTCATTTGTCCGGTTAACCAGATTCGTGCCAAAGGGTAGCGGGTTCAGGTTGGCGTCACGTACGGCCAGGATTCCGACGTTATCCACCAAACCTAACGTCGAAGCGTAATACCGATCCCAGTTAGTCGCATCCACGGACTTCAGGCAATTAGTTGTCACTCCGTTTCCGCAGGTAATCGGCCGGTTTACCGCCGGAAGCGCCGTCAGGAATGTCGACGCATCGACTGTTGCGGCAAGCGACGAGAGCGATCCGATCACCTTATCCGCCCGCACGTGCGTATAGGGCAGGGCATGAAACTGCGCACCGAACTGCATCGTGTGGCTGCCTCGAATCAGTGTCAGATCGTCGAGCCACTGGAAATCCTCGTTGTAGTTTGCTTGGTAGCGCGCCCGCTGCGTATCCATATCAATTGGCGAGTCAATAAAGGAAGTCACGCCACTCCCGATCAAAAGAGCCACGTTCCCCGCGCTCGTCTGACTGCCGGGCGTGAACTAATGATTGCGGGGAATTATTCAAAATCGACAGATCGGTGGACCCCGTCGCAATATGACGAAAGTAGGTGTAGCTCCCATTGAATTGCAGCCGGTCACTGAAGTTGTGATCCAGCCGTACAACGCCATAATTATCGTCAGTGGGAGTGGGAATGTTCGCCAGATATCCGGTCGTGTTCAGCCCATCTCCACCCGTTATGTTGCCCGCCGGCATTTTGGCCCATTGTGCCTGCACGGCTGGGCTGATGCCTAGGCCTCGCGGATCACACGCCAGATTGCCCGCTGTGCCGCATACTTGAGCTGTGGCCAGGTTGTAGCTGTCAATGTTTCCCGCTGCGTCTACAAAGCGCAAAATACCTTGCTTCAGAGTGGCCGTCGGCACAGTCCGAGTCACTTGCGTGACCGATTGGAATCTCCGGCCTTCGTAATTAGCGAAGAAAAATGTCTTGTCTTTAAAAATCGGACCACCCAGTCGCCCGCCAAAGCGATTATCCTTAATGCTCGGCTTGCCGATATGCGCAAAATTGTTATCCCAGGTGTTTGAATTCAGCACCGAATTTTGCAGATACTCGTAAAGCGCGCCGTGAAAGTTGTTGGTCCCGTGCCGGCCTACCAGCGTCATCTGGCCGCCTGATGCGCGATCGTAAGCGGCGTTCGGGTTTGCTACGTTCACCTTCAACTCTTCCATGCTGTCGGCCGGCGTGGGAACAACTGTTCCTGATGCGACAACGCTCTGAGTGATGTCAATGCCATCCACCGTCACCGTATTCTGATCTTCAATCGCCCCGGTAGTCCGCAGTTGCAGGCCTGTCGTGCTGCCGCCCGTAGTCGGAACCACGCCCGGCTGCAATCCCATCAGCTCCGTCACATTCCGCTGCAGAGTGGGCAAACGCAAAAGCGTGTCGGTTGATAAGACGTTCCCAATCTGTGCATCAGTGGTCTGCAACTCGACCGCCGCAGTCGCCGTCACCTCCACGATCTGATTCGCGCCGCCAACCTCGAGCTGCACAGGTACCGAAGCGGACTTATTCACATCAATCTTGAGATTCTGAACGGAGCTGGTGCGAAAGCCTGCCATGGTGACCGTCAGCGTGTAAACGCCGGGAGTAATGTTCGGAAACGTGTACTCGCCGGAGTTATTCGTCAACTGCGTGAATATCGCGTTAGTCTCTGTGTTTTGTACTCTCACTGCCGCCTTTGCGACAACGGCGCCTTGAGGGTCAGTGACTGTACCTACGATAGCGCCGGAGGTGGCGGTCTGGGCGTAAGCGTTATTGGACGAGAAATGAATCAGGAGAACGAAACAGGGTACCCATGATGAGAGTGCCCGGGACGCAAAGCGCCTGAAACCGGGCCAAACGGTTAGTGCCATTCTGTTACTCATTGATCTTGGTGCTAGGGATCGTAGCAATCAGGGCGCAAGCTGTCAATTATTAATCGATAAGTTTCTGTGGAGAATACTTTTCCTAGATTCGGGCACTCTCACCCGCGCTCGCCTTCACGTCCCGCGTAGTTTACTTAACGCGACAGGGTTCGCAATTTTGAGAAGAGGCAAAGCCAACAGTGGACTCACGCCGGCCAGCAGAATCGCGACAGCAAAATTCTTGTGCGGTCCTAAACTCCAGCCAGTAATCACCGGCGCAGCGGCCCCAGCCACTTGCGACACAGTATTCAAAACTCCGATCGTGCTGCCCACCGCCGCTGCCGGAGCCACCTGCTGCGCGATGGTCCAAAGGTTGGCGCTCGCAACACCGAAGGAACAAATGGAGGTAATCAGCACCGGCAGTGCGGTGACCCCCTTTGGAAGCACAATCAGCATCAATATCGACGACGCCCCTAGAAGACCAGCAGCTAGAAAGGCGTGGCGAACCGCAAACACCGATGTAGTCTTCGCAGCAAGCTTATCGGCAGCGCGCCCCAACCCGACATTCACCAGAGCCATTAGGAAAAGCGGAATCGACAAGAGCCGTCCCATCTCCAGCGTCGACATTCCCCGTGACATCATCAGGTAAGTCGGCACCCAGGTCAAAACGAAATACCAGTAGTAGGACGAGAAAAAAACACAACCACCCAGTGCCCAATACACCGGCTCGCCGAAGATTTCGCCCCAGCTGGTGTAATCTCCCGGGCGGGCTCGCTCCTCCCGTACCGATATCCCGGCGGATTCTCCTCGCGCAAAGTAAGCCCACGCAGGCACCCAGAAGACAGCGCCCAGTCCTGTGGCAGCAAACATGAATCGCCATCCGAAACGGCTAAGCAACACGCTTCCGAGTAGAGTTCCGCAAGCCGGACCAAGAGTCTGGCCTGCAATATAGATCGACACCGGCAAGCCCCGCTCAGGACCCGCGAAGTTCTGCCGTATGAACATGAGGCTTGCCAGCGGCGCTACGGTTTCGGCTAAACCCAGCAACACTCTCAGAGACAGAACGTCGCTAAATCCTCGGCTGAACGCAATCGCTGCTGACGCTAGCGACCACACGAGAAACGCTACCCCATAAGTCCACCGTATCCCGTATCGATCAAGCAGCAATCCCGCCGGAATCTGGAACGCCGCGTACGTCCAGAAGAACGCCGAAAGAAGCAATCCCATGGCGGCAGGCGGCAAGCGAAACTCGCTCATCAATGACGGAGCGGCTATGCCCAGATTGCCCCGATCTACATAGCTAACCAGGATCCCGAAAAAGACCAGCGCGAGCAGTATCCTGCGTTGGCTCACCTTGCGCCGCTTTCCACCCTCCAGGCCTTCTCCAGTGTGCGGATCCAGTTGCCGTGAAAGATAGCCGCCACATCCGGCTTTACGTAGCCGTGGCTCGCCAGTATCGGACCAAGCTTTTGCAAATCGGCGATCGTGTCCACGTCTTCCGGTCCTTGCTCGATTCCAAATCCGCCGTCCAGATCACTGCCGATCGCCACATGCCGCGCCGATCCTGATATCTGGCAGATATGATCGATATTCTTTACCACGTGGTCGAGCATCACTTTGGGCCGATTCGCCGGATCCTCGCTCCAATCTGGCGTCAACATCCACGCATCTAAAACGGCCCCGATTACCGCATCCCGTTCGATCAACCAGCGGATCTGCTCATCATCAAACTGGCGATCTCCAGGCGTCAGGGCCCGGCAGTTGCTGTGACTCGCAATGACGGGGCCCTGGAAGATGCGCGCGGCCTCCCAAAAGCTCTCGTCGGCAAGGTGAGTCATATCCAGAATCATCCCGACCTCGTCCATCGCACGGAGAAGCTCCCGGCCCTGCGCGCTAAGGCCGCCCGAACTCGCTGTCCCGTGCGCATACGTGCCCGGCCCGTAGTGCGCGAGCCCTATAATCCGCAGGCCCGCTTCAAACCATTTGTAGGCATGTGAAGGCGAAAGAATCGGATCCGCTCCCTCCATGCTCAACACAAAACCGAACCGTGATTCTTGCCTCGGATCGCCCCAATCAGCAACTTTTTTCTGAAGCGCTGCCGCGTTCGTCATAACGTCGCAGACACCCTGTTCTTCAAGCACCCGGTAATAACCAAGTTGGCCCTGGGCCACAGCGCAGGCAATTTCCTGCGACCGGTAATCGAGCATCGAATTTCGGCCGTTAGGGTTTGCCCGCGCCAGCAACGTAGCAAAACAGATGCCTACGCGCCCGCTTCGCATCTCGGGGAAAGCCACCGTGCCGTGCCCTCGCGCTTTGCCCGTCAAACCCGCTTCCGAGAGCCGGATTCCCGCGACTGGCCGCCGCAAATCACGGTTCCAACTGAGCGCATTCCAAGATAGATCGAGATGTCCATCGATGATCAGCACTCGCCGATATTCAACTATTCACTGTCCACTGTCCACTTTCACTGTCCACTTTTCCGCTCCCCTAGACATCTGTCTTGGCAGCACTACCAGTCGTTTTAGTAAACGTATTCCGGAACGAGCGCGCCGCGCTGGCAACCTTTTCTTTGATTCCTCTGCTCGTGTCAGGCCTGCTTGCTTCCTTGGCCGCCTCAATTTGCTCTTGAGTCCTCAGATCGGGTTCCGATACCTTCTTCTTGTTTTTCGCCCTGGCAACTTGACGTTTATGCCGCTTTTCTACTCTCTTGTCCATGCTGACACCACGGTACACCACCGGAAAGGTTAACTCGGTTTAGCATCTCAATAGGACTCCACTCTCGCAGTTCACGGTTTTGCAATCAAATCGTAACCACTTATTGCCTATACCTAAAATGAGATCCGGGCTCTCGAGACAGACAATCCCTCGAAACCTGACACTCCATTTACGACACCATGTTGGCGCCTCAATCACGACCAGACCTCTATACGTACAGCCGCCGGTTCATTCACTGGGCCTGCTTTGCAATCATGATGGTCTTGTCTGTCACTAGATCTCCGGCCCAGGAGCAAACGCCGCCGCCGCCCAATCCGCCGCCGCAGGGGGGCCAGATCCCTCGGCAGGAAGAGAATAAGCAGCCCGAAGAACCCGTCGATTCAGAGCGTTGGAATCTGTTCTATCAAGCTACATCGATCGGGCAGTATCACGGCACTTTTCGCTCTCCCTATTCAAGTCCGTTCAGCCTTCAGGACTACCCGGAGCGCGACGTCTCCCTCACCACTACCCTGTTCTTCGGGCTGCGGCTCGACAAAAACACCACCCTTTATTTCGATCCGGAAATCGCCGGTGGACGCGGCTTCAGTGGCGTCAACGGGCTCGCTAACTCCTCCAATGGAGAACTCCCCCGCGTTGCTTCTGCTACGCCAAAACCGTATCTGGCCCGCTTGTACATTTCCCACGATTTCGGATTCGGCAATGAGACCGAATCTTTTGAAAGCGAAGAGAATCAACTCGCTGGTCGTCGCCCCATGACCCGCTACACCGTCACAGTAGGGCGCTTCACTCTGACCGACTTCTTCGACAATAACCGGTACTCGCACGACCCCCGCACCCAGTTCATCGGGTGGGCAGTTATGTTCAACGGTGCTTGGGATTATCCTGCCGATGTCCGCGGTTACACCTGGGCCTGGGTACACGAGTTCCACACAAAAAATTGGTCACTCCGCTATGCCAGCGCCGCCATGCCCCGCGTTGCTAATGGCCTTCGTTTCGATCGTCGGCTGTTCCGCAACCGCGGCGACGTGCTTGAGGGAGAGTATCGCTACCTGATCGGTAAGCACCCCGGCGCACTCAGGCTTCTGAATTACGAAAATCATGCCAATGCAGGCACCTATTCACAAGCCATTCTCGATGCGCAACTAAGCGGAAGCCGTCCTTCGATCGTCTCTACTCGCCACAACGGCACTCTCAAATATGGATTCGGACTGAACACGGAGCAGGAGTTGACCAAAAACATCGGCGTATTTGCTCGGCTCGGATGGAACGATGGCAAAACAGAAAGCTTTGCCTTTACCGCCATCGACCGCCTGGCGACTGGCGGCATCTCTCTTACGGGAGAGCGCTGGCATCGGCCCTTTGATACCGTCGCAACCGAGTTCACCACCAGCGGAATCTCCGGAGTTCACGCAACGTATCTGGCCCAAGGTGGTTACGATTTTCTGATTGGTGATGGCCGCCTCCAATACGGTCCCGAGTACATTTCCGAAACTTATTACAGCGCACGTCTCCTGCCCGGCGTGTTCGCCAGTTTTGATCTGCAGCACGTCGCCAATCCTGCCTATAACCAGGATCGCGGACCGGTCTGGATTCCTTCAATCAGGCTGCATGTTGAGTTTGGTAAAGATACATTCTCCAGGCATACGGCGCCCGCGTCCCCTGATCGCGGTGCGCCATAAAAAACGCTTCAACATCGGTGAGTTACGTTTGTTGGCCTTGCTCCATCTACTCGGGAGATGGCAGCCAGGCAAGCGATCTCACTCGCCAAGGAAACCTACTCTAAGTGGAGCGAACATGAAGCTCCCCGCTTAGGAGCTTCAGTGGCCTTTTACAGTCTCCTGTCGATTGCTCCGTTGTTGCTATTGGCAACAGCCGTCATCGCCTTGGTCTTTGATCAGAACAAAGCGCAGGGCGCTCTGGTAGATGAAGCCAGACAGCTTATTGGAGATCGTGGCGCTGAGACTGTTCAGTCCTTGCTCAAGAATGCCCAAAAACCATCCTCAGGAATCTTCGCTAGTGTGATCGCCTTCCTCACGCTGCTCTTCGGGGCTTCCGGCGTCTTCGGAGAGCTTCAAAGCGCGCTCAACCTCATGTGGGATGCAAAGCCCAAGCAAGCTGGCGGATTTTTTGGCGTGATCAAACAGCGGCTCTTTTCCTTTGGCATGGTCCTCTCTGTCGGCTTCTTACTGCTGACTTCCCTGCTCCTGAGTGCTGCACTCGCATTTATCGGTCATGCGTTTGGACAGCTGATGCCTATGCCGCCCGCCGTTCTTCAGATCATTAACTTCCTCTTGTCGTTTGCCGTCATTGCAGTACTCTTCGCCTTGATGTTCAAGTACGTCCCCGCAGTTAAGATCTCCTGGCATGATGCCGCCGTCGGCGCGATCGGCACCGCCCTTCTCTTTGCCATCGGCAAGTGGCTGCTCGGTCTCTACCTGGGAAAAGCCAGCGTAGGCTCAACCTACGGGGCAGCGGGATCGCTTGTCGCCGTCATCATTTGGATCTATTACTCCGCACAGATTTTCTTTTTCGGCGCTGAATTCACTCATATTTACGCCGAGTCACGCGGAGAGAAAACTCCTACGCCAGCAACCTGAGCCTCTAGTACGCTGTCCCGGTGAAAACGGTAGCCCGCCAGGACGGATTAACCTGTCCCAAGCCGGTGTTTGGCGCCTGGACAGGTCTGTCCGTCCCCTGATTTTGCCATTGCTGAATCACCCACTAGTGAACTGTCCCGGTGAAAACCGTAGCGCCAGGACGGATTAGCCTGTCCCAAGCCGGTGTTTGGCGCCTGGACAGGTCTGTCCGTCCCCTGATTTTG
>CAXTMN010000062.1:0-28448 GCA_964245395.1 uncultured Bryobacteraceae bacterium
GAGCAATCTGTGGGGCAGAACCGAACGCTGGATGTAGAGCTAAGCGTTTCCAGCGGATCAGGCCGGGCTGAGGTTTCAGAGCCTTTGGTGCAATTGGATCGATCGAGCGCCGTTTTGGGAGCGCCAGTCGAGCAGGTTCAAATACATGACCTTCCCTTGAATGGGCGGAACTGGAGTAGTTTGACGGCGCTTACGCCGGGCGCCATCGACAGTGGGCCAGGAGACCAGCGTACGATCCGATTCGCCGGTCATGGGTTGGATGACAATCAGGTGTTTTTCGACGGAGTCGATGACTCAGGCATTCTAAATCAATCCCAAAAGGAGTATGTGCGACTGGCAATCCCGCTTGATTCGATTTCCGAGTTCCAGGTTATGGCGCAGAACTACAATGCCGACGTAGGGATGAGCGCGGGCGGCCAAGTCTCCGTTGCTTCTCCGTCCGGCACGAATACGCTGCAGGGAAGCGCATTCGAATATCTGCGAAACAGTGTGTTCGATGCACGGCCGTTTACCGACAATCGGCCGACGCCATCACCGTTTCTGCTGAATCAGTTTGGAGCAGACTTGAGCGGTGCGATGGTCCAGGATAAGACGTTTTTCTTCACGAACTATGAAGGTCTCCGCCAGCATTTAGGGCAGACTCAGATTGGGTTGGTGCCTAGTCCGACTGTTCTGGCGCAAGCAGAAACGCAATCGCCTGCGCTTACGCCCATTGCCGCTGCTTATCCAAAGGGAACGTCGCCAACCGCGAATCCGCAGGTTTGGAATTACGTGGCGGGAGCAAAGCAGGTGGACAACGAAGATTCAGGGATGTTTCGGATCGACCAGCACTTTGATGCGAGTAACAGTGGGTTCATCCGGTATAGCGAAGATGAAGCTGATTATACGATTCCAACGGGGGCGTTGAATGCGCGTGCAAATACGGACACGAAGTTGCGCAACGGTGTGATCGACTACTTTCATGTGTTCTCTCCTGGTCTGATCAACGACGCGAAGTTTGGATTGAACCAAGACATTTATCACACTGCTAATTTGACGCAAACACCGTTCGCGGTAAGCGTGCCGGGATTTAGCCCGCTGACAGCGAGTTCCACAACAGATGGAGCCGGAACAACGTTTTCCTGGTTGGACGATATCACCTGGGTGAAAGGGAAACACGTTTTGAAATTCGGAGTCGATGTGCGACGAATCAACATGAATCAGGGCAACTCCGCGAGCGGAACGTTGACCTACAATTCTCGTACCGATTTCCTGAGCAACACGCTGGACGGAGCAGCTTATACGTCCCTTTTGCCTTTGAAACGTCTCCGGAAGACTCAGTATTACGCGTACCTGCAAGACGAGTTCAAGGTGTCCTCGAATCTTACTTTGACCATGGGCATCCGGTACAGCTTCTTCAACGTGTTCCATGAGACGGATGGGCGCGCCATTCCGTTCGACTTTGCGACTTGTGGTGGATACTGCCCAAATACGGACTCGTTCAGCCATCCTCGCTTCGATGATTTCGATCCGCGCGTCGCGATCGCGTGGGGGCATAGAGATACGGTTCTACGGCGTGAATTTACCACAGCGATGGGCAGGAAGACGACCAAAACCTGCCGATATCGAACGACATCGCGCGATATACGTTGACCGCGGCAGGATCTGCCGGGCTCAGCTATCCGATCAATCCGTTTCTGCAAGCCGCTACAGGCGTGATTTCGCCGCGCGATCTATATCGCGACCGGAAAGACATGTACGTCGCCTCGTGGAATGCGTCCTTGCAGCAGGTCGTGCCGGGCAATATTGTCGGGACTTTGTCGTATGTGGGCAATAAGGGAACTGACATCCTGACCACCACTTATGTCAACCTGTTGAACCCTGTGACGCAGGCTCGCGCGTATCCGGCGTTTGGAGTGGTTTCCTGGCGCGGAAATGACAGCAACAGCACCTTTCACGCCCTGCAAGCAAACGCACGACGCGCATTTCAAGACGGATTATCGCTCCAAGTCAACTATATGTGGTCGCATTCGATCAATGATGACGGGATTGGGGGCGGAGAATCGGACACTCCACAGAACGTGTTTTGCCGGGCGTGTGAGAAGGCCAGCAGCGATTTCGATGTGCGTCAGGTATTCAACGCGGGCATAGTTTATCAGTTGCCATTTGGAGCGAACCGGCGCTTTCTTTCGCACCGGAGCGTTGCGCAAACGGTATTGGGCGGGTGGCAACTTGACACCATTTCGACCGCGCGTACCGGCCTGCCGGTGAACGTCGTTATTGATCGCACGAATGCATCCGTTCCGGGCGGGTATGCGGTTGCGGGCTCGGAAAGGCCCAATCTGGTTCCTGGTGTTTCACTTGTACCAGCCGGAGGCCAGAGCACGGGTTTGTGGATCAATCCGGCCGCATTTACAGTGCCGGCAAACGGTACTTTCGGCAACGCCGGACGCAATCTGGTTCGGGCGCCGGACTTGTGGCAGGTTGATCTGGCGATTGCGCGCGTGATTGCCCTGTCGGAGCGGATGCGAATTCAGCTGCGGGCGGAGGCATTCAACGTGTTTAATCGCGCCGAGTATGGCTCGCCACTGGCAGATGCTTCCAACACTCTGAATTTCGGTCAGATCAACACACCTGTGAATCAAGGGGCCACGGGAAGTGGAACACCGCGGCAGTTTCAATTTGCGTTGCGGCTTATTTTTTGAGGTGACCGCATGGCAGAGGGGAGCTCCACCATTCCTAGACGGAAAAGGCGCTGCTGCTTATTGAGCAACAGCGCCGATTGCGGGTTGAGGAGCTGAATTTAGTAAGTTCCTGTTGTGTTGGTGGTTCGGCGATAGCGGCTGAGCAGTTCTGTCCGGTTCATGCGCAAGTCCAGACCGGAGGATGCTTCGGGATAGGGTCGGTCGCCGTTCAGACCTTGCCAGAGGATGTGATTGTAGCGATTGAAGTCGATGCGGTCTTCAGAGGTGAAATCCATTCCTTTCGTGGCCTCGGCCCAATAGGCGGCGGTGTGGGTTGGTTTGAGGAGGTGATCGCGATTAGCGGCAAAGAGGTTGGGGTCAATAGGAAGCGTGGTGTTCGCGAGAAGCGAAGAAGGCGTGGCGGTGTAGCTCCAGTCGGTTTGCTTCAGGTTGAAGAGGTCGGCCATGGGAACTGCCACAGAGTCATTCAGATTGAGCTGCGGTAAGCCCAGCACGTCTTCAATGGTGCGGACAAAATCGACAGTGTTATAGGCGGACGAGATAACGGCATTGTGTTTCACATAGGGACCGATCACGTAAGCAATGCTGCGATGCTGATCGACGTGATCGCCTCCGTCCTGAGCATCGTCCTCGATGACGAAGATGAGTGTATTGTCCTTGTACTGGCTATGGGCGATTGTTTGCACGAGTAAGCCGACAGAGTAATCATTGTCTGCAACCTGAAGCTCTGGTGTATTCACGCCGCTGATCGCTGTACTGAAGGAGCCGGTGTGGTCGTGCATCAAGCGAACAAGACTGAGTGCCGGCAGGTTGCCGCTCGAGTAGTTGGTATTAAACTCGCGAAGCCATTCCTGAAAGCGGTAGTAATCAGGAAGAGCGTTGTCAAAACCGCGAAAGTACGGGTCGGTAAAAGGTGCCAGGGCCACATTGGTCGAGTAAGCGACGGTGGTGTTCGATGCATGCGGATCAGGCAGTTCCGGAATGCTGAATTGTGAATAGGCAGCGGGTAGGAAGTAGCGGGTCAGGTCGATAAAGAAGCCATAGTTGCGAACGGAGAGGCCGGCTCGCAGGGCTGAGTTCCAAAGATATCCGCCGTTGATTTCGTTGTCTGGACCATCTGGCGCAGCGGTATCGGTAGTGCCGGGGAGAACGTCAGGATCGCTGGGAGAGACAGGATTCGCAGCCACGCGGCCGGCCGGAGTTGGGATGGCCACGTTCACGTTACGGTTGGTGCCTTCGGCGTCGTTGGTGAGACCTCGCCCGGCGTAATTGACAGTGACTTGCCGCTCGACGACATCCGGAGCGCGCGCGGAAGTGGACCAGGGCCAACCATCGAAGCTGACTTCGCTAGCGTCGTAGAAGTTATCAAGAGTGACGAAGTTGCGGGCCAGATTATGCAGGTTGGGCGTGGTCCCCTGGCCAAATTCGACGAGGTCCGGATCGCCGTTTCCGACCTCGAGATCACCGAGGATCTGATCGTAAGTCCGGTTTTCCTTGATGATGTAGATGACGTGCTGGATTTTGCTATGCAGGGCCGCCATCTTCGTTTGATCTGCAGCGCTGATGACGCGCTTGTAATGATTATTGGCAGCAACTTGCCGAGTCAGGGAGACAAGCTGGTTTTGATTGGGAACTGCGAAACTCTGGAAACCCGCTTTGATGAGTTGAAGCGAATACTGGTTCGCAGCGCCGCAGGAAGCAGCGCTGCGGCCTGGAACGACATTGCCGTGACAATTGCCGGGGTTAGGACCTGTGGGAGATTTTCCGTTGACGACGTACATGTACTTGCCGTCGGCGCTCAGACTGATCGAATTGGGATACCAGCCGGTGGGAATGAGACCGAGAACGCTGGCATACCCGCCGTTCCCCAATAATTCGATAACGGCAACGTTGTTGGTATTGCCATTAGTCACATAGAGTGTTTTCTCGTCTTTGGAAAGAGTGACGCTGTTGGTATTGTTTCCGGTGAAGTCGGCACGAGAAGGAGCAAGCAGGCCCTGGGGCGCGCCGGCAGGAATCTCGCTTAGAACTTTATTGTTCCCGGTGTCGATAACGGCGACGGTATCGGTCTCGTCCTCGGCAACGTAGAGGCGCGTCTGAGCGGCGTTCATGGTCATCTTTAACGGCTGACCGGTGACCTTAATCCGTGAGATCAAAGTTGGCGTGCCCGCAATATTGACAACGTCGATTTCGCGATCACGGATGCTGGAAACATAGGCGGTGTCGTTTCCCTTGACGGTTACCCAAAATGGATACTCACCGCCGGGTTTACCGCTGTTAGCGGAATTGATCTTACCGGGACGTAAATCGAGCTCTCCAGCGACGGTCCAGGTACTCGCGTCTGGCTCTGACTGAAGCAGCGTGACCGAGTCGTTGTAGTAATTGGCAACGACGAGCTTTGCGCCATCTTTCGTCACAGCAAGACCAGCCGCTTCGGGCTGAACGGCAAGTCCATTACCCGCTGTGTGGCCGAGCTTGACAGGGCTACTGGAGCGTTCGGCCCAGCCTGTGGCGCCAGCATCGTAGATGTGAACGTTGTCATCTACACCGCCCGCTACGTAAAAAGAACGGCCATTGGGATCGAAGGCGATGCCGTTGTAGGTATTGGGAACTTGTAAAACCTGCTTCTTTGCCGGGACATTATTGCTGGAGATGTCGTAAACGAAAACATACTCTTTTGAATCAGCCGGGATGGTGTTCCCGAGGTTCGGTCCGGAAGTAGCATTCAGCAGATTGTAACCAGACGTAAGAATTAACAGGGTTTTCTTATCGGGGCTGACGACTGTCGTGACGGCTTGACCGACGATGTAACCGGGGAAGTCAGCCAGGCCGGGGTTTAGAGCCTCAAATCGTGCTCCCTTGGGGGCAGTGGGGGTGAGTTGTTGCCCCGTATTGGGAAGAATTTGAATGGTTGGATCGTCGCCGTCCTGATAAGCGCTTGCAAGGAAGGGAGCGGTTACCGGGCTCGAAACGACGACGGCAATCAGTGCGTGTCGAAGTATGGGGTGCAAAGTCATAAGCGTCTCGTGATGGTGCTGTACAGAAGCCTCCAGTTAGAGAGCCTGACATTGCAATGTTACGAAGAAGTGAGTCTGCGGAAGCTAATTGATTCTTTGTAAAACGGCGGCGCTGCTATCGAAATCGCCGGTCAGCCGGAACTGCAACCCGTTCCCCATCAGGTAGGCGCCGCTTAGTTCGGGCTGTTTGTCGAGAAGCTGGTCGTCGGTCGATTCCAGGCGATAGAGTGCATGAGGATCGAGACCTTGTAAAAGGATGGGCTCAACGCCGGTTTGATACTCCTGCGAATGACGGAAGGCGAAAATGACAGCCTGTCTTCCGTCTTTAGATACGTACTCGTTAGACGTTACATCGCCGTTACGAGGAGATAACAGACGATAGAGGTCGCCGAATTGAACTGTATTTCGAATGCGTTTATCGAGAGCAACCATGTTGGTAGCGAGCTTCGTATCTGCTTCGGTCCACTTGGTCAGGTTTGCGCCAATTCCCAAAGCGCCTTGCATGGCCACCAGAAAGCGATATTTGAGAGAAGTACTGCGCCCGTTCATATTGGGTACATCGGTCACCCAGGCGGACATGAACTTAGCCGAGTAGGATTGAGAGAAGCCTTCCTGGATGCGCAGGCGATCGAATGCTTCGGTGTTATCGGAGGGCCAGACCTCCTCCACGCGTTTCAAGATTCCCAGGTCGACGCGTCCGCCTCCGCCCGAACAGGATTCAATTTCGAGGTTGGGATGTTTGGCGCGTAACTGATCCAGGATGTCGTAGAGATTGCGGACGTATTTCACCCACAGTTTCCTTTGTTCGTTGGTTTTCTCTTCCGGCCAACCGGGTTCAGTGACAGTTCGGTTCATGTCCCACTTGAAGTAGCGGATTTTGTAATCGGTGGCGAGCCGGTCAAGAAACGAAAAAACGAATTGCTTGACATCGTCACGGGCCAGATTGAGAACCAACTGGTTGCGCAGTTCGGTTCGAGGGCGGCCCGGAAAGTTGATGACCCAATCCGGATGTGCGCGATAGAGATTGCTGTCTGGGTTCACCATTTCCGGTTCGACCCAAAGGCCAAAATCCATGCCGAGATGGTTAACGTGGTCGATCAGTGGCTCGAGTCCGTTTGGAAATTTGGTCTTGTTCACGAACCAGTCCCCGAGGCCTGCGTGGTCTGTGTTCCGAGCCCCAAACCAGCCGTCATCAATGACGAAAAGTTCGACCCCGAGTTTGGCGGCTTTCTCCGCGAGCTGTTCCTGGCCCTGCACGGTCACGTTAAATTCAGTTGCTTCCCATGAGTTGTAGAGAACCGGCCGCACGCGGGCTTCGACGCCGTGTGGCTGAATGTCATTCCGCTCCAGGTCGTGCATCAGGCGCGAGGCTTCACCAAATCCGTGATTGGAGAACCCGCCGTAGAATTCCGGCGTATCGAGCGTTTCGCCTCCCTGCAGCGGATAGGCGAAGTCGAACGGGTTCAAGCCGCCCGTCACACGAACTTGACGGTACGGGGTTTGTTCGATGGTGATGCGCCAGTTGCCGCTCCAGGCGAGGGCGCCGAACCAGACGGGGCCGTGATCTTCGCCGGCGTCACCGGCATCAAGCGCAAACCACGGATTGAGGTTGTGACCGGTATGTCCCAGGCGGCTTTCCAGAACTTTCATTCCTTCGTGCACCGGTTCGCGATTGAGCTGTGTTTCAGCAGCCCAGCGGCCACTTAAGTAGGAAAGGCGGTAGCCGTCTCCAGGCGGCAGCGACCAAGTAGCCGATTGAGCACTTTCGATTGTGAGTGATTGTTTGGTTCCATTCCGAATGGCGGCGGAGCGCCGAACAATTCCAGTATCGGGGAATAAGTGGTAGTGAAGGGTCACTCCAATTTCATCGCGTATATCTTTGAGGACGATTTGAAGGTCGTTGTTTTCCTCGTGTTGGGAGACGTAGCGAAGCACCAGATCACGGTCGCCATCGCTGCGGGTGATCTTAAGTGCCGGTTCGTAGTAGCGGGCGCCACCCCAGCCAGGAAATTCTTCATTCTCGAGCATCTCGCGAGAATCGAAAGAGGAGATCTCCTTTTTGCGCATCGGGGTGGGGACGTCCGCTGTTCGCCAAAGAGGAGCTCCCCAATAAAGATGCTGCAACTGGCCATCAGCGGTCACTCCCATGGCGTAAGAACTATGCGCGCTAGACAAGAGCCAAACTTTTCGCGCTTCATCGAACTGGATGGGTTGCACGGGCGTGGATTGTGTAAGAGCAGCGAAAGGCAGCAGGAAGAAAGCAAAGGCGAGGCATGAAGCGACTCGGCACATGAATTCGATTGTACGAACGCGGGGGCGAGCGGGTTGTGAGACAAGTGCGAGTAGGATGATCAGTAATTACCAAAATGCGCGGACCCTGTTGCTTCCTTGTGGCCTCAGCTCTTTTAATTTTGGCTCCCCTTACCTGTGTAGAAGCGCAACCTGGCCCCCGGAACCCTAACTGGTTTCCAGACAAGGACATGTTGACGATAGGTGTCTATTACTACCCCGAAGCATGGCCGCAAGCGCAATGGGAGCGCGACATGAGCAACATTCACAAGATGGGGATGGAGTTTGTGCACATGGGCGAGTTTGCCTGGTATTTCATGGAGCCACAAGAGGGCAGGTACGATTTCGACTGGCTGGAGAAAAGTCGTTGATCTCGCTGCGAAGAACGGGCTCAAAGTGATCCTGTGTACCCCGAGCGCGACGCCGCCCATCTGGTTGACGCGAAGCCATCCTGAAACTTTGGTCGTGGATGCGCAGGGACGAACGGTGGATCATGGCAGCCGGGAGCATGCTGACTGGAGCTCGCCCGTCTATCGCGAGTATGTGACCAAGATCGATACAGAATTAGCGAAGCGCTTTGGGACCGACAAGCGGGTGTGGGGATGGCAGATCGATATGAGCTGAGTCACTATCGGCGGCGTTTCTCCTATTCGCAGGCAGCGACGCAAGCGTTCCGGAACTGGCTGCGTGAAAAGTACGGGACAGTCGATCGTCTGAACCAGGATTGGGGCGGAGCGTTCTGGTCTTTGTTGTATCAGAATTTTGACCAGATCGACCTTCCGGACTCAGATGCTCTGGTTGCTGATCCCAGTCCTCATGCGGTGCTCGACTTTCGTAGATGGTTTGCGTACGAGGCTGCGAACTATATCAATATGCGGGCGACAGTGATCCGCCGGTATGCGAAAGATCAGTGGATCACAACGAATTTTATGTCGATGAATGGCGATGTCAATCCAAGTTTGTCGATGAAGAGCCTGGATGTTTTTTCGTGGACACACTACCCGGTGCACGGCGAACTGCTGGAAGGGAAGCTTGGCTTTCGGCTGGGGAGCGGAGAAGTGATGTCGTTTATGCATGACTTTATGCGTTCAACCGGCGCTCCTTCGGGCCCTATGGAGCTACAACCTGGCCAAGTGAATTTGGGGCGACTACAATCCATGGCCGCGGCCAGGGGCTATCCATATGTGGCTGATGCGGGCTTTCGGGGCGGGTGCACGCTTTGTGTGTACCTACCGCTACAGGCAGCCCTTGTACGGCTCGGAACTCTATCACAAAGGACTGGTTGAAACGGACGGTGTGACTCCGTCGCCTGGTGGCAGAGAGTACGCGCAGGCAATGAGCGAGATGGTGGAACTCAGAAAGCACTACAGGCCGAATGCTCCGGAGCCGAAGGCGTATGCGTCGCGGCGAACTGCGTTTTTGATTGCTTTCGACAGCCGGCGGGACATTGAGAATCATGCACAAACGAAACGCTGGAATACAGAAGCGCACTGGATGCGGTATTACCGGGCGTTGAAAAGCATGATGGCGCCGGTAGATGTGATCACGGCGGATCGCGATTTCGCCAAATACCCGTTTGTGGTCGCGCCGGCTTATCAGCTGGTGGAGGAAGACCTGATCGGGCGGTTTAAACGATACGTGGAGGAAGGCGGACACTTGATTATGAGCTGCCGAACGGGCGAGAAAGACCTGCGGGGGCACCTTTGGGAAGGACCGTGGGCGCAGCCGATTCTCGATTTGATTGGAGCCAAGATTCCGATCTATGATGACTTGCCTCCAGGCGTAGACGGCCATGTAACCGCGGAAGGAAAAACTTACGGACGGGGTTCGTGGGGCGAGGTTCTTGATCCGGCTTCAGGAACTGAAGTGCTGGCTCGGTATGCCGATCAATTTTACTCCGGGCGGTCTGCTGCAGTGACCCGTAAGCTGGGGCAGGGGAGCGTGAGCTACATCGGAGTGGACACGATGGACGGCGAACTCGAGAGAGCGCTTTTACATACGATTTACCAGGCGGCCGGCGCAAGTCCGGCAAATTTGGCTCCCAATTTTCAGGTTGACTGGCGGGACGGGTTTTGGACAGCCACGAATTTTGCTAGTGAAACAGAACGAATTCCTGCAGCGTCGGGAGTACAAATGCTGATAGGCAAGGAAGATGTCGCGCCGGGGCAAGCCTCTGTCTGGATGGACCGCTAAGCCTTTATGAATAAAGATTTTCCGAAGGTAGTGGCAGGTTTTGGGGGTGCTTGCACGGCGTTTGACGGGTGCCAAGTTCAATCGAAAACAGGTATCCTGGATAAGCTGACTTTGTCACGCATCGCTTGGCTCGTTGAACCGTAAATCGGCGTGATATTCGCATGCGGTTCGGAATTGAGCACAGAAGGAGATTATGAGTTTACCCCCTGAGCAGCGGAAACACGCTGTGATCATTGGTGCAGGACCTGCCGGCTTGACTGCGGCTTACGAGTTGTTGACAAGGACCGACATCGTACCAATCGTCCTGGAGAAAAGCGATTTCATCGGCGGCATCTCTCGTACCATCAGGTACAAAGGTAACCGTATTGACATTGGCGGTCACCGGTTCTTCTCTAAGTCAGACCGGGTCATGCAGTGGTGGTTGAAGATCCTGCCGATGCAGGCGGTAAAGGGTGACAGTGCGCAGATTAGTTATCAGCGCAAAACGACAACGGTACCTGCTTACCCGCAAGGTCCAAACCCAGACCATGACGATCGCGTGATGCTGGTGCGTCATCGCAAGTCACGTATCTACTTCATGCGTCAGTTTTTCGACTACCCCATCACTCTTAGTGGTGACACGTTAGGAAAACTTGGAATTCTTAAGACGATCAAGATTGGCTTAAGTTACATTCGTGCCTTGATCTTTCCTATAAAGCCTGAAACTAACCTTGAAGAGTTCTTTATCAATCGTTTCGGCCGAGAGCTTTACCTGACTTTCTTCAAGTCGTACACCGAGAAGGTTTGGGGAATCGAGTGTAAAGAGATCAGTGCGGAGTGGGGTGCACAGCGGATCAAGGGTCTGTCGATCCTTAAAACCATAACTCACATTTTGAAAAAGCTATTGCCGCAGAAGAAGTCGGACATTGCCCAGAAAGATGTAGAGACTTCCCTGATTGAGCAGTTTCTGTATCCGAAGTTTGGTCCAGGGCAGATGTGGGAAGAAGTGGCTGAACTGATTCAGAATCTTGGAGGCAAGATTCTGATGAATTGGGACGCGGAAGAACTTCATCACGCTCAGGGGCGCATTACAGCTGTTCATGCGAAGAACAGCCAGACTGGCGAAAGGGAGTGGTTTGAAGGAGAACACTTCTTTTCGACCATGCCCGTTAAAGAGCTCGTGGCAAAGATGAATCCGCCGGCTCCGGCAGCGGTCAAACAGATATCCGATGGCCTGATTTACCGTGACTTCATGACTGTTGGGGTGTTATGCAGCAAGATCAAATTGCGGGAAGCATCCGGCGAACTGGTGAAGGATAACTGGATTTATATTCAGGAGCCGGACGTTCTGGTTGGGCGTCTGCAGATTTTCAATAATTGGAGTCCATCTCTGGTGGCAGATTCGTCGCACATCTGGATTGGCTTGGAGTACTTCTGTAATGAAGGGGACTCGCTTTGGACGCGTACTGATCCAGAGATGGTCGATCTTGCGAAGAAAGAACTATCTTCGATGAACATGCTTGAGCCAGAGGATGTGATCGATGCAACAGTGATTCGTGTACCGAAGACTTACCCCGCGTACTTCGGTACTTACGATCGTTTCCCGGAAGTTATCTCGTGGGTAGATGGATTTGACAATCTGTTTCTTGTAGGTCGAAATGGAATGCATAAGTACAACAATCAGGATCATTCCATGCTAACTGCTATGACGGCGGTCGATAACATCATTTCGAATATCCGCAGCCGGGATAATCTGTGGGCCCTGAATACGGAGCAGGAATATCACGAAGAAAAAGAAGTAGAAGAAGCCCACCAGGAAGCGCCGGCAGCTTAGTTTCGTTTGCTTCCGAACGGGAGTTACTGTCGGAGCGTTTAAATCACCGGGGATTGAGCGTTAGTCTGTCTCAATTCCCGTCTTGCAAACAAAGTTGCGCAGAGCAGGATCATGATCCAGTCGATGGGATATTGCTGGCGAACCCCCACATGGATGAGGTAGTTAGGCAGCGGGTAGATCAACAGTACGAGTGTGAATAGCGCCGCTGCAATTCGGTTGTACTGCCAAGCAAGAACAAGTCCTACGATTCCGATCAGGATAATGGCCCCGAGAAGGAGTGCCTTGATTCGCGACGGATCTGGATAGAGCCAAAAACACCGGAAGCGCCCCATGCATAGTTGGATAAAGCGAAGCGGATGAGTATGAATCCAAGCTGTTGCGTCTGCAGCTGCCTGCTGGTTATAGGCGACCTCACCTAAGTCACGAACTTTGGCGGCTTCGCTAGCATTCTGGAGCGGATGGTACCGGTTATAGACTCCGTTGAGCGAGTCTAGTCGCTGATCGGGACTAGCCCAGTCGTTGTTCGATACTCGCAGTTCAATCCCGAGGTTGGTGCGGCTCCAAACAGGTGAGCCGAGTGCATGTTCATTTCGAATCACCCACGGCGTCAAACAAAGCGCCGCAACGCCGAACTGAACGATTGCGAATTTGAGATAGGGTGATAAGCCACTGCGCCGGCAATAGAAAAAACCTACCAGCAGAAAAGCTAAGAGAAGAGGTGCAAGAGCAGAGACAAACAGGAGACAGATGCCCCAGCAGACGCCGTGAAGGAGGGAGCGTTTTAGAGTTAACTGCGGATTGCGCCAGAGTCTTGCTGTGAGAACACAGACGAGCATAAGAGCGAGAGCTGTGTAGGGCGCTTCCCAATCTCCATCAACTTGAACGAGAGGACTCAGCGGAAGCAGAGCGGAAAATAAACCTGCAAGTACCCCGGCAGAGCGAGGGAAGTTCAGGTTCACTGCGACGGAGGGAAGAACGCCACAGGCAAGCGACGTAACGCAGCTGGCTAACAACTCTTTAACGATCTCAGCGGGAACTCCGGCGCCAAAGAGGCGGAACAGCGCTGCCAATAGGAGTGTATATCCGGGAGACACGTGAGCTGTCGGGCCGGTAGGGATGGCATACGGGTTCCCGTAGACGCCCGTTGTCGCTAAAGAAAGAGCTGTACGTTCTAACTCGTACCGGTTCAGATCGAGATAAGGATGAGCGAAGACGATAAAAGCGACTCGCACAGCGAGCGCTAACGCAAAGATACCTGTCCCAAATCGGTACTTAGTTGAATCCAGGACCGACGCCCAGCTTTGATCGCCGCTACTCATCTTTAAGCAAGGAAGAACGAGGAGCCGGATTCATAGGTCCATTGAAAAACTTGTATCACGAGAGTCGCATTCACCAGTATCATAGAGAATGACCGTCGAAGTTCCCCGCGCCCGCTAGATACTCTCATGATTGTAGATAACGAGCTGGAAGTGTCACCGGTGAGTCCCTCTCAGTTAAATGCACGGTCTTGGTTGTTGACCGATTGGAGACGCAAGTATCTGGTCGTGTTTGCAGTGTTTCTGAGTCTGGTTATTCTCCTGCAAATCTTGAGCGGCGCATATCGTGCGGAATTTGGCGGATATCCCGATGAGCCTGCTCATTACGTGACTTCTTTGATGGTCCGCAATTACATCTTGAACTTCAAGCTGTCGTCACCAATGAAGTTTGCGCAAGAGTATTACGATCACTATCCAAAAGTTGCGTTTGGCCATTGGCCTCCAGTGTTTTACCTTGTTCAGGCCACCTGGATGCTTATTTTCTCTCCCTCACGGGCGTCGGTCAGATTGGAGCTTGCGTTCACGACGGCGCTCCTGGCGTATGCCGTTTACGGTGAGATACGGCGATGGTTCGGAGAAGGCGCTGGTTGGCTAGCTGGTTTACTAACCGTATGCCTACCAATGGTGCAGACCTATAGTGATCAGGAGATGGCCGAAAGCCTTCTGGTTCTGCTGTGCTTCTGGAGCGCTGTTTTTTTCGCCCGCTATCTGGAGCAGGAAAGATGGCGAGACTGTGTGTTGTTCGGCGTGTTCTTTTCGCTCGCGGTTCTGACCAAAGGAAGCGGCTGGCTTTTGGCTCTGGTGCCACCGCTCGCCATTTCTCTGACCCGGAGATTCCGGCTACTGCTGAAGCCGGCAATCTGGGTGGCTGCTCTGGTCGTAGGAGTACTCTGCATCCCGTGGCAACTAATGACCATGCACCTGGTAGAACAGGGGTGGACCGGCGGCACCAAGCCCAGCATCGAATACACTTTCTCCGCGCTGGGTCAATTTCTGATGGTTTTCGAAAAAATCGGGGGGCCTGCGCTTGCCCTCCTTACGCTGGCCGGACTCTTCGTTCTTGTTCTCCGGCCGGCGATGAAAGGGGCTGTTCCCGCGTATCCAGCAGCAATGTTTGCATTCATCCTGGCGGTGTGGTTATTCCATTCGATTGTGCCGGCGGGAGTGGAAGATCGCAAGATGGTGATTGCGGTACCCGCCCTGATGCTCTTTTTGTTTGCTGGCGGATTCTTCATTGCGGATCGGTTACCGCTGAGAGCTGATCGAAAACAGTGGCGAACTCCTCTCGTGGCGGCCAGTGGCGGAATTCTTTTTTTGGTAACCGCTTTTTGCATTCCGGCTGATCGGCACGTCGGGTACACGGAAGCAGCTCAGTTCATCACTTCCGATGCGAAGCTGCGCAAGGAAACTGTTTTGGTCTCAGCTGGCTCGATTGGCGAGGGACTATTAATTTCAGAAATCGCCATGCGAGAGCCATACCCTACAGATACGATCATTCGTGGAACAAAGGCGCTCGCCAAGGTGAACTGGGATGCGTCTCAGTACGAGAGCGTGTTCTCCACACCTGGCCAGATATTGAATTATTTAGACAGCGAGAATGTCGGGCTGGTGGTGAGGGACAACATCGACGTCACGAGTCATTTCGTACATAACGATTTACTGGAGCAGGCAATTGCTCGATCTGGACGGTTTCAGTTGCTTGCGACGTTCTCTTCACACGATGGAGGCTCGGGCGGAGCGGTGCGACTCTACAAGTTAGTTCCTGGGCCGGTAGGTAGCGGCAAACTTTAGCCGGTGAGATAAGTAGAAATAGCCCTGAGCGGCTTAGTACTGTCCTCCGAATCCGCCGTATTCACATCAATCCATTTACTTATAAACTGTAAGTTTGTTACTGAATCCGGTGGAAAAGCCCAAGCTTCCGAGGCCGCTTCTGGCTGTATCCAAAGTAAATCGAATAACCCTCATCAGAATTTGTTTTTGGGTTTGCGCGATTCTATTGGGTGCTGCCGAGGCATGGTCGATGCGACATGACGTCATTTCGGATGGCATTTCCTATCTGGAGATTGCGGTTGCGTACGCGCAGGGTGACTGGTGGAACGCGCTAAATGCGTATTGGAGCCCTCTGTTTTCCTGGTTAATTGCCGCTGTACTCTTGATGCTTCGCCCTTCCCCTTATTGGCAGGTGGGCGCCATGCATTTAACAATATTTCTGGCTTATCTGGGTAGCTTGGCCGCGTTTGACTTTTTCCTGAAGGAGCTTGTCGCTTCCCAAGCCGAACTGCAGAGTAAAGGGATGCTGCCGGTTTCCACCATCTATATCGCGGGATACTGTTCGATGCTCTTCGCCGGGCTCTCCATGGTGGGTCTTTGGTTTTGCTCTCCCGATATGGCTGCGCTTGCCCTGACGCTTTTACTGATGGGAATGATCCTGCGGGTCCGGAGGACGGGAGGATCAACCATTCTTTTTGTGGCTTTCGGCATAGTTAGTGCGCTGGCGTACTTGGCACGAACCGCCTTCGTCCTGCCCGTTCTGATCTCCCTCGGGGTCATCCTATTCATATCGAGGCGGCAACGTCGGCCGTTACTCCGCCCTGGGCTATTGATTGCGGGCAGCCTTTTCTGTGTGGCTGCGCCCTTCGTTGTTGCGATCAGTGCGAAAGAGGGTCGATTCACCATTGGAGATGCTGGTGCTCTGAATTATTCGTGGGAGATCGATGGAGCACATCGCTGGATTCATTGGCAGGGCGAACCGTATGACATTGGAACGCCGAAACACCCGACGAAGCTTTCCCTCTCCTATCCCAAGACATTCACATTTGCGGAACCGGTCGCAGGAAGTTATCCGCCCTGGCGGGATCCGTCTTACTGGTATGCCGGAGTAAAGCCGAAGCTTAAAGTAAGGCAGCAATTAACCTTGTTGTTAGTCAATGTAAGTGTCTTTTGTAATCTGGTTGTTCGATCGCCGATCTTCTTTCCCGTCTTGGTAATTGTATTACTGACAGGCGTTCGTACTTGGTTTCGGAGACTATCGAGCCTAGGGGTAATTTTAGTGCCCGTTATGGCGGGTATCGGGTTGTACACGCTTGTTTACGTCGAGAGACGCTATCTTGCTGCAAATTTTCTCATTCTGTGGATGGCGATCCTTGTTGCTGTCCGGATCAAGAACGGCTGGTCGGAGCGTTGGGCGTCACGTCTGATTCTGGCGTGTTCGTTGCTGTTTACTCTCGTTTATGTCGGCAATCGGTTGCGAGGTCCAGTTAAGCAGGCTGCGACTGATCTTATCCATAGACGGGAGCAGTTGCTAAACGTCAACTATCTGTTAGCTGAAAAACTCGAGTCGCTTGGTTTGTGTGCTGGGGACAAGGCGGCGTACATAGGACCTGGAATCAATGCGGAGTGGGCCAGGCTGGCTCATGTAAAGATCGTTGCGGAAGTGCCGCTGATGTATGCCCGGCACGCGAGTCTGCTGTATAACCAACACATCGACGATACGACTCAGATAGACACATTCTTCAGACTTGATTCTGCTGCTCGGGAGCGAGTCCTGCAGGTAATGCGCGACGCGGGCGCGAAGATTGTGGTCACAGATGGGTATTTCTCTAAAAAGTATGTCAACGGCTGGTCGCGCTTATTGTCCAGCGATCAACGGCGTCTACCAGAATTGTCGTCGGACATGTATTCGCAGCAAAACTCCCGCTATTTGTGGCTTGTTCCGCAGCCAAATGCGTCCTGTATACCCACAAGTGCGCAGTTGACTTCTCTGAAGGCGGGGTCGTAAGATCGGGCGCTATGAATGTGTTTGAGGAATCAGCCACAGATATCTCTCCCTTAATCGGATCTGATAACCCCAATCGCCTTTGTCCCGGGGGGTTCCGATTTGTTCGGGTGATAGAACTCTCTGCCACTCGGGTGGATAAGTCTTGTTATAAAGGCCGTCGGAAACGACCATCACAGCACCAGCATTCCGGAAAGCGGCGAGAACGCGCTGCTGAGTAAGCTGATCAGCGTTCCAGAAACTCTTGATCTGGTCAGCATTCTCGATTAGATAGTTATTGAACAACTTCTGAGGCCGATCCCAGACAACGGGAATCTCGCCGACAATACGGACATTGTCTAAGCGGGCCCAATCGGCGTTAGTACCAATACCGATAAAAGCTACTTTGTCACCGGTTCGTAGCCCGAGTTTGCGCAGGCGT
This sequence comes from uncultured Bryobacteraceae bacterium, assembly GCA_964245395.1. GTDB lineage: Bacteria > Acidobacteriota > Terriglobia > Bryobacterales > Bryobacteraceae > Bog-105. The sequence goes on from CAXTMN010000062.1 coordinate 17,509, forward strand.
TCCGCAAATAAATAATTGACGTTCTTCTCTTCTTCTCGCCCGTGACTCAAGTCTCGCCAAGACGAAACTGCAGGCCCAAGCGCCCTCGAGTAAACGAAGTAAACGAAAAAGATCAGGCAGAGGATTTGAGTGGCGACTCCTCCCCAGTACCGCCAGCGCTCGTCGGAGACTCGAATGCTGGCAAGCGTCACCAGCCAGATCACGAGTAAGTTAGATGCGACGTAACGCTTTTCAATGTATACGAGACAGTAGAGTAGAAGACCGGTAACTGCGGGCAGAAGAACGGGCCAGAACAGCAGAAACCTGCGAAACCAGAGAGTGACACCCATGTGCAGGATGAGGATCAACGCCGGAAGAGTGATCGGCGAGGACAGCAGGAGCTGGGTGGCAAGCTTCAGGTCAATCAGGAACACTCGCACCTGTAAGAGCGGCTTCAATTTAGGTTTGATGCCGGCGTACCAGTAAGTGGGATCAAACCAGGGAGGATAAGTTCCCCCGACCGGTCCGTCAAACACGTAAGCATCGGGCGACCGACTTACTCGATTCGTTGGATGAAGAGGCGTTCCGATATCCCCGGGTTCCCCTTGCCAGTGGGTAAATCGGACTGCACCGGAAGCTTCCCAGCCATAGGTTAGTTTCCCAGAATCACCGAGAGTCAGTCTATTCTCCCTTTTACTGATCGCGATGATGAAGGGTCCCGCAATGATGGCAATCAGGGCGATCATCAAAAGAGTTGGCGCAAGAACAGGTTTTTGCTGACGCCGGAGAAGGATCATTACGATGGCAATACAAATGGGGATTGATGGTGCAAATCCAGTCCGGGCGAGGTAGAAGAGAGCACAGGAGGCTGCAATGAGGGCGAACGTGGGCCAAGAACCGCCGGTTCTCGATACTCGCAGAAGAAGAGCGGATAACAACAACATCAAGGCGATGCTGATGGTATCTGGTGAGTTGTAACCGAGGATCCCAAGTGCTGCTACCGGATACGCTGTGTAACTGGCCAGGTACAGGGTGGGGCGGGAAAGAGTTCCGGCAGGGCCGAAGGGCTCTTTGCCGAGTTTCAGGACGATCTCCTGCAAAAGCAACTCCAAAGCGAGCAATCCGGCAACATAGGCGCTGAAGTTCACCAGGTGGAGCATGGAAGCTTGCCAGTAAGGACCAGGTCGAAAGACTAAAAGCGTGAGTGCCAGAAGCCAGGAATAAAGTGGACTCCAGTACGAGTTGATGGCATTTGCCCAGTCTCTCTGGACGTAGGCACTGGCAATTTCGATGTAAGAGATTCCGTCGGAGAAGATGACGTGCCTCGTCGCCCAGGCTTGGGCAATACCCAAAAGAATGATGATGAGGAAAGCGCTAATCCTGAGAATCCGTATTTCGGAGGAAGTTGACATGAAGCGCGACAAAAAACTAAGCGCTTATTATCGCTTATGCTCGTAAAAACACGATTTACGAAGTACTTCCGGAGTTAACCGAAGGGCGTCGCGAATCGGCCATTCACTCACGAAGAACCCCAAAATATTGCTACAATGTTCGCAGACACGGGACTGCTGGTTCGGCCTTTCCTAAAGGGTATATTGGCTGAGCCGAACGGCTGATTTTGCCAGTAATTTCCAGCAAGTTACCCCGGTTATTGTAACTACGACATGATTGCAAACATGGTGAATGAGCTTAAACTCTCGTGTTGAGCGGCAAAGGCAGGAACAGGCTTACCGAGGAGGTTTCGATGGAAGTTGAGCTTTCGATCATCATGCCGTGTCTGAATGAAGCCGAGACCCTGGAAACGTGTATCCGGAAGGCACAAGGGTATCTACAGCGGTCTGGCGTACAAGGCGAGATTGTTATTGGCGATAACGGTTCAACGGACGGGTCACAGGAGATTGCGACCCGCTGTGGAGCGCGGGTGATTGCGATCCCGCTGCGAGGGTACGGAGCGGCGCTTTACGGGGCCACGCAAGCTGCGCGAGGCAAGTACTGCATCATGGGTGATTCGGACGATAGTTACGATTTCACCAATCTCGATGGATTTCTGCAGAAGCTTCGGGAAGGTTACGACCTGGTGATGGGAAACCGCTTCTCTGGAGAGATTAAACCGGGCGCGATGCCCTGGAAGAATCGGTACATCGGAAATCCCATTCTGTCAGCTATCGGGAAAGTTCTGTTCCGAGCTCCCATGGAAGATTTCCATTGCGGCATTCGCGGCTATTCAAAAGAAGCATTTCAGCGGATGGATCTTCACACAACGGGGATGGAATACGCGTCGGAGATGGTGATCAAAGCCACTTTGATGCGGATGAAAACGGCGGAAGTTCCGACAACGCTTAGTCCAGATGGCCGATCCCGTCCACCGCATCTTCGTCCCTATCGTGACGGCTGGCGGCACCTCCGTTTCATGCTTCTTTTCAGTCCCAACTGGCTCTTTCTGTATCCCGGCCTGGCTCTTATTTTGGTGGGCTTAGCCGGAGGAGGGCTGCTGATGTTCGAGCCGATCACTGTTCACGGTGTGCGCCTGGGGATCGATACGCTGGTTTATTGCGGCTCCTTTATTGTGGTTGGGTTTCAGGCGGTTCTTTTTTCGATGCTGTCGAGGATCTATGCCGTACAGGAAGGCCTCTACCCCAAGAGGAATTTCGAGCGATCGCCTTTTGGAAAAGTCACAATGGAAGGAGGTTTGATTGTTGGGTTTCTGGTGTTTCTTGCGGGGCTTGCGGCCGCGATTTTTGCTCTCGTTTCGTGGAGCCAGCATGGGTTCGGAGCGCTTGAAACCGAGCACATTGCCCGCTTGGTCATTCCCTCTTCCATCGGAATGAGTCTTGGCATTGAGATTATTCTTTCCAGCTTTCTTATGAGCACACTCGAGTTAGGCGTCCGTCATCACGCAACGGGGCCTCTGAAGGAGTACAGTTCTTCAGCAGCCACGCGAAATGCCCCACTGTCTTCCAGTGCGGCAGCGGAAGCGGGGATTGTTGTTTAACCTCGGGTCACACAGAGTCGTTCGTCACCATCAATTAGCTTCTTCCGTCCTTCAGTTCAGGGCTGGAGAATCGCTGTGAATCTGGTTGTCGGTTCAGGACCGGCCGGCATCTCATGTGCTCGAGCGCTGTTGGCGCAAGGCGCTGACGTGACGCTGGTAGATCCGGGGCATTCCTTAGAGCCGGCGAGAGTATCTCAAATCTCTGCGCTTACGCAGATTGCTCCTACTGATTGGAACGGCCGGAACACTGCCTTCTTAAAGGAAGGAATGAACGCCGGGGACGCCGGTATTCCGCTAAAGCTGGCGTACGGCTCCGATTTCCCGTACCGGTTTTCAGCGGGGGCTACGCCCGTTTCGTGCGTAGAATCCGATTCAAAGGCTTCTTATGCCCAAGGCGGCTTAAGCACAGTATGGGGAAGCGCAGTGCTTCCTTATGTACAAGAGGATCTGAATGACTGGCCGATACGAGCCGAGGATCTCGCGCCGGCGTATCGCGCTGTTTTAGAGTACATGCCCTTAGCAGGACGGCGCGATGATCTCGAGTCTGTCTTTCCGCTTTTTTCTGAGAATTTCTCTCCTATGCCGCTTAGCCGGCAGGCAGCATCGCTGCTTGTGGATTTGGAAAAACGAAAGCTGGAACTCAAGCACCGGGGAGTACTGTTCGGAACCTCGCGACTGGCGGTGAATGCCCGGGAAAGCGCGACCAGCCCAGGCTGTGTCAGCTGCGGACTGTGTATGTACGGCTGCCCTCACCGGATCATCTACTCGAGCGACATGACCCTGGGCACACTGCTAGCTAATCCCCGTTTTCACTATCAGGGCGGATTGACTGTTCGTACTGTTCAGGAGGAGTCGGAGGGCGTCTCCGCGAGCGCGACAGATGCGGATGGCAACGTGCGCCGCCTGGAAGCTGATCGGGTGTTTCTAGCGGCAGGCGTACTGGGCACGGCGAGTATTCTCTTACGTTCGACCGAGCAATACGACCATTCGGTGATCCTCAGAGACTCTCAATACTTTTTGCTGCCTCTCTTGCGGCTGAAAGGTACATCTGGTGTTGCCTCCGAACGTTTGCACACGCTATCCCAAATTTTCTTGGAAATTTTTGATCAGGCAGTAAGTCCGTATACGGTCCACTTACAAACGTACACTTACAATGAGTTGTTCAGGGAGCCCGTTCTGGCCAAACTAGGGGCTGCGAAATCTTTCTTTCCGGTCGAGGCATTTGTTGGAAGATTGCTGCTCTTTCAGGGCTATCTACATTCCATTCATTCGCCGCATATTGAAGTTACGTTGAAGCGCAGTGGAGAAGGCGATCGACTTGACCTCGCCGGCATCTCGAACACGCAGACAAGCGGAACACTGAAGAAGCTCGTGAAAAAGTTAACTGGACTTGTGGGTTTGACCGGCTTACTACCGCTGTTTCCCATGCTACAGCCCGGCAAGCCTGGACGTGGGTTCCACTCGGGCGGCACCTTCCCGATGCGCTCCGATCCTGGTCCTGGAGAAACAGACATCTACGGACGGCCTCACGGCATGACGCGTATTCATGCGGTAGACTCCACTGTATTTCCCAGCGTTCCGGCTACAACGATCACCTTTACTGTGATGGCCAACGCTTATCGGATTGGTTCTTTGCTGGGCAGTTACAACCCGGTGAGTAAGTGATCTCAACAGAGGTTTGCGCAGTCAGCGGATCAACCGGCTATGTAGGTTCGGTGATTGCCAGCGCTCTTTCACAAAGGTTCCAAGTGGTTCCGGTGGCTCGCCGGGCAGTTGGGACAGAGGGCATCGTTTGGGACTTTAGCTCTACCCGCGACATGACGGAGGATCTGCGAGCTCACAAAGTCACGACGCTGGTGCATGCAGCCTGGGATATGCGCGCGAACACGTTGGATGAACTGCGCCGGACAACCGTAGAGGGATCGAAGCGGCTATTTGAAATGGCCCGGGCCGCTGGAGTGCGCCGCGTGGTTTTCATTTCGACGATCAGCGCCTTCGAAGGCAGCCGCTCAGCTTATGGGAAAGCAAAGCTCGAAGTCGAGAAGATGGCGGCCGGCCTGGGCGGGGTAGTCTTACGCCTGGGACTCGTTTTTGGCCCAGAGTCGGGTGGAGCTTTTGGGACCATTCGGAAGCAGGTTCTGAACGGTAGATTCGTTCCGCTGATCGGAAGCGGTAGAGCACCCCAGTATTTGCTGCATGAGCAGACCTTGAGGGGCGTGATAGAACGAGCTGTTGCTGGGGACTTTGATGTGTCGAACGGCCGGCCGATCACTGTGGCTGATCCTCATCCATGGCCTTTCCGGGATCTGGTGTCGAGTATCGCCCGCTCGGAGAAGCGCACTGTCACGCTCCTACCGATTCCCTGGCCTCTGCTTTACACTGGCCTTCGGACAGCGGAACTGGCGGGAGTGAAGCTCCCGGTGCGAAGTGACAGCATCATCAGTTTTGTTTACCAAGACAGTGCTCCTGATTTTTCTAGGATGAAGGAGTACGGCATCGAGCCAATACCCTACCAGGGAGCCTGACTGGTCGAGAGGGCACGAGGCCGGTTCTGTGGAAAACTACTGAGATGAATATCGCGAGCGAAGAGTCTCTGGAAAATCAGACTAGTTCAAGCACCTTTGAGAGAGCGATTGGACCGCTACTGGTCCTGCTGTCCGTCTGTTTCGTGGCGGCGTCCGGAAGGGCAGCCTCGGCAAATCCTTTGTGGATGGACGAGGTGCTGACTGTTTGGGTGGTCAGGATGAAGTCGACGGCTGCTATCTGGTCTGCTCTTTATCACGGCTCGGAGTTTGCCTCGCCGACATACCATCTGTTGCTGCATTACTGGGGCAATATCGCAGGATTCAGTTACTTCGCGCTTCGGCTGCCATCGATTTTGGCCATTCTTGTTTCGGCTGCTTGCGTGTTTGCTCTTCTGCGTCCTTATGCAGGCATCAGCGTGGCGGCATTTGGCATGTGCTTTACTCTGCTCGGGTCCTTGTCGAGCTACGCAGTGCAAATCCGGCCCTATGCGTTAGTCGTTTGTTGCTTTGCAGTTGCCGCGCTCCTGTGGACTGGACTTGAGGAGCAGAGGCCAGTCTTATGGCGCGTCGTTGTTATCACTGGTCTTCTTGCACTCGCGATCGCACTGCACTTCTATGCAGTGTTGTTCGTGCCGTGCTTTGCTTTGATGGAGCTACTCTGGGCAATCTCTACTCGCCGGGTTCGCATTCCGGTTTGGGCCGGGCTCTTTATCGCAGGTGCGTCCTCCTTAGCCTGGCTTCCGCTGATAAGAACGCTCAGCCACTACAACGCAGGTGATTCGTCGAGCAGTGACTACTATGCAAAACCGACCCTAGGCGCCCTTAGTCTGGTGTATGCCATGGATTTCATTTTTGACAAGAAACAGACTCTCTTTCTAGTGACAGTCGTGTGTCTGATCGGCGCTGTTTACGCGTTTGGACGGGTTCCTCGCCGGTTCGGATTCCAATCAATGACCAAGGACAGTCTACGTTGGGATGCGGTAAACAAGCTTTATAGCATTGCGTTTGCGACTACTCTGTTCCCGATAATCGTTTTCTTATTCGCCAGGGTTGTTACGAAAACGTTTAACGCCCGGTATGCACTGATCGTCTGTTTAGGCTTGTCTCTGTTGACTGCCTGTGCGTTGAGCGCCATCCCCGCATTTCGGCAAGTTGTTGCGCCTGCGCTGCTGATTGCCTGTGCTTTGATATTCATTCGCTCAGCGCAACCCGGAGGGGGTTCTGAAACTGTAGCCCTTCTGAAGCACGCTACGCAACCCTATCCGATCGTCGTCGCAGAGGGTCTGCAATTTTTCCAGCTGGAGGAATCTGCGCCTGAGCCGCTGAAATCCAGGCTGGTTTACGTGACTGCTCCGGCGGGAGCAACGGTTCCAGATCCCACCAATGAGCATCAGGTTGAACGATGGCGTCCCATTCGGCCGGATCTCAAAATTCAAGATGCGGGGAGCTTTTTCGCGCAGAATCCTCACTTTTATGTTCTTCACACCGAAGTCTCGACCGATGTGCTGACCGGCTGGCTTCTAAAGAACGGCGCGCTCGACAAGCCGGAGGGGCGCAATGGAGACGAGTGGCTTTTTGAAGGGGAAGCGCCCCGATAGCGTTTCGCTTAGCATGTCGGATCACTCTCGGGATCTATACCGATCGCTGCGTAAAGAATCCAAAGTCGTCAGAACAGGCCGTTCGAGTGTGGCTCATTCAGCTAATTGAGTGTCTTCCAACAGATGCTTGGGAGACGAACTACCGTGGGCCGCAACAGCGGCAAGCAGGGCCAGCACAGGCAAGACAAAGGCTGCAGGACCGGTTGATGGTTTCCAAGCACCCACAAGCAGGTAGATAGGAGGCAGCATTAGAAAACCTGCCCAAGTCCGAAATCGAGTGTCGCACCCCAGCAGAAGCAACGCCGGAAGTGCGAAGAGGCAGTCGTGTGCATAAGAGTGAGTAGTCACTAAAAGCGCGCAAAGGAGGCTGAGAGAAAGAACAAGTTCAAAGTTCTTTTCACGTTGACAGATGATGACAAGCAGGCCCACAACGACGAGGTCGGCTGCTAAGGTGAGCGGGGTGGCCAATCGGCTTCCTGAAAACATGCCAAGCAGATCAGGCATAACGCCCGGATGAGTGTTCATGTTCACCATGGTGAGAACGCGCCAAAAATCGATCGGCCAGCGGGGACCTTGAACGGCAAAAGAGACTAAGATCTCAAGGAAAATACCAATGGATAAGCCGGTCATGAACCGGAATCGGCGGTTGAACAGAATAGCAATAGGCGACAGGATCAAAAAGTGAAACTTGGAGCAACAGAGACTAAGGGCGAGACCAGCCGCAAGGTCGCTCTTCGACCGAAGCAGGGCAAGCGACAAAGCAATTGCTAGCAGCAGAATGGGAACGTCCTGCCCAAAGAGAATCGCGTGCATCGCGGGTATAGACACTGCAACTGCAACTGCCACTAGCTGCCTGGGTGCTGGGAACGTGAATACAACGGCAACGAGCGCCAAAAGATTCAATAGTCGCCAGATGATCATGGCACTTACGAAGGGAAGAGCAGCAAAGGGTTTCCAAAGCCAAACAACGTAGGGCAGTCGGCAGAAAATCAGACCGGGGTTGGGCACCTGCTGCGTATATTTCGCTTGGGCCTGTAAATTTCCTTCGACATTGTAGAGTTCCGGTGTACCGAGCAGCTTTGATCCTATGTAGAACGTACCTCCGTCGCTCATTTCGGTAACCATATGGAAATGCTGACGCAGAACGCGCAGATTTAGGCCGATGCACACTACTGCGAGAAGAAGCGCTACTGCTCGGGGAAGACTCGCCAAGTCGAGCCATCGAGCAACTGCCGAAGCTTGATGATCTACCAAGTTCCACTCTACAAGGGCAAGAAGAAAACAGTCACAATCCGCAATCGGAAGTACTATGTAATCAATTGGCGGGTATCACCGCCCAGTAGTACATAGGCTGAAAGCCGGATATTCTGTATTCACAACTGATTGATTAAGAAGACGTAACACTGCAGAGTTGTCGACACCTGTGGGAGTCTGGGACTAGGAAATGCGAGGAAAAGATGCGAAATTAGGGTGAGGTACTAAATTGGAGATTCATCAAGAGGACCAGGTGTCTGTGTCTACGCCTGCCAAATCGGGCCGGGTTGGGATCCGCCTTCTCTCCACCGTTTTTGCGATTGTTCTTGCGGCTATTCTTCTTTACTTTTCCCTCCGCGGGATCGAGTGGGGCCGCGTCGGGCAAATCCTGAGCCACGCTAAGGTGCCCTATGTTCTAGCGTGTTGCGCAATCTTCTCCACTGCCCTCTTTATCCGCGCTTACCGATGGCGCATTCTGCTGCAGGCCGAAGGTGAAATTTCAGTCTCGCTGGCATTTTGGGCGACCTCGGCAGGCTACTTCGGAAATAATTTCCTTCCAGCCCGGGCTGGCGAAGTAGTTCGAACGTTGATGATCAGTTCGCGTTCCACTTTGAGCAAGACGTTCGTGCTGACGACCGCTTTGTGCGAGCGCCTTGCTGATGCCATTGCCCTGGTTACGATTAGCGCATTGATTCTGCTGACCATTCCTTTCCGGCCTGGCTGGCTGGCCTCTGCTGCTAAGCCTTTCGCTTTTGCGGGCGCAGCGGCGATTGTGGCTCTTGCTGTTTTACCGTATTTAGACAAGGTGTCGAAAGCCGTTCTGAAGGCACTACCTTTGCCCGAGTCTGTTTGCGGGCGAATGCAGATTCTGGTGGGGCACATTCTCCAGGGAATCCGCAGCTTCCATGATCCTCGCCGTTTGGGCGGGTTTCTCAGCTTGACTTGTGTGATCTGGTGCATGGATGCAGTGACCACGGTCGTGGGAGCGAAGGCTTTAGGTGTGAGCATCAGCGTCCCAATCGCATTTCTGTTAATTGCGGGACTGGGACTCGGCAGCGCATTACCGTCAACCCCTGGTTACGTTGGGATTTATCAGTTCGTTGCGGTGAGCATACTCACTCCGTTTGGAATCAGCCGGACAGACGCTATCGCTTACATTCTATTTTTCCAGGCTCTGATGTACGTGACAATCGGCATTTGGGGACTGATTGCAATACTGAAGTTCCGAAAGACCAAGGGAGCTTTGGCATCGTCCCGAGACCTAACCATGCGCGCGAGCGAACAAAATCTGGCAGTCACTAACATTCCTTAAAGCGAGTCGCGAGGCGCTTGATCCCGTTTAGCAGTAGCCTGCGGGACACCTACTCTGGTCTCTCTCCACAGACGCTGAGCAGGCATTATGAAGACTGTTACCGCACAGAGAGCGGCGGTGACAAGCACAACGAAAGCTCTGATCACTCCTGAGAGGCGCTTCAGAGGACTTCTTTCCGGGATTAGGGGATCGACCAGTCCCAGGCAATAGAAGGCTGCTTGGCCCAGAATGGCTTCAATACGGAGCGGGTCTGGTAAGCCGAAACTCGCGACTGCTGTAGCAATCATGGCGAACGGGAGCATCAATCGCCCAAGCTTGTGAGATGTCCAGTGAACGAAGCGGCTGTTTCCGGGCCAAAGCAGGGCCGGGAAAGAAGCAGTGATTTGGTAAATACCAGCCTGCGTACGCACTTTTCGCCAGAACTCGGACTGGAGCGAGGTGGGGAGGTCGTATGCTTTGGCCTGGTCTTCGAAGTAGATACGATAGCCGCGTGACACGCCGATAAACGGGACGAAGACGTCGTCGAGGAGCGTACCGGGAGGAATTACGGTAGCGACTTCCCGGCGGATCGCGTAAATGGAACCTGTGGCGCCGAGCATAGCGTTTACGCGGTTAAGGTTTCGGCGGATCCACTTTTCATATTTCCAGTACAAGCCAGTGTTTGCTTCTTCCTGGCGCAGTCCTTGGCGAATGACCAGTTCGCCCGTAACGACGCCCACTGCAGGATCGGCAAAGCAAGCCACCAGCAGTGAAAGCGCTTCGGGATCAAACTCCTGGCGAACGTCGGTCAGCACAATTAACCCGGTGCTGGTCGCCTCCATCCCCTGCGTTACGGCCACTGCTTTGCCCCCCGGAGGGAGCGCAAGCAGCCGAACCCGGGAATCTGGGAAGGACTGAACCATCGCATTGGTGCCATCGGTCGATCCATCAGAGACAACGAGGATCTCGATCAGATCAGCGGGATAGTTGCTGCTGAGTACGGAGCGCAGCTTAGCTTCGATCCAGCGACCCCCGTTTCGAACGGGGATCACCACAGACAGCGGCTGAGGGTGAAATTCCTTACGTATGGGCCTAGGGTACAGGCGTGCATAGAATGCAAGGAATAGCGGATACCCGATCAGCACATAGAGGATAAAGGCGGTGCTTGCGATAACGACGAATGCTGCCCCGCTCATTGAGTGTGTAAGCCGGCCTTAGCTAGAGCCGACATCTTGATCATAGGGCTTCGAATCCCGTGGCTAGATCTCTTCTTGTCTGGGGGTAGAGAGGAAGGGAGAGTT
>CAXTMN010000063.1:0-759 GCA_964245395.1 uncultured Bryobacteraceae bacterium
TCCACATACTGCACGCTGGACGGGGCAGTCCAGGAAAGGGTGGTCACACCGTAAGCGGCGCCGGCGAGGGCAATCGGATTGGGGTTCGCCGTGAGAGTGGCCGTGTCAATTGCCGCCGGACTGGCCGCGGATGTGGTCAGAGCCGGATTGCCGTTTACACCAGCGGGGAAGAAGCCGCCGGACGAGGCATTGGGAGCGTTGTAGGCAAGCAAGAGAACTTGCCCAGGGGTTCGAGTCAGAGTAAGCGCGTTGCTATCGTTCGAGAAGTACTGGGTTCCGGAGGGAGGGGGTAGAATGTCCGCTCCGTCAAGCGGGGCTGTAGCAATACTGTTTTCGGTCATCAAAAGCCGAAGGTTACCTGCGTGCAACGCCTCTGTAGCGAGAATGCGTGCGGCATAGCCGAGAACGGTTTTGCTGGTAATGAGAGGAGCAGCGCCACCATAGGCCGTAATGCCAATATCTTCGAAGATCCGAGCGAGCCTGATGAATTCGTTTTCATTCCCAAACCCGAAACCCAGAGCGTTGAGGTTGATGGCCGGTTTGGCAATCGGTGCATCGGACCCCAAGGAGAGGAGGGTGTCCTGGAGAAGGGCTACGTGCGTACGCTCATCGTCTCCTAATTCCTCAGCAACGCTGCGGACGATGGAGTTGGTAAATGTCACTTGAGATCCGCCGGTCGTAGGTCCACTTTGACCGCTGCCGGTGATATCGATGCCAAACCTGTCAATGGTTTGACCGGTGGTGGCAACGGAGTAAAAC
>CAXTMN010000063.1:769-3151 GCA_964245395.1 uncultured Bryobacteraceae bacterium
GTTCAGAATGGCGGCATCATAGATGCCCGACTGGGCCTCAAGCTGGGACGGCTTCAGGGCCGAGGCGACGCCAACGGCGGCGCTTGCTAAACCGAGTTTTCGAACGAAATTTCGGCGATTCGGGCTTTTATCAACTAATTCTGAAAATACTTCTTTGTTCATACCTATTCCAGTAACGATGGGTGATTGAAGACCTTAACAGCTTTATTGGTCAGCCAGTGGACATTATACGTGAGACTTCTTTGCATTTGTATGAGAGATAACAAAAACTATGTTGTTTTCCTACTTAATAGCTGTCGTCGAACCGAACTGATATGGCTGGGACTCTGAGCGAAGTTCTGGTGGGCGAACTTCAGGAGGAGAGCTGGCAGTAAACGCGAGTGCGCGCTTTTTTAAGACTTCGGTGCGGTAAGTGGACTCGAGGCGGCCTGTCGCATCACGAGAGTCTCGTTCGCGCTCAACCATTCTGCGAGCGCGGGTGGCCAGGTCCACACAGTAGCTGGGATCCCCTAAAAGGCGCAAGACAGAGGCTGCGAAGGCAGCGGGGCTATCCGCTTGCTCGCAGAAGTCGCCGGATGTTTTAGCAAGTCCTTCGGCGCCAATAGTAGTTGAAACGGTTGGAATCCCGCAGGCAAATGCCTCGAGAAGTTTGACCCGGATACCGGAGCCGCTCAGCACAGGGCATACGAACACTGAGAAGCGATGCAGAGGCTCTCTGATGTCAGGTACCGCTCCGAGGAGACGAATATGGGGGTGGTCATTCCAGATGGTTGCAGAGGCGGGCGGATCTGAGCCGATGATGTGCAAGGTGACAGAGGGGCGAGCGCTGATGATAATCGGGAAGACCTTCTCGGTAAACCAGCGCAGGGCATCCAAATTGGGTGAATGACGGAAGCTGCCCACGAACAGCAGCGTGTCCGGAAGGCGCGGAGAAGGGATGAAATCGTAGCGGCGGATGTCGATGGCAGCGCGTACGTTCGAGTCAATGCGACCGCGAAGGGACGGCGCTAAACCGAGCAAGTAGGCAGCATTTTCTCCACTGCAGACCTGGATGCGGTCACAGCGTTTGAGGAGGCGCGGCTCATAGAAACGCATGCGAACGTATTCGAGGAGGAGGTCAAGATCGAAGCGGCCTGAGCGGAGCCGTCGGCCGAGAGATTGGACGGAGACATCGTGTTCGAACAGAAGGCACGGGATATGACGGAAGCCGGCAGCGTATTGTCCAAGAATGGTGTATTCCAGTTGAAGGACGTCGATGTTCTGCAGATAAATGGCTCGTTGAAGGAGCCAGGCAAAATCACGGACGGCGAATTCCCGTATGGCCACCGGTGTCAGCGTCCAGAAGGCGTCGATGGGGAAATGGGGACGGACCAGGAACTGGGCTGTCCGACATAATTCCGAGAGCGCGCGATTATCGGCCAGCTGTTCAGCTGTATCGAGAAAGGAAAGCAAGTGAACGTCGGCGATGACTGACAACGGGGCGAGTGCTTCCTTCATGAAAACGGCCCCACCGTGAACGGGCGGTTCGATGGGATAGGGCGAGACAAACAGGACGTTGAGGCGATCGGGAACGGGAGCAGCAGGAGCTAAGAAACGATCCCGAAAGTAGCCTCCGAGAGGCCGGAGGAAGGCTTCACGATCAGAAACGGCCTTTAGCGAGAGAGCGCGCCACCGGCTGCGGCAAGCGCCCGTTAGCTGGCGAAAGGCGCGCAAGACATCCGCGGCTGGAGAAGAATCAGGCGAAGCGCCCGCGGCAAATGTGCCCAGGCTGCTGGAGAGAGAGGCGGCAAAATGAGACAGCAACAGGCGCCAATCGTGGATATTCTTCCAGCAATAGAGAATTGCGTTCTTGCGGATGACGTTCCCGATGAAGGCAGCGGAAAATTTCTTGCCGACCGTTCCGCGATGTTCGTGGAAAACAATGCTCGACGGCTCGTAAAGGACCTTCCAACCGCGTTTCCAGGCGAGGCGGCCCAAGTCTGTGTCTTCGTAGTAGAAGGGGTGAAAAAGAGCATCGAAGCCGCCGAGCTGTAGAAATTTACTCCGATCAAAAGCGCTCGAGCCGCCTCCGGGGTAGGCACAAGGGTAAGGAACGTTTAGTTCAGGGTCGATGCGGTGACCGACGCGAAGAGTTCCCTTTTCCCACCAAGTCTCGGTGAGGCCGGTCTCCTCGCGAAGGCGTTGTGGATCTGAGAAGAAGATCTGGGAGGATACAGCGAAAAGAAGAGGGTCAGCGAAATGCTGAAGCAGCGGGCGGAGGAAGGCGGCACGAACGTGCATGTCGTTGTTGAGAAGCACGACAACGTCATTTTTGGCAGCGGCCACTCCGGCATTGGCGCCCCCGGCAAAACCCAAGTTTTGCGGGAGCTGATGGACACGTAC
>CAXTMN010000063.1:3161-28181 GCA_964245395.1 uncultured Bryobacteraceae bacterium
GAAAGTGCGCATGGAGGAAGGCGGCGGAGCCGTCGGTGGACCCGTTATCGACCACAATGATCTCGTCGCCGGACTGAAGGTCGACAGCGTCGAGCAGAGGCTGGAGCGAGCGGGCGAGGAGGTCCCGGCCATTCCAGTTGGGGATGACGATGCTGGCGTGCGCATGAGAGGGCGCAGAATCGGCGGGAAGGCGGCGTTTTCCGAACAGGAGAAAGGCAAGGTCGACAGCCAACAGGAAAGCGGCAGCAGCAGCCAAGACCGGGGTAATGCCGAGAACAACGGCTCCGTTCCTGACAGGTGGCCACAAGCGGGTGCTTTGACGCTGCAAGAAGGCTTTTACAGATGAAAGCCACAGGATCTCATTGGTGTAAGGGCCGAGCCGAAGAACGCGTCCCAAACGAATCCAGGCAGAATTCCGCACCTGATCGGTGAGAGCGACCAGGTTATCGTTATGAAGCTGAGCGGCCTGCAGACGAATTTCAAAGGCCTCGCGAGCGGCTTCTGCGTGCGCCAGGCCAGCCTGGGTGTGAGCGAGAGTGGCATGCGCGTCGGCCAGAGCAGCTTCAGCAAAGTCGAAGGCGGCGCGATTGTTTTCGAGTGAGACGCGCGCAGCAGCCAGATCCGCCTCAGATTGATTTCGGACGGCCTTGAGTTCAGCGTCAAGGCCTAAGGCCCAGGCATTGTGGACATCTAACTCCTGGTGCAGTTGGCGATGAGCTTCGAGCAGAGATGCCAACTGACGCTGCGATTCACGGACTTCCGATTGAAGTGCTTTGATATGTGATTCGCGTTCTTGGAGAAGGTTGGCAGCGGCCGGCACAAAGACGAACGACGGAATGGCAAGGGGGCGATGAGCGCAGACAGCGAAGAAGAAGTGGCTGTCAGGAGAGACCGGCGCCGAAGGGAGATAGGCGTTTACGGAAGCGTCTATACTGCCCGAAAAAACGACCGCGGCCTGGTGGTTTTGGCAAAGAATACGGACGAAGGGGAAATGGTTTGTAAGAGCTTGTTGAAATTCCTCCAGCTCGAATTCGTGAATGTGGAAGGGATTGGGTCCATTCTCGCGGCGGGCTTCGGCATAGGCAATTTTGTTAGGGGTCGAAACGAGAAAGGCGCCGTCAGGCGCTAGAACGCGCGCCGCTTCGGAGAGCAGGAGAGGCCAATCGGCGAGATGTTCGATCAACTCGAAAGCCGTCACGAGCCCGAAGCTGGCGTTTCTTAGAGGGAGCTCCGTTGCAGAGGCGGTAAGGAAGTCGGGCTTGGGAAAACACTCCGACGCGAATTCGATAGCTTCGGCCGAAGAATCGAGGCCGGTAACGTGTAGCGCGTTTTCAGCAAGAAGGTCGGCTCCATAGCCGGTTCCGCAACCGAGGTCCAGAACGTGTTTATGCTGAGCGAACCGGCTGGCAAACCGGTAGCGGGAGACATGTTCATTCCAAAGATCAGGCTCGACGGCCCCCGGGATAACTCGCTCGCCCGTAAAAGTCAGGGGCGCACGAACAGCTGCAAGGCTGGGCAATTATTTGGACTCCTGAACAGAAGCAAGTGGATTATTCATATATACGCTATTAGCGAGCAAAGGGTGCGAATTACTCTGGCTTTTACCGGATTGCGGTATTTAGGAAATATCAGGGTGAAAAGCTGCTGCGTCACCACATTACAGAGCGGCTTTTGTCAGCAGGCAAGGCCGGGACCAAGGCTCGGGAAAGGCTACTCCGAACTGGGGAGCAGGGACCGTGGCGGCGAATTCGATGCTCTTGAAACCCGCCGTTCGGAAATGCTGTTCCAAGTTAGGACGTGAAAACAGACGCATTTCCAGGGTCTGGCCCGGACCGCCGTGAAAGCATAACTGGTCAAAGGTTTCGAGTTGTCCGTCAGGCGTTCTGTTTACGAGGACGAACTCACGCTTCAGCTTTACGAGGGCCCAGTCGTACAAATTTGGGAAATGTTCCTTGGTCGTTCCATCCGGTGCCCAAGGCGTGCTGAAGGCTACAAATCCCTGGGGTTTTAGTAGCCGGAACAGATTGTCGAAGGCGGGCTGCAGGGGCAGCGCGATGTGCTCGAATACCTCGCTCGCAATGATGAAGTCGAGCGACTCTGTTTCTCCGCAAGACGGGTCGGTGATGTCGAAAAAGGGTTCGGTGTCATAGCGTGTATTCACAAAATCGAACTTGTTGACCAGAACGTCGGCATAAGCCGGGTTGTCGCTGAGTCCGATGCCGCGGACATGTTTGGCGACGGGGAATTGCTGCAGCGGGAGGCTGCGCCCGAATAATTTCGTTGACAACTGGTGCACGATCCAACGAAACCTGACGTTTGAACCGCAAGGACAGGTGGGCTTCTCCCGATCGAGATCGGTAATCAGCGGAACGGAATTTTGCTGGCCGCAGATATTACAGGAAAAAGCAGGCACTGAACGTTCCCTAGGGTTTTGTTACGTTTTTCCGGTGCGCCGCATAGCGGGAGTAACCGGCGCCCAAGGTGATACACGCGAGCCATGCCATGGTGGTGAGAAAGCGGGCAGTAGGGCGGGTGACAGTGACAACTGCTCCTGCGAAAAAGAGGAACAAGAAAAGGGCACAGAGCCAATCCGCCGGGAGCGTGAAGCGGCGATAGACACATAAAGCCGCTGTGAAAAGAAACGGCCAAAGCAGCAGAAACCAATACCAGACGTACGATGCCTGGTGCCAGCGTTCGGTAAGTGGTGGGAATTTGTCGATGTGGGCTGCAGCTTGGGGGAAATCGTAGCTGAATCGTTGCCGATAGGTGGCCGCTTCCGCTGCGGCGAGCGAGCGATAGTGGCCCTCATCGACGCGAAGGGTTTCAACAAAGTAGGTGCGGTCGAAATAGAGGAAGGCGGTCCGCATAACGAGCTGAATAGCAGCGATTGGATCACGCTTTAAGGCATGAACGGCCGTACGGCGGGCGAGATCGTCGGCTGCTTGTTCATCGCCATGGCACTCCCGTAGGATGCGGTCGCAGATGCCGTCAGGGTACCAGCGCTGAGCATCGCGATTTTCAGGCGGATCGAGAGGAACGCGTGACGGGCGAAAGAGAACGGAGCGCTGGCCGGGAATGGGGTAGTCGATCGGCTTGAGCAACGGGGCGAAGTCACTGATCAAAAAAAGCCCCTCGCTATAGAGATAGGCGGGGTGACCGTGTAGGGGCGCCGTGATCAGATGGCCATATAAATGACGGTAGCCGAAAAGTAATGCCTGGCTTAGAAGGAGGCCGAGCGCAACGAGGGTGGCGAGGGATCGCAGCGAGCGATGGCCCCGCGAAACGTGAAAGCGAGAGAGATCGCGCACCCGGCAGGTCACTGGCCCGAGAGAGACTGGCCGGGCAAAGAAAGGTAGAGCAAAGGAACATATAACGACGGTGGGAAGGAAACTAATGCGGAGGCTGATGAGCAGCACCCCGCAGAGTTGCACCAGAACGAGCGCGACAAGACTTCCGGCGGTGAGATAACTGAAACAGAAAAGCACAAAAATGGCAAAGACGAGGGTAGTCACGACTTCGGTTAGAACGTAACGCTCAGCAAGGAGTTGGAGCGGTTCAAACGCGCAGAGGAGACTACAAAAGGCGGCAACGGGAAGGCTGGTTTGAAGATATCGAACAAGGCAAACGGCAACCAGCCATGCTGAAAGAGCTGACAGAACGGCCTGGCACCACACCAGGATTTGAAGGGAATGAGGCCAAACTGCAAAGATGCGGAGAAAGAAGCCGTATACGAAGCTGCGATCGGGCGGGATCCAACCTGTGAGGGAAGTGTACAGGTAGGAGAGGGAGTCGCCTATGAACAGGCGAGGTGTCGAATCGACAGAGAGAATCGCCGCTTTGACGAGGAGGTCTGCGGCGAATATGAGGAATAGAGGTTGCCAAGAAGTGGACGGCCATCCCGCGTCGGGATCGGCAGCTATCGAGGAGACCTCCCTTCGATGCAGAGCGGGAAACAGCTTAGGAATTCTCACAATGCCACCGCTAGCGGAAGTCTCTAGCCTTTATTCCCGATCCATTATTGCTGACCCAGACGCCACGATAGCATCATCACTATGACCACCCGCCGTGAGCTGCTGAAGACTTCGTTGCTTGCCGGAGCCGGAGCGTTGCGCCCGAAAACAACTGTGGCGCAAGCGGCTCGGGAATTGATCTCAAGGCGGCCAGCACCGCCGGAGCGCAAATTCCGAAGCGAGGCGGTAGATGCGACGATCAGGCGTGTAAAAGCGCAGATTGTGGACCCGCAGTTAGCGTGGATGTTTGAGAACTGCTTCCCGAACACTCTCGATACGACGGTGCATTTTCGAACAGCGGGCGGAGTACCGGACACGTTCGTCATTACCGGTGACATTGATGCCATGTGGCTCCGCGACTCCTCGGCCCAGGTCTGGCCTTATTTGCCGCTGGCCAAACAGGACGCCTCACTCAGGCGCATGATCGAAGGCCTTATCAGGAGGCAAGCACATTGCATTCTTCTCGATCCATACGCGAACGCGTTTTTGCCAGATGCGTCGTCGAAGCCATTGCCGTGGAGCGTAAAAGACAAAACCGAACACAAGCCTGGCGTGGGCGAGCGCAAGTGGGAGATTGATTCGCTCTGTTATCCCATTCGTCTGGCCCATGGCTACTGGAAGTTTACCGGTGACACCGCTGCTTTCGACTCCCAATGGCAAAGGGCGATGTCTCTCGTGATCCAGACGTTCCGCCAGCAACAGCGCAAGCACGATCCAGGACCGTATCGGTTCCAACGCGAGGCGCGAAGCCCGACGGAGACGTTGGCTCTCGATGGCTTGGGAAATCCCGCGCGTCCGGTCGGCATGATCTTTTCAATGTTTCGCCCCTCCGATGATGCGTGCGTTTTTCCGCTTTTCGTTCCCGCCAATCTTTTTGCGGTGGCCAGCCTGCGGCAGCTAGCAGAGCTCGCGACTGCTGTCGGGCAGAATGAGGCTCTGGCGCGGGATGCGGACGCGCTTGCTGAAGAGGTCTCTGCTGCGGTTCAGCAATATGGTTACATGAGCGGCTCGCAAGCGGAACCGGTCTGGGCCTATGAAGTGGATGGGTACGGGAGCCAGATCTTCATGGACGATGCCAACGCACCGGGACTGCTCAGCTTGCCTTATCTGGGATGCTGCCAGATATCCGACCCCGTCTACCAGCGGACGCGCGCGCGTGTCTTAAGCCCGGCGAATCCTTACTTCTTCGAAGGCAAGGCAGCCAGTGGCGTGGGTGGGCCACATGCAGGGCTAAATATGATCTGGCCCATGTCCATCATCATGCGGGCCTTCACGAGTACGGATGACTCTGAAATCATGCAATGCCTGCGCTGGCTGAAGACTACGACGGCTGGCACAGGGTTCATCCACGAGTCGTTTGAGAAGGATGATCCGCAGCACTTCACGCGGACCTGGTTTGCCTGGGCCAATACATTGTTTGGTGAGTTGATCCTCAATCTGGCTGCAAACAAGCCTGGACTGTTGGGACAAACGCTATAAGTGAATTTCCATGCGATCAGCCTTGACGCCTTAACCGCTGCGCGCGCATTTCCGATCCTATGGCGAAGCAAAAGGAAATCGTAGTCGCATTACTCTGCCTGCTAATTCTTCCGTGTGGCAGTGAACCGCAGTTGCAAGATCACACGGTGGCAATGACCGTAGACGATCTTCCGTTTGCATCCGGCCGTTCAGGGCCGCTGAACATTTCGGAGGTGAAGGAGGCCATGGAGGTGAATGAGAAGATTCTCCAGGCCTTCGGTCGCCACGGGGCCGCAGCCACGGGATTCGTGAACGAGCAACAAGTTAAGGCACTGGGCATTGGGGCGGGCACGAGGATACTAGAGCAGTGGACGCGACCGGGCTTTGATCTGGGAAATCACCTTTACTCTCACCCGGATGTAAATACTCTTTCGATTGACGAGATTGAGGAAGAGATCACTCGGGGAGAAGTTATACTCGCCGCTCTGCTGTCGAATGTATCTCGCCGGCCAAAATTCCTTCGCTTTCCCTACAACCATACAGGGGACACCAAGATGAAGCACGATGCCATCGCTCGATTCATGTCAGCGCAGGAGTATCGTGTCGCTCCGTGTACGATCGACAGCACGGATTACGAGTTCAACACCGTTTACGAATTAGCGCACTCACGGCATGACGAGCAGACAGCAGCCCGGGTCAGAGTCGATTACATCGCTTATACGGGAGCGGAGATTGACTGGTATACGGCACTTGACAAGCAGGTATTCGGATACGAACCGGCGAATATCATGCTGCTGCACGATAGCGCACTAAATGCAGACACCATCGAACAAGTGCTAGCGCTTTTCGAGAAACGCGGATACCGGTTCGTGTCCCTAGCAGAAGCTGTCAGAGATCCTGCCTATGTTGTTCCTGAGACCTACATCACGAAATACGGCCCGATGTGGGGATATCGATGGGCGCAGGAACTGAATGTAAAGGTGAATGGGCGTAACGAACCCAATCCTCCAGCCTGGATCGAACAATACGTGAAGGATCATCAAGCAGGCAATCACTAACCGGGTTGGATTGCGGGGAGCATCTCGATGTGTCTGGCGAAGGCCTTCTCACGGCAAGGGGGCAACGTACCAGGCGCGATGTGTCGATACAACTTGGTTTAAGAAGCGACGGGTGTATGTTCATTTAAGACCATGCGTATTCAACGTTGGAAATATCTGGCATTTACGGCCGTGCTGGCGGTGGGGGCTCCGCTGCCGGCACACCTGTTGGCCCACCCATTGGGACACCAGTCGCCCACGCCCCAGAGCACGGGACAGCCGGGGGCGCGACCGGAAGACACCGAGGTAGCGGGGCCGGAGCCCAAGGTGGTGACGCCGGGCGCGGATAACACGGCGCCTCCCTCGGATGCAATCGTGCTATTCGACGGGAAGAACCTGGATGAGTGGGTGTCGAATCGTGACAAGTCGCCAGCCAAATGGAACGTCACCGACGGCGTGTTGACTGTGAACAAGGCCAAGGATTCCGGCAACATTGAGACAAAGCGGACGTTCAAGAACTACCAGCTTCACCTTGAATGGAAGATTCCCGAAAACATAAGTGGCAGCGGCCAAGCGCGAGGCAACAGCGGGGTGTTTCTGGCCTCGACGGGGCCAGGGGACGCGGGATATGAGCTGCAGATTCTCGATTCCTATAACAACAAGACGTACGTTAACGGTCAAGCAGGGAGCATGTACAAGCAGGCGATTCCGCTAGCAAACCCGAATCGCAAACCCGGAGAGTGGCAGACCTATGACGTGGTGTGGACGGCGCCTACGTTCAACGCTGATGGTTCTGTCAAGACCCCGGCCTATGTCACGGTTTTCTTCAACGGCGTGCTGGTAGAGAATCACTTCCAGCTAAAAGGCGAGACGCGCTATATAGGCAAGCCATTTTACAAGCAGTACGACACGGCGCCGATTAAACTGCAGGCACACGGGGACAAGAGCGAGCCAATCAGCTTCCGGAACATCTGGATCAGGGAGCTCGCAGAGCCTTAAACACTGCATACGAGTGAGCGTGATTGCGCACTTGCCCTGCTGCGCGATACTTGGACCCTATAAAGGAGCTTCTGAATGCGTTCTAAGTTACTGATCTCAGCTTCGCTTGCCTTAGCGGCCGGACTGTTGCCTCCTGCGTCCGGGCAGTTCGGAAGGCAGGGGAATCGGGCCCCGGTTCTCACCGCACAACAGAGTGGCACGAGCAACCGGCTTCAGGCGATCAGTCCGGTGAACTCGCAAGTGGTATGGGCCAGCGGTGTGGGGGGCACCTGGGTGAAGACGACAGATGGCGGACAGACGTGGGAAGCCGGGGTTGTTGCGACAGCGGAGAGCCTCCAGTTTCGCGATGTGCAGGGAGTGAGCGAGAAGGTTGCTTATCTGCTGTCGGCGGGAACGGGAACGGACTCACGGATTTATAAAACCGAAGACGGTGGGAGTTCGTGGTCTTTGCAATTTCAAAATCAGGACCCTAACGCGTTTTACGATTGTTTTGCTTTCTGGACGCCGACGCGGGGATTGACCACGAGCGATTCGGTGAACGGCAGATTTCCGGCAATTCGTACAGTAAACGGGAGAACGTGGAATGACATAGGTGACCGGTTACCTGCGGCACAGCCGGGCGAGTCTTCGTTTGCGGCGAGCGGGACGTGCGTCGCGACTCTGGGGAAAAGACATGCCTGGATTGGGACTGGGGGTGCCGCGAAGGCGAGAGTTCTGGCCACCAGGGACGCCGGAGACACGTGGGAAGCTTACGATACGCCGATTGTTCAGGGGACAGCGACATCAGGCGTATTTACGGTGGCTTTTCGTGACGCCCGGCACGGCATTCTGGGCGCTGGAGAACTGGCCGCTCCCGCAGCATTCGCCGATACTGTGGCGCGATCGCAAAATGGCGGAAAGTCGTGGCAGCTGGCGAGCCGACCACCGTTTCCCGGGGCTATCTATGGGTTAAGTTATGTGCTCGACCGACACTTCGATTACGAGGCCGAGGCTGAGAGTAATTTCGAGGACGATGAGGGGTACAGCTGTGAGGAGCGCCGGGTGGTGATCACAGGTCCGGCTGGGGCTGCCTGGAGCCCGGATGAAGGCGACACCTGGTTGAGTCTGCCCGGGGTGACGAACTACTGGGCGGTCGCGTTTGCGAGCCCGGACTCAGGATGGCTGGTGGGCACAGCAGGCCGCATCTTAAAGATCTCTTTTTAGAGATTCGCGACACACAAGGGCGCGGTCGATAAGGGCGTGAGTAGCGCGTCAAAGCTCCAGCCTTATCCACGCAGGAGCATGATCGCTGGCGTTTTCTTCGCCTCGAACCCAGCCGTCGACGCCGCCATCGACAAGTCGCTTTGACAGCTCCGGGGAGAGCAGAAAGTGATCGAGGCGCATGCCCTTGCCGGCCGGCCACCGATTGCGTTTATAATCCCAGAAAGTCCAGAGGGGACCGTCGGGGTGCAGCTTGCGCAGAGCATCGGTCCAGCCGTGAGAGAGGAGTCGGGCAAAGGCCTGGCGGCTTGCAGGTTGAATCAGGGCGTTGTTATCTAAAGATCGCGTGGGATAGATGTCGTACATGGTGGGTACGACATTGTAATCACCGGCCAAGACGACGGGCACACCGGCGGCGATGAGTTCGCCGGCGTGGGTGATAAGGCGTTCGAACCAGGCAAGCTTGTAGGTGAACTTCGGACCGGGCTGAGGATTGCCATTGGGCAGGTAAAGAGAAGCGATCAAGATTCCGTTGACGGCGGCCTCGATGTAGCGCGCTTGCCGATCTTCGGGATTGCCAGGAAGGCTGGAGCGGGTCAGCACGGGATCGTGGCCTCGAGCGAGAATCGCCACGCCGTTCCAGGAGCGCTCACCCTGCC
This sequence comes from uncultured Bryobacteraceae bacterium, assembly GCA_964245395.1. Taxonomy (GTDB): domain Bacteria; phylum Acidobacteriota; class Terriglobia; order Bryobacterales; family Bryobacteraceae; genus Bog-105. The sequence goes on from CAXTMN010000063.1 coordinate 12,525, forward strand.
AGACGGCGTGATAGCCGAGGGCGCGAAGGGCGTGCGCAGGGAAGGCTCGGCCCTCTGCCTTGAGCTCCTGGAGGCAAACGACGTCCGGCTTCGTTGTGGCGAGCCAGGCGAGGAGATTCTCGAGGCGTTTGTTGACGTTGTTGATGTTGAAGGTGGCGATTTTCAAGGTACTGGTGGGCGATTGAAACGGACTTTCTCATAAGGCACGGAGCATCTATCAAACCGGAAGCAGGGCCGCCGCCCGCTGAAGCGATCATGGTCAGGCTCTTGCCTACGATCTCGCCGTCGTTTTTGATCGGGCTTGTGAAAGCTTACTAACGGCCAGGTGCAATGTTTTGCGGGTTTCTGCACGGCGGCGAAGAGCACCCGGATCAATCAACTGATTTGAAGGGTTGGCCACAGACCAAGCCGACGCCAAGGAAACAACCAAAATCAGGACCGATTTGGGCGAGAGTTCCCGCTCCACAAAGCCGTCCCTTTGAGCTTTTGCAATTGCATCCGACTTGACATCCATCGCGCCTTTTGAGGTCCGGGACCAATTGCCCCAATCGGCCCGGGATTCCAGACCAAACCACGCTACCAAGCGGACTGGGTTGGGGTTGGAGGTAATGAAGTCGAACAGCCGCACGGCATAGTCCGGGAGGTCTTCCGCTGTGAAGGGGACCGATTCATACAAGTTCATGATGCTGCGTTCGATGACGGTATGAAACAGACCTTCTTTACTCTCGAAGTAGGCGTAAATCCGGTTCTTGTTCGCCGCAGCAGCCTCCGCAATCCGATCAACCCGGGCGCCAGCGAGACCATAAGCTGCAAACTCCTCCGTTGCTGCATTCAGTATCCGTTCACGTGTTGCTTCGGAATCGCCCATAGAATCTACCTTATCTGGCACCGGCAAGCCCTGGACATGGAGGCTCTACAGAATTCCGTGGAGCGCGTGAGGCTGGGGCTTTACTCTCCCCTGATTTCCCCGGAGGGTCAACGTTTGGAAGCCGGGCGCCGCTTGCTTTTCGGCACTTTACCGATGCGAGGATCTCGTTTGACGACGAGCTCGCAGGCACGCAGCGCACTTTCCTCAAAATCCGACGCATCGACCGGAAGTAACTGCCAACCGGTCAGATCTTTTCCCATTATGCGAACGGGCCGCATGTTTGGGAACTCGGGACGCAAGCTCGCATGATGTTCGACGGGGGTCGCAAGCCAAACCCCATTGGCCTCAGGATTGTTTGGTCTGTCCCGAAGCAGGAGGACGATTTTCTCTTTCACGTAAATCGCCAGACAGCCAAACATGGGACGAGTTGCAGGAGCGATCTCTGCGACTGCATCGAGCACAAACTGGTGGGGCACGGCCTTGCGGCGAGTAACGGGTGTCAGGTCGTCGAGGAGGAGCATTCTTCTTTTCTGCGGCTTGGACGTCATAGGGGCAGTATATGTGAACCAAACGGTTAGTTCATACATCACATGCGGTGTGTGTGTACCGCAGTGCGGGTAAACAACAACGTTCTCATCGGAGCAAGGAGCGAATATGGAAGGCATTTTAGCGGATTTCCCGTTCACAAAGCGCCGGGTCAAGGTGCTCGACTCGGAGATGGCCTATATCGAGGCAGGGGAATCAACAGAGGGCACGGTGGTGTTTTTACACGGCAATCCTACCTCCTCGTATCTCTGGCGTAATGTTGTCCCCCATGTCGCGGAAAGGGTCCGGTGCATTGCACCTGACCTGATAGGGATGGGTGACTCGGGGAAACTACCCGCCTCGAAGTACGGCTATGCAGAACACGCCCGCTACCTGGAAGCGTTCCTTGATGCCGTCGTGCCGGAAGGCAAGATTGTGCTCGTTCTGCACGATTGGGGTTCGGGGCTTGGGTTTGATTGGGCTCGCCGGCATGAAGACAGGCTCGCCGGCCTTGCCTTCATGGAATTTGTGCATCCTTGGAAGACGTGGGAAGAGTTCTCCGACAGCGGTCGAGATCTGTTTCGCGCTCTCCGTTCACCTGAGACGGGCCGCAAACTGGCGATCGACAAGAACATCTTCATCGAGCAATTCCTGCCAGGCGGTGTCGTCCGCAAGCTGGGCGAGGTGGAGATGAGTCACTATCGCGCTCCCTTCCTGGATCCGGCGTCGCGTGAACCCTTATATCGCTTTCCGAACGATGCTCCGATTGCAGGTGAGCCTGCGGAGGTGTACAGCCGGGTGGAGGCATATCACGAATGGTTGCTGGCGAACGACTTGCCGAAGCTTCTCTTCTCGGCCTATCCGGGAGTAGTCATCACTGCGGAGAAGGCCAAGTGGTATGCAGAACACCTTCGCAACTCGAGAAGCGTGGACCTTGGGCCGGGATTGCACTTCTTGCAGGAGGATAATCCGCACCTGATCGGAAGCGAAGTAGCAGCGTGGTTGCCGAGTCTTGGCGTAGGCATCTTGTAAACTGCTGATCCGTGACCCGACGGGTGCAAGGAGAGTAGTCGCGATTCTTGCTGCCGGTTCTTTCGCCTGGCTCAGGTCTCTTTTCCGGGTTACCGATTGCCCGGACTTAATTCATGGCGAACCGTAGAAGAGAACTTCGAAATGCATACTCTGCTGGCCGCTAGATAATGAGGAATCCCGATGCCGCGATTCGAGAGCCCGATGATAAACCTCTACTCGCGCGATCTACCTCGGGCGGCAACATTCTATTGAAGACTGAGATTCACAGAAACCTTTCGGACGCCCGAATCGGGCCAGTCAATCCATGTTGAACTGACGCTGGACGGCTTCACGCTTGGAATCGCGCCGCGCGGGCGGCTCTGGGGGGTGCGCCTGTAATTCAGAAGCTAGTCGAGACGATCACTGCAGTCCCGGGCCAATGAAAAAGAGGAAGAACACCAGGACCGTTGCCGCGAGGACACCCCACGCAGCGCTCCACCCGACATAGACGGCCGGCGAGGATCTTCTCGATGCCATCCCGCGCTGCATATCGGGAAGGCCCAACATACCCGATCCAGCCCCGAAGGAGGATGCCACTGCCAATGCAATCGCGGCTGGGTGTCCCGTTATTTGGTTCAAGGCGCCGGTACAGCACGCAAAAACTCCGGCAGTTACATAGGGAATCCAGACAAGGCGGAAAAGGCGTCTGTATCGGTCATCCAGGCCGGCAAATCGCTTGAGTTCTAAAGCGGCCGCCCGCATGGACAGGAAGTAGACCAATGAACCGAGCAGAATGAGCCCGCCGCGCCATACGACAGGAGGATGGAGCTGAGAGATGAGTTCGGCGGCATCTCCAAAATTGGTAACGCCGCTGAATGCGACATAGCCGGAGGAGACGAGCAGATTGAAAACCATATACAGCCACAAAAAGCAGCGCAGCCTGCTCGCGTTTGGGGATAACAGAGGCAGCACGAGCCAGGCCAACAGGCCGGCAGCGAATTGCACACTGGGCCCCGCCGCCTTAATTCCAGGTGCAGGCGCGCCTGGAAAATCACAGGTCTCCCACCAGGCCGTCACCAGTACGTTATGACCACCGGCAGCGAGACAATAAACGCCGTGACCAAGCGCTTCATGCGTCAACATGGAAGCGGCGTAAGCGAGTATGCCCAGCGCGGCGAGCATCATTGCACTGTCCCGAGGAGTAGCCTTTTTCATTGCTTGCTCTCCCTGTGCTACCTACTCATCACGTAGCGACTACGTGCTTGCGGGGCCACAAGCCGGCAACCGAGCGACAGCCGGATGGACAACTCCAGCATGCCGGATGCGATCCGACCCGTCACGGTCGACAAGAACGATCAGAGGCATTTCTCTCAAATGGCATGGATCAACAAGAGGCCGACGACAAGCATCACCGCGCAGGTTACGCCATGAACTGAAAACGCTCGCGACTTCGACCCGCCCGACCCCAGGACGATTGACATGTCGCCGAGAGGGATGATGGCAAGAACGATGAGAGCTGTGCCTACCGACCGCTTGTCCGCGGTCAGCATCATTGTCAGCACGACCAACCCAAGTCCGACGTCCCGAATTCCTTTGAGACGCAGCCAGGCACGGGTGTCAGCATCGGACGCAGGCGGCTTAAGACCAAATGATCTTGAGATTCGCTCAGGAGATACGAGGTAGAAACAGCCGATAACAAAGACCGACACGGCTATAAGAGCAGCCACAGAGAGAGGGATAGCGTTATGCATGATTTGTCTGTTTGCTAGTAATCCTAGCATTGCTATTATGATGCTACGCATTCGCGAAAGTTTCACCGTCCGCCAAGTGTTTTTATAGCGGCGTTATATTTTCTATCAATGGCAACAACGCTGGCAACTAACCGAATTGCTGAACGAAAACTGCGTGCAAGGCAGGCCCGCCGGGCACAGATTATCAGTGCCGCACGACGAATCGCGGAACTTGAAGGGTGGTCCAACGTAACCGTGCGGCGGCTATCCGACGAAATCTCATACAGCCAACCCGTGTTGTACGCTCATTTTGGAAGCCGCGAGGGGATCCTCGCCGCGGTTGCTATCGAGGGGTTCCAGGAGATGGGCCTGGCTTTGGAAAAGGCACGAAAACGGGTTCAGCGTGGAAACACGGTCGAATCGGTCGCGGCCGCATATCTGGAGTTCGCCGCGTCCTCACCAGCACTGTATGAAGTGATGTTTTCGCTCAGCCTGAGCGTACCGTTCGATGACGCGGCTACGCCTCCCGAAATGCGATTCGCGTTTGCCCAACCGCTGGAGTTATTTCAGGGGCAGGGTTCGAAGCCGGAGGTTGTATCGGAATTGTTTTGGGCGAGCCTTCACGGTATTGCTGAACTCACACGAACCAAGCGATTTCCGCGCAGCCGTCAGAAAGAGCGGGTGAAGGAGCTCGTCGAGCTTTTCACTTTCTCAAAATGAAGTGGCAGTGAAAGCGCGATGACTACCGCTTCGTGAGTCCCAGCATTTTTGTCAGTTGGGCATCGAGTGCCCGGGTAGACAGAAGTCCAGGTAGAGTCCAGTTCTTGAAGCGTTGCGGCACGACCGCGTAGCGTGCCTTTGGTTTTGCCGCGGTGAGTGCCACATGAACGGCTTTGCCCAGACGCTCAGGGGATAAACCGTTCGTGCGGGCCTCGGTGACGATGAACTTCTGGAAGTTCTGCATTGCATCCCAATACCCGGTCTGCTGAAACTCACTTAGATCCTCTTTTTCGCCCTTGTCGTACATCGCCGTGCTCACGGTGCCCGGTTCAATGATTACGACGTCAATGCCAAATAAGATCAGCTCTCGCCGCAGCGCGTCTGACATTCCTTCCAGACCAGACTTGGAGGAGCTATAAGCGCCGAGGAGCGGGAGAACGACTTTCGCGGTCGTAGAGCTGATGTTCACGATACGGCCAGCCGGACCCGGCCTCTTCTTATCCGTTCCTAACAGAGGAGCGAAGGCTTGGATTACGACCAGCGGGGAGATCATGTTAACTTCCAACTGCCGTCTGTACTCACTGGGTCTCAGATAGAGCAGCGGCCCACTCACCACAATCCCTGCGTTGTTCACCAAGCCAACCAGATTCCTGTCGCCGATCATTGAGCTGACCTTTTGCGCAGCCTGGTGCACAGCGTCTCCGTCCGTAATATCCATGATGAGAGGAACGAAGCTGCCACCGAACTCTCTCTGCAAATGATCGGCGTCTGCCTGCTTGCGTACAGAACCGAACACACGAAATCCTTTTGAGACAAGCACCTTTGTAGTTCCCCAGCCGATTCCGGTGGAAACTCCGGTGACCACGACATCTTTGCTGTTCGTCATTGCACTTCTCCTGAAGGTATACGCTGACCACCTTCGTTACGTGTCTAGTGTACATCTTGGTGCATCACCGGTCAAGGTGTACGGTGTTCTTTAGTCGTATCCGTAGAAAACCAGACGGTCAGACCACCCCTTCGGCTGCGGTCAAGGGTCTGGTCATACCGGTGGGCCCGCTACCGGAAATCAGGCCGTGCGAAGTGGTTACAGCCGCTGTTTGACGAACCTTGACTCAATTTCCTTCTTCTACGCAAGGAAGTCCTGAACGATCTTTACCGTCGCTTGGGGGTTCTCTTCCATAAGCCAATGGCCAGCGGCTGGAACAACGGCTCCTTTCACATCGTCAGCGACAAACTTCAACAGACCCTCCGTCATCGACCCGGTGGACAACTCGCCGCCGACTGCGAGCACCGGACCGTTGTGGTGCGCGCGATTCATGGGGCAGAAGTAGACGGGTGCAACAATCCAAACCGACGCTTGATTGTTAAGCGTTACCGTGGAGAAGAAATGGGCTTATACGTACATTCACTTGGTGAGATTCCAGCAGAAGTACACCGCTCGTATTATCTTTATCTTCTTGACTATGGCTGGGATGAACCGTTTGGCGAAGCAGTGCGCAGCAATATCCGACAGATGTCGGATGCGGCGTCTAAGTCAGACGCGGTATTCATCTATGGCCCGCGAGGGCTGCATTTCGAAGACGAAGTATTGTCTTGGCATCACGTTAACCGTGAACCAGCGGAGGAACTACTTCCCGCCATCATGGTCACAACTAGGAATCCCACGACTTTCAAAGAATCCTTGAATCCAAGCGGCAAACTTCACAGCGATGCACTTCTATTAATCCCCTTGAAAAAGACCTGCAAAACACCCGATGCAGTAGTTGCCATGATCGCCAAACTATTCGATGACATCAAAGCCAAGAAACAACTAACAGGTTTTCAGGTGACCCGCGAAATGAAAAGCGGCAAAGGCGGAGCGTTAGTCAATGCCTTGATTCTCGAACCTAACTTCAGCGGTATAGGAATCAACCTCAAAAAGCTCGCAAGGCTCTTTAAGAAAAGCGTGTAAAGGAAAGCGTGTTTGATTAGGTGTACTCGTTCAAACGCTCCTTTGGTCGGTTACAAGCCTAGCACAGCAGAAAACATTTAGAAGCAGAAATGTTTTAAAAATGCGATAGAGTTGATCGGATTTGAAAGCTTATTGGTTCAGCCTCAACCTGCATCATGTTCTTGCTGCTAGCGTGCTTTAAATTCCGTTTCGTGTCTTCTCCTCATGTTATTCATAAGGGGATTATTTTGCTTTCTATTGCTTTGCCCCGATCAAAGAGTGGTTCGTGCCTGAATCTATAGCACCCCAAAAGAGATTCCACCTCCAAGTCCTTGTGTGGCCCATTCTGCTTGGCCTTGCCGTTCGCCTTCTGGTTCTCGCGTTTATCTATCCCCAATTCCTCGCTCCCGGAAGGGATCATTGGGAGTTTGGCTATGAAATCGGCAAAATAGCGGCATCTCTCGTCGCCGGACACGGATTTGCCGACCCGTTCTGGACTCACACGGGACCCACGGCCTTACTCACGCCAGTCTATCCATACGCCCTCAGCCTTGTGTTCCGAATCTACGGCGTGTACACCCCGGCGTCCGCTTTCGCTTTCGTCGGATTGAATTGCGTTCTGTCGGCTATCACCTGCATTCCGGTTTACTTTATCGCCAAAAGGAGCTTTGATGACCGGGTTGCGCGCGTGTCGGCTTGGGTGTGGGCCTTCCATCCGTATGCGATGCTGCTACGCCTGAAACGGAAGCAATGGAAGCTAAGAAACCCCGTCCGGCGGAGCTGACACGGCAAACCGCCCTAAGTTAAAGAGACAAACTGAAGATGCCTGGAAAGATCAAGTACACAAGACGCGCCGATAACCCCGGATGGCTGAAAATACGACTCGCCGTACCCATGACTCTTGGCGACGCGTTTCTCTGTGAGTACACGCGTGTGGAACTGACAAGGGAAGCGGAAGGCCGCGTTTTCTTCCAGGTGGCTGACGGCAGCAGCCCCTATGTCGGTAAAGAAGCGAGTCTCAGCAAGGAACACGCCCAGCAGTATCTTTCGGATGTGGGGCCGGAAGGCGCGGCTACTGTCCAGGTCCGCTACGTGGGAACACCCGTTGAGGAGGTATCACCGTTCAAAGGACGGCTCACCCAGCAATGGGGCGAGTTAACGTTCAAAGGAATGACGGTAAAAGTAACGCTCAACAGCGTATGGGATGGGCGGTTTACGCCCATCCCCGCAGGCCGTCACAACATCCTGTACCCTGATTATTCACATGCCAACATTCCAACTACTCGTTACGCGCGGGCCACGCCGGGGATGATCGGCAATGATATCTGGTTTCCCATTGGCCTGAACGGTTCCCTGGTGGGCAGCACCCGCTACATTCACGTCGGCCATGTTTCCGAAGGGTGCGTAACGTGCCATGAACTGACCAAGTGGACAGCGCTCTATAACTATCTCATTTCCCATCGGGTACCCGGTTCTATGGGAAAATTGGTAGGACAGTTGACGGTAGTGAAATGAACATGCTTTTCCGATTCGCTCTCACAGCCGCACTGCTTGTCACCGTTCCGGCTCCCTTTCTCCGGGCGCAGGACAAAGGCGCAAGCTGCGGCGATTTGCTGGCGGAGTTGCATCAAAAGCCGAGCCAACTGGAGTTCATGAGCTGCAGCCAGCATAAAGATCTGCAGGGCAAACCCTTCAAAGCTACCTATCGAGTGCCCGGTACGCAGGCCGTGGCGGTGGAGAACTTTTTGGTACAGCATGTTCATCTGCCGCGACTGAAGAAAAGTTGTTGTCAGTGGGACGGTCCGCCCGGATACTACAACCGAGGTAACGACCAATTTCTGATTTCGATGGTTGCTGAGGACAATCCGAATCATGCTACGCTGACACGCGCAGAGTGGCGCAAAATTCCCTATTTTTACGTCGAAATCTCGTTAGATACAGAAGCCCCATAAAGGGCTTTTCGGAGTCTGCGGTAACCCATGCCGCAAATGCTTTGGACTCGTCAGGTCAGCGTGTTTAAAATTCCGTTTCGTGCCTTCTTATAAGGGGAAATCGTCGGGCCTGTGTGAATGTGGGAATCGCGCAGCGATTCCCAAGGACAGTGGGAAGGGTGGAAAACCTGCTTTTGGTTTTCCAGGCTTTCCACGGGCCGTCATTTGCACAGCGCCGTGTTGATTTCGGCTTTTCGGTTGTTATCCACAGTGGACATTTCCCTACTACCGGTCTTAACTACCGATTACCTTATATAGCGTCAGGGTGATTCAATGCACTTGTTCAGGGTGATTCAATGTGGAAAACTTCCGTTTTCCTTACGGCCTATGCACAGGAATGAGGATTTTCGGAATGGGCGGCTTGGAGGTGTAGAGGGTCGCGCCTCCGGTTGCGGCTGCATCCCATTCCACACGGGCATGCGGGTAAACCGTAAGAGCTTGGGCGAGAGATTTTATAAACTCAGTTTTGAAGTCGGCGGTGTTCTTGTAGTCCTGGCCGAATTGATCCTTTAATGCCTTCCAAGTAATGAACTGGCCGCGTGGGTCACGAACGCGGCATAGGCGCTGAGACAGCCAGAAATAAATATCAAGCTCCAACGCACCATCGAGAGCAAGGGCGGCACGTTCGTCAATCGGCACAAGCGCCCCTGCCAGTCCGTCATAGAACTTTTCGGATAGTTCCATCACCCCAGGCCATAAAGTCTGCTGAGTGCTACCGTCCGGCACTAGCCACGCTTCGAATGTCTCAATAGGCTTAATGAGCGGAATATTAAGAACTCGCCCGTTGTTGTAGGTAAAGCCCATTTGCATTTTGCAGGCGGCTAGAGAGAAAACTTGCTTATTGAAGCTGCGGTATTCGCTTCCCTGCGGGTCAATGCCAAGCTTCAGCATGTACTCGCGTCTGGTGTTTCCTACTTTCACGAAGCGGTCTTTGGTGCGGATCGCGGTCGTGATGACATTCATAAAAATGTGACGGGGTTTCACGCCATAAGGTAAGGGATACTCAACGAATTGTTTACCGTTCCAAAGTCTCCCTGCCTCCATAGCGACTGCGCCGTGAAAATGCGGGGTCACGTAATACCTATCAAAGTATCTTTCTCTGCGCGGGCTGCGCGGCATCCCCAAATGACAAAGGACGACGTGCATAAAAGCGGCGTTCTCCTTGGTGGCCGGTTCGTCAAAGATAAGCTGTCCGGTCTCGATCAATTCCAGCGTTGCCTTAGTGACTTCCTGGGCCTTCCTCTTGGGCTTGGCCGGTGTGGTCGGTTGCTGATTGGTCAGAGGATCACCGAATAAATCACCGATCAGCGTCAGTTCGTTCTTACGCGACGGCATGGTCAGCACTCCTTTCCCGGTTCAACACAGCTCTGACCGTTTTTGCATGCCATTGGTAGCCGCGCGCCGTGCGCAGATTCAGCCGGTTGAGCTGGCGGGCAATCGCGCGCAGCGACTCGCCGCGCTCCCGCATCTGGCGCATAAAGGCGAGAATTTCCAGAGCGGGTGGCTCGCTGCGGTTGACCTCCGCTGCGCGCTTGGTCGCTTCTTCTAAGCGGGGGTTGCCGAGCTTCACGCCCCGGCGCTTGGCGGCGGCTAAGGCGTCTTTCGTGCGCTGGGAGATCATCTCCCTCTCGTGCTCGGCAAAGACGGCCATCATCTGCAGCATGGTTTTATTGGCGTGCGGGTTGTCGCAGCAGACAAAATCCACCTTGCCCTTCTGCAGCCCGGAGATGAAATGCACGTCGCGCGCCAGGCGGTCGAGTTTTGCAATGACCAGCACGGCCTTGCTTTTCCGGCATTGCTCGATGGCGGCGAGCAACTGCGGCCGGTTGTCGTGCCGTTGGCCGCTTTCGATCTCCGTGTATTCGGCAATCAGTTTTCCGTGACCGATGAAACCGGCCACCGCGTGGCGTTGCGCGTCCAGTCCTAAACCGCTGGCTCCCTGACGGTCGGTAGAGACGCGGTAATACGCGATATAGGCGGGCATATTACCTTTCCAAACACCCGTTTGAGCCTGTACAAATCTAAACCACCGTTTAGACTTTGTACAAAGAGGGAAGGAGATCATATTATGCCCGGAGAAACTTGACCGACTGGCGCGTAATGTTGCCTTCATCGGTCTCGAAGAGACGATCGAGGTCGGCTACTTTGGAAGAGTCAGCCTGCACGGCAATCACGTTGCAACCGATCTCCCTGACCGCTTTGTCGAGCTTGTTCTGGTCTCGTCCTGAGATGAAGAGGTACGCGCCTTCTTCCACGAACAGTTTCGCCGCTGCCAGCGCCATACCGGAACTACCTGCAGGTGATTACCGCTATCTTGCCCTCCCGCTTTCCCGTGGGGCCATTCTCCCGATCGCTAGATGATCGACAAACCGCAGAGGATATGCACGATGGCGCCGACGGACGCGGCCACGATCATTCTCCGGTCCTTCTTCCCCATTGCAATCATGACATCCACGATTTGAATCACTGCAGCAGTAAAGAGGACCCACGCGACAGCTTTTTCGCCAGCCCAGAACGGCAAGATTCCGGCTGCCAGCCCAAATGGAATCGCGCGCGCGGCATACATGCGGACGTAGAATGTCTCACCGTGGGAGATATGAATTGAAGCTGAGAGAAGTGCCGGACGGAGGAGAGCAACCACGGCCGATGCTGCCGAAGCGAACGAGGCTACTAGATTCAGAACAAGCAGGGCAGTTTTCATGATTGGCCTCGGTTGCTGAAATCACCAGTCGATGCCGAGTATGTTGTGGGGCTAGCTCCGAGTAATATCCAGCGCCAGATGTTGCAGGGCTGCGTCTGCAATGCCCTGCATCTGCGCTTTCGTGGCTCCGCTTGCACTCTGCACCATCAGCCCCCAGAGGATGGTGGCAAGATACCGCGCGAATGCCGGAATATCGGTCTTTTGCGGCAGTTCGCCGGCCTTCTGAGCTTCTTCGCATCGCTCCTGCAACCGAAGTTGGCCCCGGGTGCGCATCTGCAAGAGCAGTTGCTGCACCGGCTCCGCGTTCGAACTGGTCGCCAGCGCTCCCATGACCGTAAGACAGCCGGGCGGATAGCCGGGCCGGTTTAGGAACTCGACGATCGCTGAGAACAAGTTCGACAGAGCTTCATACAGTGTGGGCTTGGCCAACGCATTTTCGTACAGAGCGGACGCATCCTGGGCATAACGCGCGGCAACCTGCCGGAACAGGTTTTCCTTATCTCCAAAGGCGGCGTAGAGGCTGGACATATTCAGCGACATCGCCTCGGTCAAGTCCAAAACCGTGGTGCCTTCGTAGCCTTTGGCCCAAAAAACCTTGAGCGCGGCGTCGAGGGCAGCGTCCGTGTCGAAACCGCGAGGCCGCCCCATTTTTCTGCTCGACACATTTGCAACTCCCATGGCTCCTACCTCTCCGTTGATTAGAAGCAGCGTTTCTGCATCTGACTCTTTCAGCAAACATCTGAAGTATACGCTCCATAATAAAGAAGTTGGGGAAGAAAGGACAGATTCATGGATGGGCGAGAGATTACAAGTGTTCTGATTACCGGGGCGAACGCCGGCATAGGCAAGGAAGTGGCTCGTCAAATGGCATTGCGCAGTGGCGTGGAACGGGTTTATCTCGCTTGCCGGAACGAGGCCAAGGCACGAGTGGCAAAGCAGGAACTCGAACAGAAGACGGGTAAGTCGATTTTCAAGATCGTATTGATGGATGTGTCCGACGTGAGTAATGTCCGGTCGGCGATGCGTGGGCTGCAGGGATCAGTCGATGCTCTGGTGATGAACGCTGGCGGCTCGGGCGGCAAAACGCCGCTTGCACTGACCAAAGACGGAGTAACGCAGATCTTCGCGACCAACGTACTCGGCCATGCCGCTTTGATGGAAGGTCTGATCGAGATCGGACAGCTCACGAAAGGAGCGGTATACGTGGGCAGCGAAGCGGCACGGGGCGTCCCGCAAATGGGCATGAAACGGCCTGCACTGCCGACCTCCTCCGTACAGGATTTCGTCGATGTGATTACGGGCAAGGACTTCGCCGGCAAAAAGTTCAACGGTGCCCTGGCCTATGGAGAGGTGAAATACACTGCTGCAATGTGGATGGCAGACCAGGCCCGCAAGCACCCAAATCTGCAACTCGTCACGATGAGCCCCGGAAACACGCAGGGCACCGAGATCGCAAGCTCGATGCCGACGCCCATGCGAATTTTCGTGCAGTATATTCTGATGCCGATCATTGCTCCTATGCTCGGCCAGGCGCACTCTCTCGAGACGGGCGCTGGACGCATCGTCACTGGATTGACAGACCCGTCACTCAAAAGCGGGGTCTTTTACGCAAGTGCGGAAAAGAAGCTTACCGGGCCGGTGATAGACCAAAGTGAGATATTCCGAGACCTGGCAAATGCGGCGTTTCAGGAACACGCAAACGAAGCGATTCAACGATTCTTATAAAGGTGGCGATTCACACGGTTCAGGCACCGCGGTCCAGAATAGTTTCCGGTGGATCGGCGCAGGAGGATTCCTCGGTCCGAGGGGCTAGAGCATGCTTTCAAGCCGGGTGTAACTCGCTTCCATGCCGTGCTCCATATTGGTTGCGAGCATGCGCGTCCGGGTTTCAGCATCGGGCAGGGTCATGCGAAGCGTCATTAGCGTGCCGACGCCGTCTCGATCGAACCTGGTTTCAACGTGGTTGTCCGGTGTTGGGTCGGGCAAATGCATGCGCTCGACGTGAACGATCCTGCTGTAAGGCTCCAGTTCGAGATATTCGCCGGTCAGGTAGAAGCTGCCCCCTTTGACGTGCGTCCACTCGTATCGAATTTTCCCGTTGGGCCTCGCGTCGCTGAGGCAAACGGTCATGGTCCACCCCTCGGGGCCGAGTAACCATTTCTGGATCAGTTCTGCTTCTGTGTGTGCGCGGTACACCAACTCGGGCGGGGCCGCGAAGCGCCTGGTAACAACAACATGGGTAGCGCCTTCGGTTGTAAGGGTCATCTTGTTCATCGCTTTTTCTTTCCTTTCTTTGCTTGCATGTCTGCCAGAACCGTGTCCAGCCGGTCATAGTTGCTGGCCAAGGCTTTTCGGAGCAGTGCCAGCCATTGATCAACAACTTCAAGACCGGCCTTTTGCAGCCGACAAGGGCGCTTAGCGCCCTGGACCCGCCGGACAATCAGCCCTGCTCCTTCGAGCACTTTGAGGTGTCGTGAGATGGCAGGCTGGGTCATCGCAAAAGGCGCAGCCAGTTCCATGACTGTCCTTTCGCCTCGGGCGAGACGCGCAAGGATGGCACGGCGTGTGGGATCGGACAAGGCTGAAAAGACTCCGTCCAGGTCAGGCGGTTTCTGAAGATGCTGCGGCATGCCTATGGGTCCTGTCATGCCTGTTATGTTATATAACAGTTTAGTTATGCGCAAGCGGAATGTCGCTTGCGGCAGGCAAAACATCAAGGATCATGGAATAACGATCCGTGCACAGAGAGACAATGCTCAGACACCAGGGTCCAACGATAAACCTTGGGGGATCGGAACACGCGGCAAGTTCCGATTGGAACCCTTCCAGGCTGCGCCGAGCAGGCCGGCAACGCGGCCCCGAGGAACAACGGACCGGGTGACGCCTATACCTGGAGCGCCCCGGTTCGTGGAGGCTCGCACCGCCGAGGAAAAAGGTTCGGACGATGCATGGCGCTCCTCATCGATCGGCGCCCGAAGCAAGTCTTTCACTTGCCACCGCCGCATGCGACTGATCTACGGAACCTTTTAGTAACGGATGCCGCGGAGTATAAGAAGGCGTACCTCGTACAGCCAGCGCATAGCGTAGATCATGTCAGTGCACAATGCGACGCGATTGAAAATACCTCATCGGCAGAAAAAAGAAATGAGATGGTTGTCCCCTATCTCTTTCATGACTTCGGTCGGAGGGCCTCCTCCGAATTCGTGAAAGTCCCGGATCAAATGCATCTGGTCGTAATAACCGGCTTCGTGGGCAATCGCCATCCAACTTCCATAGCCTGCCCGGTGTTTCTCGATCGCTCGCTGAAAGCGCGAGATGCGTGACAGAGTCTTCGGAGAGATTCCGGCATACTCCAGCGATCTCCGCTCCAGCTGGCGCTCACTGATTCCGACCCTCTCCGCCACGACGCCCACGCTGCATTGGCCAACGGCCAGCAGACGAATGGCGCGCGCCGCTGGTTTGAGCGGATCCGATAATTGCAATCGGTTCATAAAGAAGCTGTCCAGAATCTTCACCCGATCGGCAAATCTTGTAGCATTTCCGAGGCACTCATAAAGAGATGAGACCTGCGGCCCGAATACCGCGTGTCCTTCAGCGCCGCCTCCAGCAAGCGGCGAGATCGGCACGCCAAACAATCGGTACAGCCCCAGCGGCCGAAAGAGCACATCCAGTGACTGCACATGGTCGTGCAGGATCAGCCGCGTTCTGCGTAAATCTATAGGCCCGATAACGGTTGCCGCCCAGGCACGGCGAAGTTGATCCGTCTCGTACTCCTTGACCTCATAGGCTGCCGCGAACTGAAAAATAAGCATCGTGCCCGCGCGAGGAAACACCGGCTCAACGACCTCTCCGGCCTTCGAGACCGTTTCGCGCTGCAAATACCACTGGACGAATGGGCGCAGGACCGCATCCGGCGTCGCGCTTTGCGTTATCAGCATCGTGCCTCCATAACAAGGCTAAGATTTCTGCCCTGCGTTCGAGTAAGGCAGATCCATCTTCTCGACATTGTGCAGGTCCACCTGAGTCGCTCTCCAGTCGCCGCCCTCTTTCAGCAGCGTGTACGACACAATCATGTCGTTCTGCTTCGCCAGATCGAGCTTGCCGTCCGGATTCATGACCGGGCTCTTCCAGCTTGCCTGCAGAATCGTCACGTTCGGCGCAATCTGTCGAAGGTCGATCAG
>CAXTMN010000064.1:0-26272 GCA_964245395.1 uncultured Bryobacteraceae bacterium
ACGCTCAGGTCGGAAACGCCTTGTACACGTCCGGCCTTCTGAGCAGTGACAACGCGACCCAGAACCTTAGAACCCCGGTCGGCAATCACAAATCCGTCGCTAATGACCGGTGCGTCGAGCGTTCCGCGGAAGGTATCCCCTTTGTAATTCGTTGCGGTCGACAGCGTCTCACCAAGCCGGATGTTCAGGTTCGTACCGGCTGGCAAGGTAACAACGTGTGGCTCGTCCACAGGCGGAGCGGGAACGGAATCCGCCGGAGCTGGTGCCGCCGTTTCTGGCTGAACCGGCTCTGCCCGAGGGACCGCCGCGACCGGCTGCGCGGTTGGCAATGGCTGCCTGGCGACCGGCGGCACACCGACCACGGAAGGCTGATTTCTGGCAATCAGAACCTCAGGCGGCCGAGGGTGCAGCCGATCTTTTGATTGCCTGATCTCTGGTTGCTTTACGTGTGGCTGAACAAAGTCCGGCTTGGTATCAGAAATCGCGGCTGGGGAGGACACAGGAGCCGGGCGGCGTGGCGGCTGTACCACGGTTGGAAGACCTTCCTGATCGGTGGCCCTGACGTAAAGCAAGGACCCGCCGAGTGCCAGGATAACCCCCGCCACGAACGCTGCGACGATTTTAATCAAGTGCGACGATGCAGTCACTTGCTCCCCACTATATGTGAGAACGCATTTGCGGTAAGAAGTGTTTCGATTGCAAAGTTAAAATAGGATCACCTGAGTACTTTCTCCTGTCGCCAGATGACTGACACCTATCGTTTTGACTTTCCGGCTTCGTATATTCTCGGCCCGGTTCGGATCAGGCCAGCGACCGTATTAGCTCCCATGGCTGGCGTCACGGATACTGTTTTTCGCCGCTTGATTCGCAAGCAGGGTGGGTGTGGTCTGCTGATGACCGAGTTCACCAGCTCGCACGGTGTGGTAAGCACGAGGAGCGTAACCAAGAAGCCGAATCGGAACTTTCGCTACCTGCATTTTGAGCCCGAAGAGCATCCAATCGCTTGCCAGCTCTTTGGTTCGGACCCGGATGTGATTGCTGATGCGGCCAGAGTGTGCGAGGATCGCGGATTCGACATAGTCGATATCAACTTTGGGTGTCCGGTCAACAAGGTCGTTAAATGCAACGGCGGCTCCGGATTGTTGCGTGACCTGCCGCTTGTCGAATCAATTCTGCGCAGGGTGCGTTCGGCGATCAGCATCCCTCTCACCTGCAAGTTTCGCGCCGGCTGGAATGACCAGGAACTGGTAGCCGTCCAGATGGCGCAGATTGCGGAAGACTGCGGGCTGGCCGCGGTTGCCTTGCATCCGCGCACCCGCGAACAGGGCTACAGCGGGCAGGCCAATTGGTCTCGAATTGCTGAGGTCAAGGCAGCCGTGAAGATTCCGGTAATCGGCAATGGCGATGTGCTCACCCCTGAAGATGCGCTGCGTATGCAGCGGGAGACACGTTGCGACGCTGTCATGATCGGGCGCTCGGCTTCTTACAATCCGTGGATCTTTCGCCAAATCGACGAGTACCTGCGAACCGGTTCTTACTTCATTCCTCCAGACCGGGAACGATACAACATGATGAAGACTTATTACCTGATGCTGGAAGACCACGGCGAGTCGGGCGCTATCGGGAAAATGAAGCAGTTTGCTACGTACTTCACCCACGGCGTCCGGAACGGCTCAAAGCTGCGGACCAGCATTTATCGCGCTCTTACGATCAGTGAGATTTTAGACATCGTCGACCGGTTCTTTGAGGAGCAGCTAACCGAATCACAAACGTTGCAGTGTACTGAGGTCGCTTGAAGCACGTTCAACTGATTACAGACGGATCCTGTCTGGGAAATCCCGGGAAGGGCGGCTGGGCCTGCATCCTGCGCTTCGGTGAACATAAACGCGAGCTGTTCGGCTCGGAAGCGGAAACGACAAACAACCGCATGGAATTGACCGCGGCAATTGAAGGGCTGAAGAAGCTGAAAGAGAGCTGCGCAGTCGAAATCATCACCGACTCGGAGTACGTAAAGAACGGCATTACCACCTGGATTCATGGCTGGAAGCGGAACGGCTGGAAGCGTGCCGATAAGAAGCCCGTAGTGAACCGTGATCTATGGATAAGGCTTGATGAGCTGGTCAACTCCCATAAGGCCACCTGGACCTGGACCAAAGGCCATGCGTCTCATGAGGACAACAACCGCTGTGACGAACTGGCCAACCAAGCGGCTCGTGAGCAGATTGGAAGCAGTGTCAACGCAACAACCTAGCCGAATCTGCCTGTTTGGAGGAACATTCGACCCGATCCACAAAGCTCATTTGCAGATTGCGACCGAGGCTTTGATTCGCTGTCAGCTTGACCGGGTCCTGTTTGTTCCTGCGGGACGCCCGCCCCATAAACCCTCGGTGTCAATAGCCAAGTTTGAGGATCGCTTTCGCATGGTGGAACTAGCCTGCGCTGGACAACCCGCCTTCGAGCCAGCGCGGCTGGAAGAAGGCCAGGAGCAAAGTTATACAGTCGAGACGCTGACGCGCATACGACAGCAACTCCACGAGCGGCAGCGTCTCTTTTTTTTGATCGGAGCGGACGCGTTTGCCGAAATTGAGAGTTGGCACCGCTGGAAACAAGTGATCGCATTGACCGACTTCATCGTGGTGGCGAGGCCTGGGGTGACGTACACGATCCCGCTGGGAGCTCAGGTATTTCCCTTAGAAAAACTGGCGCTTCCCGTTGCGAGTAGTACGATCCGGGCGCGGATAGCCGCCGGAGAACCAACCCCCGAACTGCCCGAAGCAGTTCGGGACTACATCGACATGCACGGTCTTTACCAGGTCAACGAGACTAAGCGGATCACTGCTTAACCGCGGGGACGCAATACTGATCGAAGGCTTCGGTCAGTATCTTGGCAATCTCGGGAGCCTGGCGCATTTCGATCTGGTGGCGGTGGAGGACAAAGACCGGTTTGCCATCCTGGAACAAGGCCATAGACGGGGAAGAGGGCGGAACGCCGGGCAGTAGTTCTCTCACCCTGGCTACGGCTTCCAAGTCAGCCCCGGCAAACACAGTCGCTACTTTCTCAGGCTTATTCGGGTTCCCGAGCGCCATGCCAACGGCGGGACGAGCCTTACCAGCCGCGCATCCGCAGACCGAGTTCACAATCATAAGCACTGTGCCAGACTTCACAGCCTGGTCCACCTCTTCCGGTGTTCTTGTTTCTTTGACACCAAATTGGGTGAGGTCTTGCCGCATTGGGACGATCAGTTGTTCTGGATATCTCATATATATAGTTTCGCGCTTCGCTTCATAAGGATGCTACGAGCCGGCCCGCCCGTTCTGCACTTTCGGAGTGGCTAAGTAGCCAACGATCGTATCTTTCCGGACCTGGTTCACAACGATCTCGTCAGGTTGCTTGGCTTTGAGCGTGTAGAACTGGATGGGCTCGTTCAGATTGCGATCTTTCTTTTCGACCGTCTTGTCATCAGCGGTGATGACGAGGGTGAACTTGTTGCGTTTGACATCGACCTTCCTGAGCTCAACCATAACGTCGGCGACCCGGGTCGGCTTCTTTGATTTGCTGATGGTGAATTCGGAATAGTTGCGCTCACCGAGGTCACGCAAGGCCTGAACCTCTTTCGAGTTGGTGGCGATTAAGCTGGCATGATCATCGAGCTCACCGGTGGCGCGTTTCAGATTGGCTACGGTTTGCTCAAGTTGGGTTTTTGTTGAGGCCACATCGGTCTTCACGGTGCCGACGTCAGTAGATACGCTGGCAATTTGAGTGGTGGCGGTATCAGCCGTTTGTTTCACAGCGGCAATCGCCTGCTGCTGCGCTGCCTGCTCTTCGGTCACTCTGTCCTGCAAGACTTGCACGCGCTTCTGAGCATCGATCTTGGCCTGTCCGACAGCCACTTCGGCTGCCCGGCGTGATTGCGCCAACGAGGATTGTAAAGCTTCAACGCGGCGCGACGATCGCTGTACGGCCTCGGATGAATCAAGCCGCATCTTTTCCATCGTCCCGTTAAACTCCTGAGTCAGCTTAGCCATGTCGGTCCGGCTTTCGGCTTTCAGATGGTCCAACTGAACGAAGAGGAAGATATTCGAAGCGGCGAGCAAAATCAGAGCGCCAATGAGCGCGGGCATTTTCCAATTGGGGCCAGTGGGTGGCGGAATGATGTAAGTGGGTTGTTGTGCTGAACTCATTTTCTCTCCGAATGCAGATGGCTAGGTTGACGTTCCACTCTTCTATTATGTTTCAAGCGGTGCCGGACTGCCGCCGTTGGCCGCCGGAAATAGATCGAGCGTCTCCTGGCGAGGCGCTCCAGGCGAGAAGCATCGTCGACAGCGCGCCTCGTAAGCCTCTTGTGCACCTACTAAAATCAGGTCATCAGACCGCGCCAACCGTTGCGAATGTTTCGCCAATGCCCCGCATCGCATGCAGATAGCCAGAGTCTTGGTAATCGACTCTGCGATCGCTAACAACTCCGGCATAGGCAGGAACGGACGACCCATGTAATCGGTATCAAGGCCGGCAATGATCACCTGTCTGCCAGTGTCCGCAAGCTCGTCTGCCACCTGGACAAGATCAGGGCCGAAGAAATTGCATTCATCGATTCCGACCACCTGTGTTTGACGGTGAACCGTGGAAAGGATCTGGCCCGCGTCTCTAACCGACTCGGATTCGATGCGCATGTCGGCATGAGAGACGATTTCGCTTACCGAATAGCGCGAGTCGATCGCGGGCTTGAACACCTGGACATGTTTTCTGGCGATTCTGGCCCGGCGCAGCCTTCGAATCAGCTCTTCGCTCTTACCAGAGAACATAGGCCCGCAGATCGCCTCGATCCAGCCGGAGTTGAGGATCACTATTTCCAAAGCTTACACTTGTCACCCTTTGTAACATTCGGCCGGAATGGCCACTATGCAACAGGCGAACTGGTATCCGTTAGATGTGTTCTCGAAACGACTGATTCAGCCTGAGTTACTCGATCACGCCCCTCCTGAAGAAGCACATCTCAATCTTTGTGACTTGATTCGGATCAACACCCTGTTCGGCGGCCACGCCACGATTCGGAGATCGTTAGCCCGGGTAATCGACCCGGGAGAACAGTTCACGCTGCTGGATGTAGGAGCGGCCTCGGGCGATACCGCGCGAGTGATCGCTCGAGCCTATGCCGGAGCGACAGTGACCAGCCTTGACTATAGTCCGGTGAACCTTCGGGCGGCACCACGCCCCAAGCTGATCGGGGATGCGTTCGCCTTGCCCTTCCCGCCAGACAGTTTCGATTACGTTCTTTCGTCTCTGTTTCTCCATCACTTCACCGATGAGCAGGTGGTGATGCTGCTGAAGAGCTTTTACGGGATTGCCAGGCGGGCGCTGATCATCTGCGACCTGGAACGAAACCCGCTGCCGTACTACTTTCTGCCTGCGACCCGGTTTGTCTTCAAGTGGCAGCGAATTACTTTACACGACGGGCCTATATCGGTCCGCGCTGCCTTTCGAGCTTCCGAATTGAAGGGCTTAGCTCGGCAAGCGGGTATACAGAAAGCGGACCTGAGAGTGTACCGTCCGGCTTTCAGGATCTCTCTGGTAGCAACGAAGGTTTGAAAAGGACCGGTGAGCACTCGGAGGAAACTGCTCACCGGCGGCGATCAAAGAATCGCCTACTCGCTGGAGCCACTTTTGTGGAGTGACCAAGCCAAGATGAGGGAGACAACCCGGCAACCGCAGCGGACATACCTACTGATCTCACGTGGGTACACGAAGGGTCAAGGCATAGCGGTTTCAGCAGTTTGCGCAACGGGTGATTTATCCCAGACAACAGGAACGGGATTGCCTACGATGATCCAAAAGCCTAGTACGCCCAGTAACAGAACTCCACAGGCAATCGCGAAGGCGAAGAAGAAGGAGTGAGTCTCGCGCAGAACCAGACCGGTGACGTAAGGGGCGACCACCCCAGCCAGATTACCGGCACAGTTCTCAAATCCAGTCCACTTGGCGGATGCTTCAGGTCCGGCAAGGGTCTGGCTGAGAGCCCAGTGATTGGACGAGAACGCTCCCATGGAAACGCAAGCCAGCGCGAGTAAGACGTTGGCCAAAGTTGTGTCTCTAACAAGAACAGCCGGCAGCATAAAGGCGCAACAGCCGGTGAGTCCAAAGGAAACGAAGGCCTGGCGCACCTTGCCCGCGTTGCGTCCACGGCGGACCAGAGAGTCAGCAAGCAAGCCGCAGAGCATAGAAGAACAACCGGCAGCCCACAGCGGAAGCGATCCGAAGAGAGCCAGCCGGTCGCGGGTATAGTGACGTTCGTTCTCGAAATAGTAGGGGAGCCAAGTCAAATAGAAGTACCAGGTATAGTTCGCACCGAATAGCCCTAAGACCGTCCCCCATACCGGTCTCGTTCGTGCCAGCTGAGCGTAGGTAGGCGTCCAGGTTTCAGATTTGGAAGCATCGTGGGCGGACATCTTCGGGATGATCAGGCACCAGGGGATAAGCCACAACAGGCTGACTCCGCCTATGGCTAAAAACATGGTGCGCCAGGAGAGCCAATTGATCATTTTGACGCCGATGAGAACGCCGAGAGCAGGACCCATTTTGGATCCGGCATCGATCAGTCCGTTGGCGGTGCCGCGCAGCCTTTCGGGGAAATTGGTGGCGATGATCTTTGAATAAGCGGGATAGGCGACCGATTCACCGGCGCCTAAGATGAATCGGAGCAGCAGCAGCGTGGCGAATGAATTGACTATGCCGGTCAGTCCGGTGGCGGCAGACCAAAGAAGAAAGCCAAGCGCGAACACCCAGTTCACGTTCCAGCGGTCGATGGCCTTGGCGGCTGCGAACTGAAGGAGCGAATAGGTCCAAAAAAAAGCTCCGAGCAGGATTCCGAGCTGATCGGGCCGAAAGTGTAGATCGACCTGGATACTGTGTGCGGCGACGCCTAAGTTACCGCGGTCGATATAGTTGATGCAAACCGAAAGGACAAGAAGGGATAGAGCGACCCATTGCAGTGCTCGCGGCTTTGGCTCGGCGATGTCCATGCGGCTTCCGGTGCAACTTTATCAGAGAGCGATGACATCAACGGATGTAGAAGAGGCTTAAGCGCGGAAGCCTGGCACGTTCAAGAAGAGCGGTATCGAGATAGCGGCGTTCCAGCATGGAGAGTTGATCGGCGGTCATCTTGCCGCGGTACGGTTTTAATTCGCGGTCGAGTTCCTGGCGTAGCACCAGGAGATCGTCGTCGCTTTGCAGGGTGCGGGTGATGGCCACCATCTTATCTTCGAGGGCGGTGAGACGCTGTTCGAGTTCTTCGAGGTTGGCGGCGTAGCGGCCGGCGTCGGCTGCCAGGGACTCCAGAGTATTGCCGATCTCAATGAGCGGGGCTTCGCGTTGTGCCAACAGGACTCCGGCAGCAATTTTGAGGTGGTTCCGAAGCTCATCCGAAGCAAAGGGCGAGGACGCAGAAGAAGGCCCTGCACTTCGTAAGGAAGGGGCGCGCTCGGCGGCTTCCATGACCGCTTGAGCGCAATAGGCAAGCGAATTAACTGCACGCCGCTTGAGCTTTCGGCTACGCCATTTCTCGAAAGCGGCATCGACTCCCTTCAGGACAGACTGAAGCGGGATGCCGGACGCCTTCCAGCTCTCGATGAGAGCCCAATCAAGCGGCGATAGAAGAAAGAGGCCAGTGCCGCGGGCGCGCTGGAAATGCTCTTCGATTTCGGTGTAGTAGTTGAAGTAGTTGCCAGTCCAGTTGGCCTGGTCAATTTCCTCGGGTTCAGGCATTCCGCCTGCTGTCGTGCCGGTCATGGGAGGGGTCGTACTCCGCCGGAGGCCAGATGCTCCAGGCGGCCGGAGTCATAGCGGACCAGGAGAAAGCCATGCTCGTCAAGGCCGGCAGTAGTGGCTTTGACGCCACTCTCTTCGATGAGGATGCGGCGATTGATGACGTAGGTAGAAGCAGCCGTGAAGGCGCGAAGGACCTCCGAAGGACCTCCGTCCTGAAGCATGGTGACAAAGCGGTCGAGCGCACTGAGCAGTTGAACAAGGAGCAACTCACGGGAGATGAGACGGTTCCCACTTTCGAGGCGAAGCGAAGTAGCGGGAGTGCGGACGGCGGCTGGGAGGGCAGTGTTGTTGACGTTGACACCGATCCCGGCTACGATGCAGCCGGCTAGTTGCGCGAGGACGCCAGCTACCTTTCGTTCGTGGATGAGGACATCGTTGGGCCAGCGAAGATCGCAGGCGAGTTCCGTCGATTGCTCAATGGCCTCTCTAGTGGCGAGGCCAAGGATCAAACTAGCGACTGGAAACTGCGCGGGAGGAATAGTGAGGCGCAGCAGAATAGAGCAGTAGATACCGACTTCGGACTCCGAGACCCAGGAGCGGCCGAGCCGCCCAACACCGGCAGTTTGCTCGTCTGCAAGCACGACGGTTCCATGCGGCGATCCGGCGTCGGCAAGCCTTGTCGCTTCGGTCATGGTGGACCCAATCGTGGCGAAGTAGTGGATGTCGTTTTGAGGTCGCAGACGGCGCACGAGTTCGACGTCGAGCGGCATCAAGCGGATTCCAGTTCGAGACGGAAACTGATGTCGACGGCAGTGGCCGAATGGGTGATGGCGCCGCAAGAGATGTAATCGGGACCGGCTTCGGCATAGGCACGAACGGTCTGAAGATTGATACCGCCAGAGAGCTCGACAGCGGCGCGACCAGCGATATGGCGGATCCAGTCAGCCGCTTGGGCAGGAGAGAGATTGTCGAGCAGGAGAGCCTTGACGCCAAAGGCCAGAGCATCGTCGAGTTCCTGGCGGGTGCGGACTTCGATCTCGACAGCCCCGTCGAAATGCCTGGTACGTTCGAGAGCCTGGCGAACGCCACCAGCAGCGGTGATGTGATTGTTTTTGATGAGCACTGCTTCGAACAGGCCGAGCCGGTGATTGGTAGCGCCTCCGGCAACAGCGGCCATTTTTTCAAGCTGGCGCAAGCCGGGTGTGGTTTTGCGGGTGTCGAGGACTTTTGCGCGTGTGCCTGCTACTGCATCGACATATTGGCGTGCGAGCGTGGCGACGCCGCTGAGGCGCTGGAGGAAGTTCAAGGCAACGCGTTCGCATTCAAGCAGCGTATGGGCCCGCCCCGACACGGTGGCAATGACATCGCCATCAGACAACTTGTCTCCGCTCCCGGTGAGGAGCTTAACTTCGGCGCCTCCGCGGACTTGATAAACGAGAGGGAGCAGTTCAACTCCGGCAAGAAGGAGCGATTGCCGCGCGAGAAAACGGCCGTGAGCCTGGAGATCGGGTGGAACAGTTAGTTGCGAAGTAATGTCGCCAGAACCGACGTCCTCAGCGAGAGCTCGCTCAACAGCGGCGCGAACTTCGGGATGAGACGGATCGAACATCAGGAGCTTTCGCCAGTGAGGCCTTTGAGCTGTGCCTGGTAATCAGCCAGCTTGATCCGCATGCTGGCGACGACGTTTTCGGGCGCTTTGTTGACGAAGGTTTCGTCGGCGAGTTGAGCAGTGGTACTGATAATGACGCGCTGTAACTTGGCGATGTCCTTGGCAACCCGAGCCTGACCGTCCGCACCGGCGGTTTCGGTTTGAGCGGGCACAGGCGCTTCAATGCGCAGGGTGAACTGAGGGACTGAGCGGGTCAGGATGACATGGTCAGGAGTTTGCGCTTCCAGCGATTGCCAGGTGAGCTTGGTTAATGCCGCGATGGAGGCGAGATCAGAGGCGGAGAAAGTCGCGCTTGCGAGTGAGAGCGTGGCCGGGAGGATGGTTTTGGGATCAACTTTCGCATCGGTGCGCAGGTCGCGAGCAGCTTTGACAATGTCCTGGAGAAGTTTAAAGGGAGCGGACTTCGCTGGGAACTGGTCCGGTTGAGGCTGCGGATAGTTCGCCAGAGAGATGGACTTGGGCTCGGTTGGATGGGCGGTTGCCCCGTGCACAAGACGCTGCCAGAGCTCTTCGGTGACGAAGGGCATAAAGGGGTGCAGGAGACGCAGGGTTGCTTCGTAGATGGTGAGAGTGGCCTGCCAATGGTCGTCGAGTCCGGAGTTCTCTTCAAAGCGGAGTTTTTTGATTTCGAGGTACCAGTCGCAGAAATCGTGCCAGATGAAATCCCAGAGTGTTTGGGCAGCCTCGTGGTAGCGATGGACTTCGACGGCGCGGTTAACGGTATCAGCTGCTATCTGGAATCTGTCGAAGATCCAGTGGTCTTCGATGGCATCGGAGCTGAGGGAAAGAGCGGAAGGCGGAGACCATCCGGTGATATGGGAACGCTCCATATTCATAAAGAGCAGGCGGGAGGCGTTCCAGAGTTTATTAACGAAGCCTCGGCTGGAGTCGATGCGGTCCTGCTTCAAGGCGATGTCCGCTCCGGTAGCGGCGGAGATCAGGAGAGCGATGCGCAGAGCGTCAGTACCGGCATGCTCAATGATATCGAGAGGGTCGATCACATTGCCCTTGGTCTTAGACATTTTCTGGCGATCGGCGTCGCGGACAAGGCCGTGCAAATGGATTTCGCGAAAGGGGACATCGCCGGTGCACTCGAGACCGAGCATAATCATCCGAGAGACCCAAAAAAAGAGGATGTCGAAGCCGGTGATGAGCAGCGACGTGGGATAGAACGCTTTGAAGTCTTCGGTTTCGTCAGGCCAACCGAGGGTGGAAAAGGGCCATAGGCCGGAGCTGAACCAGGTGTCGAGCACGTCGGCGTCCTGATAGAGTTCGGTTGATTGGCAATGGGGGCAGACGGCTGGTGTCTCGCGGGCAACGGTGATTTGGGAGCAGTTCCGGCAATGCCAGGCAGGGATGCGATGACCCCACCAGAGCTGACGGGAAATGCACCAATCGCGAATGTTCTCCATCCACTGGAAGAAGACCACTTCGCGGTCGTCGGGGACGAAGCGGATACGGCCAGTGCGGACCGCGTCCATAGCCTGGGCGGCGAGCGGCTTCATGCGAACGAACCATTGGATGGAGACGAGCGGCTCGATGATGGTTTTGCAGCGATCGCATTTGCTGATGTTGACCGTGTAGGATTCGGTCTTGACCAGGTAGCCGGAGGTTTCGAGGGCAGCGACTATGCGCTTGCGCGCTTCGAAGCGATCAATACCTGAGTAAGGGCCCGCGGCTGTGGTCATGCGAGCATCTTCGCCAATGACCTTAATAGTGGGCAGGTTGTGGCGCTTTCCTGCCTCGAAATCGTTGGGGTCGTGAGCAGGGGTGACCTTGACGACGCCAGTCCCGAACTTGGGGTCAGCGAGAGTGTCAGGAATGATGGGGATCTCGCGGCCGAGGAGCGGCAGAATGGCTGTTTCGCCGTGGAGGTGAAGGTAGCGCGGATCTTCGGGATGGACAATGAGAGCGGTGTCGCCCAGCATCGTTTCGGGGCGCGTGGTAGCGACCACGAGGCTTTCATCGGAGCCGGTAACGGCATAGCGAATATGCCAGAGATGGCCTTCGACGGAATCGTGCGCAGTTTCGACATCGGAGATGGCCGTCTGGCAGCGAGGGCACCAGTTCACCATGTACTCGCCTCGATAGATGAGGCCTTTTTCCCAGAGGCGAACGAAAGTTTCACGGACGGCGCGCGAGAGGCCGGGGTCCATGGTGAAGCGCTCGCGACACCAATCGACACTGGCGCCTTCACGGCGGATCTGGTTGTTGATGCGGCCGCCGTACTCTTCTTTCCAAGCCCAGACGCGACGCTCAAACTCTTCGCGACCGAGCTGCTGGCGCGTAATCCCTTCTGCGGCAAGCTGGCGTTCGACAACTATCTGGGTAGCAATACCGGCGTGGTCGTTGCCGGGAACCCAAAGCGTGATTTCTCCTTTCATGCGATGCCAGCGGACGGCGACATCCATGATGGTGTGCTCGAGCATGTGCCCGATGTGGAGCGATCCGGTAACGTTCGGGGGAGGAATGACGAGCGAAAAGACACGATTCTCGCGAGCTTGACTGGCGTCGACATGATACAGGCCAGAATCGATCCACCACTGAGCCCAATGCGGTTCAAACCGCTGCGGCTCATACACTTTCTCGAGATGCATGGGAAATTTCAGCGTAGCATCTGGAAGGGGTTTTCAGGCCGGGAACGCTCGTGAGTTTATGGCGGACGGCAATTGCTTTCAGGCGGCGTTTCCTCGCAAGATGCGGGTTTTGAGGGCGTTGCGGCGGTCGCGGGCGGCGACGTATTCGGCGAGATAGCTCAGTGAAAATTCGAAGCCAAAATCGGCGGGATCGAAGGGCTGATTGTTTTCTCGCGCCCGGCAGTAGAGGTGGCTCGCGTCGGAGAGGGCGGCGTTAGCGAGGCGTTCCCGTTCTTTTTGTTTGGCTGCCAGTTCGGCGCGGTCGGTTTCACGCTGGCGGCGCAGACGAGCTTCCTGGGTGCTGAGGGCGCGGAGATGGCGGCCCTGATTGATGAAAATCTGAGCGTCGATGAGAGACTTGCGGACTGCTTCGTCTTCTTCGTCCGCGAACTGCTCGCCGAGCTCGCGGCGGCCGATGGCGTAAATGCCCAGTTCGAGTGAGGGGATACGGAGTAAGCGCCATTCGGTGTCGGCGATGGCCTGGACGAGCGAGCGTTCGTCGTTGTTGGCGGGAGCGAATTCGGTGAACAGGCGGTCGATGTGGGCCTGGTAGGCGGCGGCGTCTTCGCTGGGCAGCAGGACGGTGCGGCCGGTGAGTCCGGTGTTAGGAGCGGTCAGAGATGAGTTGGCTTTGCTAGCTTCGGTTTTGGGGCCGGTGGACTTTTCGGCGTTGGCGCGATTGGCGGCGATCTGGGCGGCGGTGACATGGAGTGAAGAGTGAGGAGTGGGGAGGGAAAGGTTTTCTTACGTGCTCAGAAGGCAAATGGCTCTGGAAGCTCCCCGCCGGGTCTCGGCTTCAGCCTCTATGTCGACGGGCTACAAAATCTTCCATTTGACCACTGTCGGCTAATGACAACAGGAGTAGCTAGTGCGACTGTTAAAAGGAGGGGTTGCGATGGATTACCGCAACTGTGATTTAGTTGAAACCGTACCGGGCAGGATGTCTGGCGCACCTGTTGTTCGTGGTACTCGCGTACCCGGGGAAGCGATCGATCGGCAAGGAAATCGGGCAAACACCAGAGGAACTTGCCTACGATTTCGATTTGAACCTGGATGACGTTCGCAAGCTGTTTGCTTACATGTCCAAACACGCACCAGCAAGCCCACGCGGTTTGTGAAGGTTCTATTTGACCACAACATTGCGCGCCCTCTGGCACAGTATCTGACAAGTCATACCGTTAGCAGGACAGGTCCATTAGCATGGGGAAGCCTGCAAAACGGCATGCTGATCACCAAAGCCGAAGCGCATGGGTTCGAAGTCATGGTGACAGGCGACAAGAACTTGGAATACCGGCAGCGCGTAACAGGACGCAAGATGGCCATCGTGGTCACTGTCAGCGATCAATTGGCCTGTCATAAAAGCGCATGTAGCAGCCATCTAAGAGTGCCCGGAATACTGAGCCGCCGATGCTCGGTATCAATTTTCGGCGGCGCTGTCGCCCTAGGAAGGCTTCCTGTTCATCCTGATAGCGCACGCCTCTGCTAATTGGTAGAGAAATACGGCTTCAAGAATGCCGTGCTAAATTAGATCGGCCATATGTTAGAGGACTTTGCGTCAAAGCAAGTTTCCGGCGCTACGCAACGCACATATCACGAGTTGCCAAGCGCTAAGATCCTCGACGGCGGCCTTAAGGCTCAGACCGCCTTGGTATCCTCTACCGAAACGCTAGCGCGGTTCTCACAAACATCGCGAAGATCGGAGCCTTGGCATCACTGCCGGTCGGAATTATTCTTCTAATCGGTTACCTGGGCAGTGAAGGCGCTCCACTCCCAGCGGCGGATACGTCGATCAGTGTGCTGCTCACGCTGGTTTGTTTGATCTTTTTCTTCATAACGCTGGTTCTGGCCTCAGCGTTTCTGCTGCCAACGCTCCCAAGAGTTGTTGGCACTTCGAAAACTAAGACAGCCACCGACTCATCCCATCGCAAGGAGCAGCGAGCGGTGTGGCAGAGCTTCAACCAGATCGGAAGGGAATACTACCTGCGTTTCGGTCCCTTCCTTTCCTTTGTGCTTTTCGTCTTTTTCGCCATTGGCCTAATTGAGAATCGTGATGGGCGTTGGATCGGAGTGGCTATTGGCCTCGCAAGTTTCGCCGTCTGGGTCTTTCGTGTCATCCGTTTCAGCGAGTTCCAAGACCGTCGCAGCAAGTTCGAAGATGCGCTACAAAGCAACGCACATTCGCTTGCTTCGTTCTTCGTTCTTTTTTCGATCATCATCGCCGTCGTCAAGCAAGTGGACCCGCAAATTAGTGCTTGGGTCCTAGCGTTTGTCTGCGCGGGCGTTCCGCTGTTTGTCCATTTCTTAACCGGAACGCTTGTTACCGATTTGACAAGGGCCCTCGCTGCCTACGTCGCTTTTTTGATGGTGATATCCATTCTGTGGCCGGGATTGGGATTTGTTGGGGGTTCGACCCTGCGCTACATCGGTATCGGCGGCGGTATTCCAGTCTCTATCAGAGTGAGAAGCTATGGCAGAACGGGAACGGTTTCAGGCACATACGAGATGACCGGATGCCTCCTATTAATGACTGGGGGCGATGTCCTGATCCGGCCAACTGTTAAAAGTTTTGATTGCAAGTTGCACCCGCACTTCATGAACGGAGCAGGGCTAACTTCGATTGAGACTTACTCACGCGTTGAACGATACCCCAGAGCTGATGTACTCCGCGTATCGAAGTTCACTGACGCCTGCGGGACGGTAGACGGCTTGCCGAGCTGTTAGTGCTTGCCATCGGTCGGCATAACTTCATTTAATTGCTCCTTAATCAATCGACCATTCCGATGGGCCTTTTGTGCTGGCTAAGTGCCTGGAATACCTTACTACTTCGCGTAGCGACCGCGTTAATTTACGAGGGACGTTGGAAACCGCGTGATCGCATGGAAGCGCAAAAATCGGAACGCAGCGCTTTCCAACGACTCGAACAACTGTGAGACTTTAGCCGGTTCTCCGCAAGCAGTTATATGGTTTGTTAGTTAGCTACACAAACACGAGTTGATGTTCAAAAGTCATCAGTGCTCGATGCGATTTCTGCTGTTGGGAAACGTCTGGTCGCGCAAGATCTAGGAGGGTTGACATCGCACTGGATCGACATTCTCGGCCCTATCAAGCTGAGCTTGGGTTAGTCCTATCGCACTGACGATCTCGGCATCTTCGAAACTGGCATTGGTAAGGTCCGCGTTGCCGAAAGTGCAATTGATCAGGCGTGCGCCTTTGAAATCTGCAGCGTTGAGCCTCGCCCCTTCAAAATTTCACCCCTCCAATTCAGCGTCCCAGAAGTATACATTGCTGAAATCTGCTCGAGGAACCCAAGCATCGGAGAGCTTAATATAAGAGAGATCAAGGGAGTAGCCGGCTGGATTCTTCCCATGCCGCTCTCCTATGATGGTCAAAATTGACTGTACTTCAACAGGACAGCGTGAGGAACCCGGCAGAGTGGACGCCTGAGTGATCTTCTCGCCATGTGTTCTGTATTTATTACGAAGATATCCGGTTAGAATTTGCATCACTGGGAAATAGTCATATTTAGACTCCCTCGCGATTCTGGCAAGGGACATAATTCCCCCAAGACGGACGATCATGTCTGGGCTTCCTAGCTGTTCTACACTCTTGCTGAATAGCTCCGTTGTTAATCTATTCTGGGTAAGTTTTAGATTGTCCTGCGCAATCTTAAAGTTGCCGTAAGTGAAGTAAATAGTTACCGCTACAGCGGCCCCGCCTAACAGATTTACCAGAAGTGTTCGATTGGCGGAAACTTGGGCTGCCCAGTCTCTTACTTCTACGAAACGGTATTGGTTTGACATCCATTCAGGTATCCACAACAAGATGCATCCGAGCATCACCAGCCCAGCTAGGGAGATTGCAGAAAACATAAACTTCCTCATTTGGAGGTTAAGGTTACCAAACGAGTAAGGCAAGCTTTTCTTCATGGAAAGGAATGACGGAGCTGCCTCAGATCTCGGCATACGGCAGTTGACCGGATTGGGAAACGCTAAATCGGCTTGCATCGCGGGATTGAGCGACGACCAAACACAAAAGCTTCCGCTCCACGGAATTTTAGTGCGATAGCGCTAATCCAGAAAAAAGTGTATACGCCTGCCCAAGCGTCCGCAACCACCGGTTCCACTTCGAGCGGTGCATAAGGCCATCGATTATAAGTTGATCAGACCCAAACAAGTCCAAGAAGGACAGGTGGTGCAGCGGATGCTGTCCAAATCGCAGCTCGTGTACCTACGGATGGAAGCGAAAGGCCTTACTACTTTTCCGATGCCCAGCCGGAGGTGCTTACTGTAAGTGAATCACTGAATGACAGATTTGCGAAGAGAGTTGGGGTCGACGGTTCGGTAAGTGGGTTGCCCGGTCGGAGATTGGAACACCAGTACGTTGCCACCCGGGTCAACCTGATTGACCTTTAGATTTCCTAAGACGTAAAGCTGATGTAGACAGCATGAAAGCAACGATAGTCGATTTGCGATACCGGATGAAGGAGGTGCTTCGTGCTATCGACCGTGGCGAGACTGTTACTGTGCTCTATCGGGGAAGGGAAAAGGCCGAGCTAAGGCCCTTTCCGGGGCCAGCACATGGTTCGGATAAGGACGTCGCTAAGACGGAGGAGCAACCGTTCTTCGGGATGTGGAGTAACCGGGATGATCTAGCCGATCCAACTTCCTACCTCCGCAACCTGCGTGAGCCTCGGCGGGTTCTTGTTCAACCTGGCAGAAGAAAGCGGTCGAGCACCAAGAAAGGGAAATGATCTTCGACACGGACGTCCTGATCTGGGCGTTGCGAGGCGATCCAGGTGCTGCCCGCATTATCGACGCAGCTACGGATCGAGGACTCTCCATTGTCTCGTTCATGGAACTCCTCCAAGGTGCCCGCTCGAAGCTGGAAGTACGCCGGATTCAAGAATCGCTTGTGCAACTCCGATTCAGCATCCTGCCTCTTTCAGAATCTATCGGTTCCACTGCCGCCGCACTCATCGAACAACACGCTTTGACTCATGGCATGCAGGTCGCGGACGCGCTGATTGCTGCCACGGCCGTCAGATCTGGTCAGGCCTTGTGCACGGCCAACACCAAACATTTCCGCCCCATGAAGGGCCTTCCGCTGATCGCTTTTCGTGCAAATGTTTGAGCTTCTCTCACCGACTTCTGGCAATTCGGTCAGTCGAGTAGTGCGACAGGATCGCTCGGGCGGATGGTTCCCTCGACTAAGACCACTCCATAAACGCCGGCCTTTCCGTCGTGAGCATGAGCCACCAGGCGCATCAGCTGGGGATTGGGTTCGGCAGTGTCCGGATCAAGCGTAATCATTTTGCAGCGCGGGTCGCGATCCGTTACTGCGACGACGGTTTTTCCTCCGATTTGCAGTTTGCGGCCGACAAACTCGTTTTCGCCGAATCCGTGCCCGGATTCGAGATCCAGGTAGACGTTCGCACGGAAGCGCCGCTGGTCCAAGGCGGATCCCAATTCGTTACTCAGTCGCTGCGCCGTTTGTGTAGAAATCAGCGAGACGGGGCGGGAATCGGTCATGGCCCGATGGGATTGAACCAGCTTCAGTTCAGGCCTGTTAGGAAGGCCTTCGAGCAGCAACTCGAGGAGCAGAGGATCATCGATTGGGATCAGATCGCCTGAGGGCGTTTGCACGTCGACCATGAGATCAGCAGAGTTCCCATAGAGCGGCGTGACTGTTGAAGCCAGCGCCTCAGCTTCCGCGAGATTCGGTGGCTCGATGGAGCGGGCGGCATGCCGATAGACGGGCCGGTATTGAAGCAGCCTTCCGTTCTGGCGTCCGGTGAAGTACGGAAATCCCTTCTGTGCCGCCGAGCTGAGAAAGGCATAAAAGCGATCTCCGTAGACGCCAGGGAAATCGGCAAAAGCCTGTGAGAGTTCTTCGCCGCGCATGCTTTTCACCGGATACCGCCACAGACTTTCGACACGCCCGACAACTTTCATTCACGCCCCCGTTGCCTAAATGCCAGGTTCTGAAGCTGTGGACTCTGGCAGCTTCAAGGAACAGTGTACGCGGCGGGCGAGAGTTGGCTGCGGCGAAGTTTGCATGATGGACGCAGTTCGACCTTGTATAAGAT
Organism: uncultured Bryobacteraceae bacterium; assembly: GCA_964245395.1. Classification (GTDB taxonomy): domain Bacteria; phylum Acidobacteriota; class Terriglobia; order Bryobacterales; family Bryobacteraceae; genus Bog-105. The sequence goes on from CAXTMN010000064.1 coordinate 18,153, forward strand.
GGAGGCCGCGACTCAGAAAAGGTTCAGGGAGGAGTGACCGATGAGCGGAGTGCGGGTTCTGGTAGGCACACGGAAAGGTGCGTTCATCCTGACAGCGGACGGTAAGCGCGAGCAGTGGGATGTGAGTGGACCTCACTTTGGAGGCTGGGAGATTTATCATCTGAAGGGCTCGCCAGTTGATCCAAACCGGCTCTACGCATCGCAATCGAGCGGCTGGTTCGGGCAGTTGATTCAGCGTTCCGACAATGGCGGCAAGACCTGGGAGCCCGCCGGTAACAAATTCGCGTATGACGGCGAGGCCGGTACTCACCAGTGGTACGATGGCACGCCTCACCCCTGGGAATTTAAACGAGTCTGGCACATCGAGCCTTCGTTGTCCGATGCGGATGTGGTGTACGCCGGGGTGGAAGATGCTGCTTTGTTCCGCTCCAGCGACGCCGGACAGACCTGGCAGGAACTCTCCGGACTGCGCGGCCACGGCTCAGGGCCGAAATGGCAGCCGGGCGCCGGCGGGATGTGCCTGCACACAATCCTTCTTGACCCGAACGAGCCTGGACGGATCTTTGTGGCGATCTCGGCTGCAGGCGCTTTCCGGAGTGACAACGGTGGACAGGCGTGGCTACCGATCAATGGAGGGCTGAAATCTGAGTGTCTTCCCGACCCGCATGCGGAAGTCGGCCACTGTGTTCACCATATTGCGATGCACCGGTCACACCCGGATGTACTGTTCATGCAGAAGCATTGGGACGTTATGCGCAGCGACGATGCGGGCGAATCGTGGCGAGAGATCAGTGGGAATCTACCGTCAGATTTCGGGTTTGCCATCGATGTTCATGCGCATGAGCCCGAAACCATCTACGTCGTCCCGATCAAAAGCGACTCCGAGCATTATCCACCCGAGGGCCGGCTTCGGGTATATCGCAGCCGCATGGGCGGAAATGAATGGGAGGCACTCACGGAGGGTTTGCCGCAGAGTGACTGCTACGTGAACGTGCTCCGTGATGCGATGGCTGTTGACTCGCTCGATTCGTGCGGGGTCTATTTCGGTACTACGGGCGGGCAGGTGTACGCGTCAGCTGACGCCGGAGACAGTTGGGCTCCCATTGTGCGCGACTTGCCGGCCGTGCTTTCGGTGGAGGTCCAGACACTGCCATGATTCGCGTGCTGCTCCCGGCACCGCTGCGGACGCTGGCGCAGGTTGACGGAGAGGTGAAGCTCGAGGTCAAAGGCGAGGCCACGCAGCGGTCGGTGCTGGACGCGCTCGAAGCCCGCTATCCTATGTTGCGCGGAACGATTCGTGATTACTCCACGCAGCAGCGGAGACCTTTCGTGAGGTTCTTCGCCTGCCAGGAGGATCTGTCCCATGAGATGCCAGACAATCTGCTGCCGCACGCGGTGGCGACCGGAGCTGAAGCATTCCTGGTCGTGGGCGCCATTGCAGGCGGTTAGAACCGACACGTTCCAGGAGTTCACCCTGAGCGCCCATGCGCATAGAAGACAGGTAGATAGATGAATGGTGCTCCTGACCGGCGGCGCTGGCTGATGATCAGCCTTGCTTTCCTGGCGACGGTGGTCAATTACCTGGATCGTCAGACGCTGTCGGTTGTTGCGCCGGTGCTGCTCGATCAATTCCATATGGATAGCGTGGACTACTCTCGCGTGGTGTCGGCTTTCCTGCTGGCTTACACGTTGATGAATGGCGTTTCCGGACCGCTAATTGACCGGCTGGGAACACGCTCCGGATACGCTCTGTGCATGCTGTGGTGGTCTGTCAGTTCTATGCTGCATGTCTTCGCAAGAGGAGCGTTCAGCCTGGGCGTGTTTCGCTTTCTGCTGGGAATGGGAGAGGCAGGAAACTGGCCGGCGGGAATCAAGGTTGTAGCGGAGTGGTTTCCTGAACGCGAACGGGCGCTTGCGTCCGGGATCTTCAACAGCGGTTCCACTATCGGAGTGATCGTAGCGCCGCCTGCGATTGCCTTTATCGTGCTGCAGTTCGGCTGGAGAGCGGCGTTTCTGGCGATCGGCGCACTGGGTTTCGTCTGGCTGATGGCGTGGCTGGCGATGTACCGGACGCCTCCTGAATGCGGGGTGAGCAGAGGGACGCCGGAGCCGGTTCTGACCTTGCTGCGGACGCGCTTTGTGTGGAGCTTTACGCTGTCGAAAGTCTTTCTTGATCCCGCCTGGTACTTCTACGTTTTCTGGTTCCCCGAATATCTGAAGCAGGTTCATCATTTCAACCTGGCTGCGATTGGCAAGTATGCGTGGATTCCGTTTTTCGTCGCGGCACTCGGCAACGTGCTCGGGGGGTATTTGTCGCCCGCATTTATGCGACAGCGGATGGAAACGGCGAAGGCGCGTAAGCTGGCGGTGGCTCTCTGCTCGCTGTTGATGATGTTTTCAATCCCAGCTGTGCTGTCGGCTTCGCCGTGGGTGGCGACCGGCTGTGTGGCGATTGCGATGGCCGGGTATACAGGGGCAAATGTCACCATGCTGGCTTTTACGGCGGATGCGTTTTCGAAGGAGTCGGTGGCGTCCGTTTGGGGCATTGTCAGCATGGGCGCGGGTTTCGGCGGCATGCTGTTCACGCTGATTGCAGGGTGGGTGATCCAACATTTTTCCTACGCGCCGGTGTTTATCGGGTTCGGTGTTATCCCGCTGATCTGCTCGACGATGCTGTGGACGCTGACGGGTCCGATGCCGACGCGGGAGGACCGGACGGAGTGGCCTTAACGGGGAAGGCATGCTGCGATGTAAAGGCGAGGAGCACAGCGCAATACAATGTACTCATGAGTGTTTCGCTTAGTTTTCGAACCGAAGAATCGAAGCGTGACCAGATCGATCGGATTGCAGAGTCGCTCGACCGCAATCGAAACTGGGTTATCAACGAGGCGATTGAGAAGTATGTGGAGATGCATCGTTGGCAGTTACAGCAGATCGAAGAAGGCATCCGCGACAGTGATGCAGGGAGGACATATTCGACCCAAGAAGTTCGCCGGCATTTTGCCAAGCGCTACGCGGACGCAAAAGTAAAGCGGGCCAAAGTTTCTAAGAAGTGACGTTCCGGTTATCCAGGCGAGCGTTCCGGGACCTGGAGGAAATTTTTGACTACATCGCTGAAGGCAAACCAGATGCCGCTGCGCACACGGTCGAAAAGATTCTTCAAGCCATCCAGCAACTAGAAAGGTATCCTCAGATCGGACGTTTCGGACGGCGTGCAGGAACCCGCGAATTAGCCCATCCACCGTTTGTAATTGTGTACCGCATGCGCGACAGCCTTATCAGCGTTGATGCTATTTTGCACGGTCGCCGTGCTTATGAATGAGGACCTTGAGAGCACAACGATCGGAGTTTCAAGCCAGACCCGTACGCACCTGAGCTAACTCGTGCGGGCTTTGAACTGATGGATGAAGCTCTTGCCGATCTCCGGGATGCAGGCCGCTAGAAAGACGAGCCTTTTCACGGGTCGACGTTCTGGAACAAGCGGCAGGAAGAGACCGCTGGCTGAGTCCGCGACGACAATCACGTCGTCATGATCGGCCGGAATGGCCTCGGCAATCACTTCGGCATAGCGGGTCGCGCTGGCGTCCGTCTCATCGGTCGGCAGATCCATACACGCAACTTCATGACCACGCCGCTCCAGCTCAGGGACGAGCAGGTCCCAGCAGGCTGCATTCTGCGTTGAGCCGTGGACAAGACAGAACACGCTCACAGTCGTCATGGTATGGCGATGCCCGACGAGAAACTTGACAAGCTTACCGGGTGTCGCATAGTATGTACCATATACCATGTCGCAAACGGTAAAAATCTCAACGAATGCCGAACCGTTTGAAAATCTTCGGCTGGAACTGCGGCGCGGATGCCTCGTGCTGGCAGTGTTGGCGGCGCTGCGGGAGGAGCAATACGGTTATACGCTGCGCAAAATGTTGAACGATGAAAGCACTTTGTATCCGCTGCTGAGAAGACTCGAGAGCCAAGCTTTGCTGTCCAGCGAATGGCGTGAGGAGGAAAAACGCAACAGGCGTTTCTATCGCGTAACGCGCGAGGGCGATAAGTTGCTGAGGCAATTACTTATCGAGTGGGACAGCATTGATTTATCGTTACGCGCAATTTTGAAAGAGCAGGGTTATGGACATACTCGAAAGATATCTGCAGGCGGTTAGATTCTGGCTGCCTCAACAACAAAAGCACGACATTATCGCTGAGTTGTCAGAAGACATCTACGCACAGATTGAGGATCGGGAAACTGAGCTGGGGCGGCAGCTGAAGGAGACGGAAGTCGAAGAGATTCTCAAGCAGCGCGGCCGGCCAGTGCTGGTGGCGAATGGCTATTTGCCGCAGGAGCACCTGATTGGACCAGTGCTGTTTCCCATCTATCGCTTTGTGCTGAAGATTGTCTTCTTGTTTTATCTCCTGCCATGGCTGCTGGTAGCGATCTCCCTGGCGATCTTCGGCGCCGAACATGGTGGCTTCCACTCTTTGGCGTTCATGTCGAGATCTCTGTGGTTCACTGCATTTGTCGCCATAGGGACGGTGACGCTGGTATTTGGCGTTCTAGAGCGGGTACAAGCCAAATCTCACTTCCTGGAAAAGTGGGAACCACGCAAGCTCCCACCTGTCCGCAATCCCAACCTGATAAAGCGCTCCGCTTCATCGTTTGAGCTGGCGGCAAACCTTGTTTGTCTGATTTGGTGGGCCGCGAACATGTCTCCGCTGGTGCTAAGCGTCTGGAACCTGCGGATTACATTGTCGGCTCTGTGGCCTTATTTTTTCTGGGGATTCCTCTGTGTGGCGCTAGTCAATACTACGCTGGCAGCGGTGAACCTGATGCGTCCTTATTGGACGGGATTGAAGGCGACCGTGCGCCTGCTGAGCGACTGTGCCGGGGCGGTCCTATTCTGCTGGCTGTTGAAAGCGAATATTTTGATGGAGATTGTTATTGCGAACGTGTCTTCCGAAAGAGCGCTTGAGATTACTGACGCAGTGAATCTCTGGATGGCGCGTATGTTGCCGGGGGCTGTCGTTGTGGCGGTGGGGATCGTTGCTGTTGACGTTTACCGCATGGTTCGTGTGAAGTTGACGAAGGGAAGGCGTCCGTGGGAGGCCAGCGTAATGACCACAACGCCGCTGTAGAATTGGACACAACACAGGCAACAGTGTCCGCTTGCACTTAGTGTTGTCCTGTCACGTCATTAACCATGTTGAGTAACGAGTGCCTTCTGTACGCTCATCCGGAGCTTTACGACATGATCTTTCCAGACGCCCGTGGCAGCGAGTCTGTCGCTGATGAGGGTCGGCGGGCGCGGATTATCGATTCAGAACGCTTTTATCTGGAAGAAGCGAGTCAAGCAGGTGGGCGCGTGTTGGAGTTGGGCTGCGGGTCCGGCCGTCTCACCGTGCCGATTGCCCAAAGCGGGATTGAAATAGTCGGCGTCGACCTGTCGCGACCGATGCTCGAGGCAGCGCGCAAGAAGGCTGAAGCTTGTAGCGTCAGTATCGAATTCGTAGAAGCAGATATGCGGAACTTCGAGCTGTCTGGAGAGTTTGCGGCGATCCTGATTCCAGGTAATTCGCTGCTGCATCTGCTCAGCATTGAGGACCTGACGCAGTGCCTCGGAAGTGTCCGCCGTCATCTGGCTCCGGGCGGCCGGTTGGTATTCGATATTTCGAAATGGGATGGACGGGCGCTAGCGGAAGCAATCGGACAGAGCGTCCCTGTGCTGACGGTAAACGATCCGCGAGGTGGCGAGATCGCGATCGAGGAAACGACCAGTTACGATCCGTTACTTCAGGTTCGGCGCTTTGCGTGGTACGTCTCGTCCGCAGGCTTACCGGCCCGAGAAATTACCTACACTCTGCGAGTCATTTTCCCGCAAGAGCTTACCTTGTTGCTTCAGAACGCCGGATTTTCCTTACAGGCTCGCTACGGTGAGTTTCCACGGCAACCGTTCGACGAATCAAGCCCGCGGCAGGTCTGTGTGTGTGTAGCGGAGTAACTTGCTGCGGAAAAAGATCCGGGGCAAGACGCCGCGAAGTACCTCGCCAACAACTGGCCGGGCGCATTGAGTAAGTGAATGACTACTTCTTGTCGCCAGTTACAGCGGATGTAACGCCTTTACTTACTGCTTTGGCGGCGTGACCGGTGCTGACACCCATTTTGGCGACGCCATGGCCCAGTCCCTTACCGAAGTCTTTGGTGGCCGCGACAGGATGGCCGCCTTTGACGTCGCTGCCGAGTTCTTTTCCGCCAGTACCGATGTCTGATGCGCCCTTGGTGTAACCATTTTTGACTTGTTCGCCGGACATCTTCATTTCAGTTTTGGCGCCGCTGTGCTGGACCCCCAAGCTGTCGAGGGTCTTGGGGCCGAGTCGGCCGTCAGCGTTGAGATTCTGCTTTGTTTGATAGGCGCGCACAGCGGCGCGAGTTTTGGCTCCACGAACGCCATCAACAGGGCCCGGATCGAAGCCCTTGTCCTTCAGGGCCTGCTGAGCATCGCGAACGCTTTGCGAGCCCTGGGAGAAGGCAGGAGCCACACAAAGAGAGATGGCGAGGACGGAAGCAGAAACGAGGTTTCGCATGTGAGTTTATTACCTTATTGAGATTGTAGAACGCCCCGGGAGGGAACTAACGGAGCTGAGGAGTTTTCAGGATTTGCAGGAGGTTGTTGTAATCGTCGGTCCAGAGACGGAGGCCGGGGCGGGGCGAAATCGGGAGGGAATGTAGCTTCACCGTGGAATTCTCGAGTACATCGGGATTGTTGGTGACGAGCACCCAATCTGCGGCAAGAACCTGATCGTCGAGATTTTGGTGATTTCTCACGAGCACAGAACGAAGGCCGGCCTGATCCGCCTGGGCGGCGACCACGGGCGAGAGATCCAGGAAGTCGTTCGAAACGTGGAAAGCGACCGTTCCGCCAGGCTTCAAGTGACGCAGATACAGTGTAAGCGCCTCTCGGGTGAGGAGGTGCACAGGAATGGCATCTCCCGAGAAGGCATCAAGTACCAGGACATCGAAGAGCGGGGCAGCGTCGTGATCAAGCGAGAGCCGGGCATCACCCTCTACAATGTCCACCGCGGCTGAGGTCTCGCGCAGGTAATAGAAGAGACCTTGCGAAATGTCGATGACCTGATTGTTGATCTCATAAAAGCGGAAGCGGTCGCCCTTCTGACCATAAGCGGCGAGAGTGCCTACGCCGAGGCCAACGATGCCGACTTGCTTAGGGCTTTGATAGCACTCGCGGAGCAGAATGCCGATGCCGGAATCAGGCGCATAGTAAGTGGTTGGGTGCAACCGGAAGGGCAGGGAAAGGTATTGAGCACCGTGCTCGATGGTTCCGTGGAAGAGCGTGCGCATGAGTTCGGGACCAGCATGGGGAGACTGCGTGACCCGGAGAGAACCATAAAAGCTGCGTCGTAAAGCGATGGAGTTTTCGTGATAGGCACTTACATTCGCGCTGAGCACCACTAACATCAAAGCGGTAACGGCAAGCCAGAGAACGCGGATGGTCCACTGACCTTCTTCCCAGATCAGCAGTGTCGCCACTGCCGCTGTGAGAGCAAGCACGAGAGGCAGTTCGTAGATACCGCTGAAAACTGTGGGAGCAACTAAACCGACAAACACAGCCCCGCACGCACCGCCCGCCGCAACTACCAGATAGAAGCTGGTGAGATCTGACGCATCGGGGCGAAGCCGGTACAGTTCGCCATGGCAGAACATGCAGCAAATAAACAGGCCAGACAAAAAGATGGGCAGGCTGATCTGAACCGCTTCGATGGCATTCACGTTGTAGATGGCGTACCCGAGGATGCCGAGTGCAAAGGCAAGCAGGCGCAGGAACAGAGACCGGTGATACACACGACGGCCGCTGAAACTGAGGATGAAGGTAATCAGATAAATCGCAAGTGGGGCAATCCAGAGGAGAGGAACAGCGGCAACATTTTCGTCGATGTGATTCGTAACCGCGAGAAGAAGAGTAGAGCTGCAAGCCGAGAGTGCGAACCAAGCTGCCTTGCGCGTCGGTAAGATCCACTGGCGATCAAGCGGCTGGGACAAGGCGGGACTGAAAGGGTGCGCGCCGGTGATGGGGACCCAAGCCAAGACAGTGCATAGGACAGCAAAGCCG
>CAXTMN010000064.1:26282-26562 GCA_964245395.1 uncultured Bryobacteraceae bacterium
GTAAAGGGCTGACCAGGTCCATTGCTGGTGTGTGATATCGAGAACAGGCTCGATCAGAAACGGGTATGAAAGCAAAGCGGCAAGGGAGGCGCAGTTGGAAATAGAGAACAGGCGGTAGGGTGTTTGATAACCGCTGCGGCTGAGCCAATCTTGGAGCAGAGGGGTGGTGGCCGAGAGCAGGACAAAGGGCAGACCAACACTCGCGGTGAGCGTAGTGAGAATGAGGAGGGACGGATGATGTGAATGGTCCGGCTTCCAACGCAGACCGGGACCAATGGGC
>CAXTMN010000064.1:26572-26923 GCA_964245395.1 uncultured Bryobacteraceae bacterium
GGCAGCAAAACGACTGGAGCGCATAACAGCAGCGAGTGAACGGCGGCTTGAAGACGCATGGTGAAGGGGGTCAGCAAACGAGCATAAAGGTAGCCGAGCAGCAAAGCCGATTGATAAAAGACCAGACAAGTTGACCAGACAGCGGAGGAACCGCCAAACCAGGGGAGGATTCGCTTGGCGACGAGCGGCTCCAGGAAGAAAAGCAGGAAGGCGGAAAGCGCCATGGTGAGACCGACGAGGAGGACTCGGGAGCGTGGAGCTGTTTGGACGCCTGGCGGCGGGAATGGATTGCTGGACAAGTTACAGGCTAGCGGAGTCGTTCCGGTTGTCATACTTTTGCACGTTCGAGGC
>CAXTMN010000065.1:0-9251 GCA_964245395.1 uncultured Bryobacteraceae bacterium
TCTGGCCAGGGATATTTCGGGTGGTGGTCCGTCTCGCTCAGGAGTTCGGGATTCCGTTTGTGCGTTTACCGCTCGACAGGACGGCGCCGTTTGCACGTATTCCTTGCGATCTTGCCGATCCGATCTATCGCGGTATGGCCAGACGCCGCGGAGTACGAATGACGGACAACTTTCTCGGTTATCGATTGACGGGAACTTTGACCGAGCAGACGCTCTTAACGGCACTTTCGCTTTTACCAGAGGGGCTGACGGAGTTCATGTGCCATCCCGGTTACGCTGGTCCCGAGTTGCAGAGCGCTGCCACCAGGTTGAAGGCGGCCCGCCTGCTCGAGTTAGAAGCTCTGACATCTTCCCGAGTACGCGAATATCTGGTCTCGCAGCACATCACGCTGACGCGATACCAGGTCATGCGAAGTCACTCGGGAAAGTTTGTGCACTCGGACCGTTGACGGCCGATGCGCTCCACAGCAGCTTCGAAGGGATCCAGGGCGTCACGGAAAAAGTGATCGGCTGCTGCGATCCAGTCCAGGTGTTTCGGTTCGGGCAAGGACTCGTAAAAGGCGGAAAATTCCGGCTGTGGGCCGAACTGGTCGTGCGTGCTGTGAATAAAGTATTTAGGGACGGTCACCTCGTAGACATAATCACGATCAGGAATGGTGGTGGGAAATCCGGCAGCAATGACCCGTCCGATGGGAGCGCGACTGGAAAGCCGCAGCGCTATGCGCGATCCAAAGGAAAACCCGGCCACGATGACGGGCAATCTGGGGTAGCGGATCTGCAACTGTTGGAGCGCTGCTTGTGCATCTTCCACCTCACCACGTCCTTCGTCGTATTCGCCCTCACTCAGATTGACTCCGCGGTAGTTAAAGCGCAGGACGACACAGCCAGCTTTGCCCAGCCCGCGGGCTAGGCGATACACAACTTTGTTGTGCATGGTGCCACCCCCTTTCGGATGGGGATGGCAGACTAATGCAGCTTCTGCTGGAGTATCGTCTTCGGGTTCTTCGAGCAGTGCTTCCAGGCGGCCGGCTGGACCCGCCAGGAATAAACTCTCCATGCGCCGGGGCACTTACGTAGTCCGAAAATTGATGAACTGCATGTCGATCCCGAAATCTTTTCCGCGCAATAAGGCAATCGCCTGTTGCAGCGTGTCGCGATCCTTCCCGCTGACACGCACCACGTCACTCTGAATCGTGGCCTGCACCTTCAGCTTGCTCTCTTTGATCAGCTTGACAATGTCTTTAGCCTTTTCAGTTGAAATCCCGTTCTGAAGGGTAATCTCCTGGCGCACGCTGCCACCTGACGCGGAGTTTATCGTTCCGTACTCCAATCCTTTCAGAGGAACATTCCGTTTCACCAGCTTTTGCCCGAGGATCTCGACCACGGCTTTCAGCTTGTATTCATCAGAGCTCGCAAGCAGGAGCTTGTGATCTTTTTCGTTCAGTTCGACTGAAGACTTGCTGTCCTTCAGGTCATAGCGGGTTCCGATCTCTTTAGTGGTCTGCTGGACCGCATTCAGAACTTCAGTCAAGTCAATTTTCGAGGCAATATCAAAGCTGTTTTCGGGCATGGAATCTGCTCTCTACATAGTAGACGGAGAGTGTAGACCCAAGACGAGAGACAACAGGCGAGCCATTCAGACGAGTAAGCAACAAGTCGCCGTTCTTTTCGGGCCTACAAACGCACGTGAAGGAGTAAGCGGAAACGGGTGGCTTCAACCGCTCTTGAAGGTAGCCAACGGGAGGTGTAGTTGCGCCCAATTTATATATTTCTGTGGTGAACATTCAAACGCGACGTATGCTATAGCTTCCAGAGTCAAGCAAAGATGATAACCACTCGACGAAGGTTCTTGCAGACCGCTGCCACCCTCCCGCAGGTCTTCCGGGATGTTCAAGCGAAGAGCATTCCGTTGCGCATCGGCGTCACGGATTGGAATTTAAACCTTACTGCCGATATAGAGGCCGTCGCCCAGGCCGCTCGGCTCGGGTTTCAAGGCGTACAGATTTCCCTCGGTCGGAGTATAGTCAACGGCAAGATGCCGCTTGACAATGCCGAGGTGATTGCACGCTATCGAACATCCGCCGGGCAAAATCACGTATCCCTGGACGGAACGTGCCTGGACCGGCTCCACGATAACGGTCTCAAAAGTGATCCGCTTGCGCCGAAATGGGTAAGCGATGCCATCCGGCTAACAAAACAGCTTGGAGTGAAGGTCATCCTGATCCCTTTCTTCGGACCCTGGGCTCTGAAAAGTCGTCTGGAAATGGATTACGTTGGTGACGCACTCCGCGAGCTTGGACCAGAGGCGGAAAAAGCTGGGGTAATTCTTGGTTTAGAAGACACGATCTCTGCCGAGGACAACGTGCGCATCATGGAACGCTCCCGTTCGAGAGCCGTGCTCGTCTACTACGATGTCGGAAATTCTACGCAGGGAGGGTTTGACGTCGTGAAAGAAATCCGCTGGCTGGGCAAGCAGCGAATCTGTCAGTTCCACTTCAAGGACAACCCGCACTATCTCGGGGAAGGAGCGATTCAGTTCACACCCGTAATTAAGGCCATTAAAGACATTGGATGGAGCGGCTGGGCGAATCTCGAAACCGACGCGCATCCGGGGAGCATGGATGCGGATCTGACGCGCAATCTTATGTATATAAGAAAGATCGTAAACGAGGCATATGCCTAACCAAGATTCGCCAGCCTTGAGGCGGGTTGAATGTTCGGTGGACGAATGAAGATGAGCAACGGTATTTCGCGGACCCTTTGTGTTGGTCTCTTTATGATCTCGAGCTACTCGCTCGACGCAGACTGGCTTACTTTCGGCCATGACCCTCAGCGCTCCGGCTGGTCTCAAGAAGAAACGAAACTGAACGTTGACAACGTGAAGGATCTGGAGCTGAAGTGGTCCGTCCAGCTGGAGAATCTACCGCTGGCACTCAGTGCGCTGACCGCGCCGGTTGTGGCGCAAGACGTTTTGACACCTTCAGGCATAAAAACTCTGGTGTACGTCGCCGGAAGTTCAAACCATCTTTTCGCGGTGGATGCGTCAGCGGGAACAGTTGTCTGGCAGCGCACCTTTCAGAGCTTTGTCACGGCAAAGGCCGAATCGTTCTATCTGTGTCCTAATTCTCTGAACGCAACGCCGGTCATTGACCGGCGTCAAAACATGATCTTTGCCCTGGCCTATGACGGCAGGTTATTCGGTTTGGATCTGGGCACAGGCAGCATAAAGTTCGGTCCATATCAGTTTGTACCTCCCTTTTCGAAACCGTGGAGTCTGAACCTGAACAATGGCTTTATTTATACGACTACCTCACAAGGCTGCGGCGGCGACCGATCCGGAATTTACTCCATGGAGGTGGACAACCCTACCCATCATTCCGGTTACGAGATGTTGGTTCGAAACGGGTCCGGCGGAGGTATGTGGGCCAGGGGTGGTACCGCTATCGGGCAAAACGGAATGCTCTACACGACCACGGGCGATGGCGCCTTCAATCCGCCCAACGGAGACTTTGGCAGCACCTTCCTTGCCGCATCTACTCCGGCGCTGAACATCGTCGATTACTTCAGCCCTTTGAATTGGAACGAGGTGAACAAAAAAGATTTAGATCTTCCATCAGGCGGGCACCTGTGGTTTGCGTACCGGAATTTTCATTTGATCGTTGGAGGCGGGAAAGAGTCGGTTGTGTATCTGCTGGACGCCGATTTGCTAGGAGACAAAGACCACCAAACTCCCCTGTCTCTTTCACCACAGCTCGGGAATGAAGGGAAAGTGCTGGAAGAGAAGGGCATCTGGGGAGCGCCCGCTCTCTGGAAAGACGAAGACGGCCAGCCTTGGATTTACGTAACACTTTGGGGGGAGACTTCAAAGTCTTTGGCAAAATCGACTCGAACGAACGGCGCTACGCCACACGGCTCGGTGATTGCGTTCCGGGTCGAAACGGACAAAGGAAACGTACCCTGTCTCAAGCTCGCATGGGTATCGCCAGATATAAACCTTCCCGATGCACCAGCCGTTGCCAACGGAATCGTGTTTGTGGTTGCGACGGGTGAGAACCCCCGCCAGGACAAGCTCCTGGGCAAGACGAACTTCAAGAACGACCAGGAATGGAAGGATAATCTGCTGACAACGGACGAACGAGCGGCAGGCACTCATGTCGCTGTGCTCAACGCGCTTGACGCAAAAACGGGCAAGCTGCTCTACCAGAGCGGGGACGCGATGAAGACGTGGAATCACTTCGGCGGGCTGGCCATAGATGCCGGCAAGGTCTACAGTGTCGATCACAGTTCGAGACTGTATTGTTTCGGAGCCCGAAGTCACTGAGCTGTTCCGATGAATGCTCTCCTGAGCGGCCGTTCCTGGTACCCAGCGTCAAGTGGGATGGGAAAGAGCCAGGAGAACGCGGTCAGTTAGCTCTTCAATCAGGGTGGGCATAGCGGTTTCGAGCGCCAGAGTGACGGCGGCGCGAATGCTGTTGCGGTCCAGAGCATTTTTAGGGGCTGTCTCAGTATTCGGTTCGGGGAAGGTCAGCGGTCTTAGCTGCTCCACAGCCGCAAGCAGGGCCGATGCTTCAAAAGGCTTGCGCAAGATGATGTCGGCGCCCGCATTCTTTGCATCCTGCTCGTTAAATTCGTCGACAGGAGCGGCGGCGAAGATAACCCGCACCCGGCGGTGTTCCGGTTGTGAGCGGACGAAGCGCGCCAGATCGAAACCGCTCCTGGAAGGAAGGTAAACATCTGTAATCAGAATGTCCGGCCGGACATCATGGAGGCGGCGGAGAGCAGTTGCACCGTCAGTCACACTGACGACCTCGATACCTTGAGAGGTCAAGATTTGTTCGGCGAGCCGCAATGCCTGCGGACTGTCATCCGCAAGCAGAATCCGGCTCATTGCGGCTGCGGCGGTTGGGGCTGAGATGCAGGCGGCTGCTTGGGGGTGCTGCCTGATGGGACGGTTACATTGGGCGCAGTACCGACAGGAGTATTTGTCGCTCCCGCAGTGTCGGGCGTTGTGGCAACCGGGGCCCCTTGGCCGTTCGGATCGGACGTAACCTGGCCGTCTTGCGTCTTCTTTTTCTTCTTGTTCAGTTTGTCCTGCTTCTTTTGCTGTTTCTCACGATACTGACGCAGTTCTTTATCGCGGTTAGTAGGAAGGGGTTGAACAGGGGTGTTACTGGCGGCCGCGGTCCCCGCCGCTGGCGTGCTTCCAGCATCCCCGGTTGCGGTGGTAGTTCGCGCGTCGGGGCTCTTATCGAGAGCGCTATCAGCACCCACGGTTGTAGCACTTACGTCCGTGCCCGTACTGGTTCCACGCCCAGCGGTGCTCGAATTATCATTGTTCGCTACGGGAATGCTGGCAGGGATAGTTACTTTCGGCGAGGTCATTGTGGGCGCGCCTGCAGTTGCTGCGTGGGCCACATCAGGACCTCCCTTCATTAGGCCTGTCGCCCGAGCCATCAAGCCGGCCCGGTGATAATTCTCCTGTTCATATTTAGCTCGTGCTAAAGCAGCCGGGTCAGCCGCTGGAACCGGAACTTCCAGGTCTTCAAGGCGCACTTTTGCTTCCTTGTTACGAGCGCTTAACGGATACTCACGAACCAGCCGGGAGAACATATCGCCGGCCTGCTTCCGGAAGCGAGGTCCCATTTTTGAGTAGGAATCTCCCGCTTCATACAATGCCTCACCTGAAAGACTGAATAACGGATATTGATCGACCAGCGCTTCTAAGCGGTTAGCTGCTGCCGGGTTCATCTCTCGCTTCCAATAAAAATTTCCGACCACGAACTCGTGTGCAGCAAGGCTCTCCTGAATTTTACGCAAGCGATCAGTCGCTTGCGGCGCAAACTTGCTGTTAGGGAATTGAACCAGCAGCTGCCGGCACTCTGTCTCGGCACGCAATGTCTGACTCCAGTCGCGGTCGCTACCTTCCATTTGCTTGTAGTGAATTTCGCAGACGCGATTCTGCGCCTCGGCTGACTCTTCCATTTGCGGATAGAAAAGGATGAAGTCTTTATACTCGGCTTCGGCCTGAGCCATGCCGCTCGAACCGCCTTCCCGGTACCAGCTATCGGCAATGGCGAGTTTTGCCTTGGCCATAAATTCGCTGGATTCGTAGGTGTTCATCAGTGTCTGAAGAGAGATGCGGGCGACCTCATAGCGGCCATGCTCGATATCCTTCACGGCCTGGTCAAACAACACCTTGTCCGGCTGTTGGGTGTTCTTGGTGATTGGGGTGTCGTACTTCTTATGAATGCACGATGCGAGGAGCCCTAGCGACAGCAGAAAAGGAAGTGATCGCCCAGGCAGAGACTTGAATAAGACCATAGAATTAGACCTTGACCGTCATGGTTTCGTCAGCCAGACGCTGCATAGTGCGGACGGCCTCCGCAGGTTGTGGTGCATGGAAAACGGACGAGCCCGCCACCACCCAGTCGACACCCGCTCGGGCGACCTCGGCAATGTTCTCGGGTCCTACTCCGCCATCGATTTCGATTTGAAAGTTCAACTGCCGTTCTGCCCGTTGATGACACAGTTGACGAACCTTGTCGAGACTATGGGGAATAAACTTCTGGCCGCCATAGCCGGGGTTGACACTCATCACCAGGACGTAATCGACGATCCCCAATACATCCTGAAGCAACAAGACCGGAGTGGCTGGGTTGATTACGACGCCCGCTCGAGCGCCCAGATCCTGAACCATATGCAAGGTTCGATCGAGATTGCGGCAGGCTTCAAAGTGAACGCTGATACAGTCGGCACCCGCCTTGATGAAGATAGGAGCGTAGGTATCGGGATCTTCAATCATCAGATGGTGGTCGAGCTTCAGCCGGGTGCACTTGCGCAGCGATTCGGTAACGGGCGGCCCCATGGTGAAGTTAGGGACGAAGTGACCGTCCATGATGTCCACGTGAATCATCTGGATACCGGCCTCTTCAACTCGCCGCACATCCTCGCCAAGACGAGTGAAATCTGCAGCCAAAATGGATGGAACGATCTGAACCACTAGCTAATTGCTTCTGAAGTTGGAAACTTTCTGATCGTAACACGCGGATCCGGGGTTCAAGACAAGCGGTGTGACAGCCGTGGTCATAGCTGGTGTCTGCTGCGAAAGCGCAGGAGTGCCGCGAAAAACCCATCACCTTCGTCTCTGCCCGGGATTCTCCACAACTGCGTCTCGCATTCGACTTCCGCGTTCTCAGACAAAGTCCTTTCAAGCACCGCCTCATTCTCTTCGCGTTCCAGCGAACAGGTGGCGTAGAGTAACCTGCCGCCGGGCGCAAGATGCCGGATCGCTTCCCTGACCATTGCGCTCTGCTTGTCGTGGAAGCGAAACAGGTCCGGTTCTGTGACGCGCCACTTGATTTCGGGGTTGCGAGAGAGGGTGCCGGTTCCGGAACAAGGTGCGTCGAGAAAAATGCGATCGAATTTACCGCCAAACGGCAGGGGCTGGGTCGCATCCAGCACCACGCGGGGGCAGACCGGTGGAACAGCGGCAATTCGTCGAGGGCTGACGTCACAGGCCAGAGCGAACCGTGGCCCGCTTTCGAGAGCCTGAAGCGTTTTGTTGCCCGGGGCCGCGCAGAGATCAAGGTAGCTGTGCCCGGGCCGGAGATCGAGAAGCGGCAGGATTGCTTGTGAGCTGATGTCATGGAGGCGTTGGCCGGTGACGGTTGCCGAGAGAAGCCGAAAGCACCCTGGAACGTCCGTAGGCAGCAGGTCTGTGCCGGGCGGCGGTTCTCGGCCGGGCGCAACACGAATGTAGGCAGACGGTTCTATTACAGCCTGATCCGCAATGCCCGTTGCGAGATCCGCGCCAAAGTGCTGCCTCCAGTGCTCCAGCAGCCACGACGGGCACGAGAATTCTATGGCGGGAGCGGGCCAGGCAACAGGGTCGCGATTTACCTTGCGCAGAACGGCATTAGTTAAACCAGCAGCCGCTCGCTTCCGGATCTTCACGTATTCCACCGCTTCATGGACAGCGGCATGAGGCGGCACCCGCTGCAGATAGCGAAGCTGAAAGATAGCGCTTCTTAAAGCCAACACCACTGCGCGATCAAACTTTGTCGCCGGGTGCCCGGAGTAGAGTTCGATGAGGTAGTCGAGTTGCCCCTGAAACCGAAGAGTTCCGAAAACCACCTGGCTGGCCAGGCCGGCGTCCCGGCTATTGAGTGATTGGCTGCGCTCACGGAGGAAGTCCGAGGCGTAAGCGCCCTCCTCAACGGCCTCAAGTGCCTCAAAAATGGCGGCGCGAGATGGCGAAATCCGGCGCGTCAAATCTTCAGTCACAAGCATCTGGAAAGAGGAATAACCTTTGCCTTACAAGGGATTAAGCACAATTTGATGTTTACCTGTTTGGACAGGCTGTGTTAGCATACTACTAACCTCCGGGATGAAATTGATCTCGCGAGGTTCACCTCGTACACTTCCCTCGGAGCAAAAAATTTAAAATTAATGAGCTTTACCGTTTTCCTCGGAAATCTCCCGACATGGGTGACCAAGGACGATATCAAATCGTGGCTTGCGTCTGAAAATCTGGTTGCCGATGACGTCAAAGTCATCCGTAACCCGGAAACACAAGAGTCTAAGGGCTTCGCTTTCATCGAGGCACCAAATCAGGAAGAGATGAACTCCATCATCCGCCGGTTTGATCGTGCACCGCTTGAGGACCGTCTTCTTCGCGCCAATCCTGCGCAACCTCCCCGATCGGGAAAGGGCATAGTCAAATCCGCTCCCCCGGTCGATCGGAGTAAGCGCCCGGTCGGAGTACAGCCTGCTGCTGCCAACGGCCCTGTTCGTACCGCTCGGCCCCCTAGCAACAGTGCGCGGCGTCCGAGTCAGGGCGGTCGGCAAAGCGCTTTTGCCGAAGAGCTCGCCAAGGCACTATAGTTGTATCTCGCCTCACACAGCAGTCAAGCCGACCCGTTCACGCCTGGCATGCACGCGCTGCCAGTGTTTACTGCGATTGGCGGATAGTTTGAGTGTTACACTCTTCGCAATTGTTTGCTTTTCGTTCTGTGCTACGCGATTTGTAATCTCTTCCAAAAACCCTCAGGAGATCGTGAAGCTTGTCTCACCCTAATTGGGAAAGGCTTCTGATTCGTGCCGGATTTGTTGTATTCACCGCGGCCTTGTCAGCAGTCTTTCGGCCGTTTGGCTGGTCTCCGGCTTTTGGAGCGCTGGTTGGCTCTCTCGCCGGTATTGCTGTTAATTTACTCGAATTTCGCATGCAGAGTGCTCGGCTCTCCGTGCTGGTC
>CAXTMN010000065.1:9261-26737 GCA_964245395.1 uncultured Bryobacteraceae bacterium
GGTCGGCGCTTGTTTAGGCGCTTTGCTCGGTGGCGTGCTCGGCGTTTTATTTGTTCTTCTTCTAAATCCTGCAGCTCTCGTAGGTAGTTCTACTGCTCAGTTTTTTCGATTGTTAGTTCCTTACTTGGGCGGATTTGTGGGATTGCTGGTCGGAACTGCCAAATCGGATCTTTTAGACCTGAACTCCTTTGGGCTTTTTGCAAAAGGAAGTTCAACCGCTTCGACCACCAAAATTCTCGACACCAGCGTCCTCATCGACGGGCGGATTGCCGACATCGCAGAAACCGGTTTTCTCGATGGTGCGCTGACAGTCCCCCAGTTTGTTCTTCACGAGTTGCAGTTGATCGCCGATTCATCCGATTCAGCAAAGCGCAATCGGGGGCGTCGCGGGTTGGATATTGTGCAGAGACTGCAAAAAACTCCAGGCATCTCCATTGAACTTTCTGGACAAGATTTCCCGTCCGTCCGCGAAGTCGACCTCAAACTCATCGAATTGGCCAAACTTCGCCAAGCCAAAATCATGACGAACGACTTTAATCTGAATAAGCTCGCGCATGTGCAGGGACTTGACATTCTTAACATCAATGAACTGGCAAATGCGATGCGACCCGTTGTGCTGCCTGGCGAAATCATGCGCGTGTTCATTCTTAAGGAAGGGAAGGAATACAACCAAGGCGTGGCTTATCTAGACGACGGCACCATGGTGGTAGTCGACAATGCGCGGCGTTTCATCTCGAAGACTGTCGATGTTACGGTTACTAGCGTCTTGCAGACAACTGCCGGTAAGATGATATTCGGAAAATATGATGAGCGTACCCATCCCTCTGGGGAACATCGCTCGGCCGCTGCATCCGCTTCCGGCTCCAGTCCCGGCCTGTAAGCCTTCCAGGTAGTTAAAGCGTCCCGCTTCTGAACACCGCTGCGCCAGATCTGAAACAAAAACGCGTAAAAACCAGACGCGCCTTTGCCCCGAGTTTCAATGCTTTGAGCTGATAGCGATCGGTCAGCCAAATGCTCCATTCAGGGCGAGTTATGCTCAACTTTTTCGCAGACCTCCGTTACGCCTTGCGCCAACTGCTGAAGTCTCCTGGTTTTTCCGGGACGGCCATTCTGACCCTGGCGCTCAGCATCGGCGCCGTTACCGCTGTGTTCAGCGTCGTCAATTCGGTGCTCCTCGAGCCCTATGCGTTTCGCGATCCGGGGCGGCTCGTAGTCTGGCGCGAGACGGAGCGGGAGATCAGCAAGACGCTTCCGGTGCTGCCGGATAATTACAAACATTATTTGTTGTTAAAAGCAAAATCGCAGACGGTTGCCGATGCCACCATTTTGCAGAACACCGGCTTCAGTCTATCAGTGAATTCGAGTCATCCCGAAATCGTACACGGGTTGCGCGTCTCTTCCAATTTCTTCAGCGTTCTCGGTGTCCAGCCTTCTTTGGGCCGGGCATTTCTGCCGCAGGAGTGCCAGAAGGGCAGCAATAACGCTATTATTCTCTCCTGGCCAGCCTGGCAACGCCTGTTTCATGGAGATCTTTCAGTGATGGGCAAGACCGTGCGCAATGGAGGAGAGCCGAACGTGGTTGTCGGTGTTCTGCCGAAGGAGTTTCGGTTCCCGACTGTCTCCGAGATGGCGGGAGGCGCCAAGTCGGGCTCAACTGTCCGGTACGAAGCCTTTCAACCGCTTGTGCCAGCTCCTGATGATCTCACCGCCGATGCAAGCGAGTTCAATTATCTGGTAGTTGCGCGGTTGCATCCAGGTGTAACGGTACGTCAGGCGCAGGACGAGCTGGATCACCTGGAGAAAGCCAGTGTTGCCGCCGGCCACATAGAGGCCCATCTGGGAGTGATCGTCCAGCCGCTCTCCGTCGAAGTCACCGGACAGGTGGATAAGGATTTGTGGCTGTTAATGGCCGCGGTCACTGGCGTACTTCTCATTGCCTGTGTCAATCTGGCCGGCCTGCAACTAGCCCGGGCTGTGGCGCGAGATGGCGAGATGGCCTTGCGTTCTGCGCTCGGCGCCGGGAAGCGGCGGCTGATCCAAACGGCTTTGGCGGAAAGCGCTTTGCTCGCACTGGCTGGCAGCATGGGCGGGGTTGTTCTTGCCTCCTTCGGTCTGGATGCTTTTCGTGCCATCGCCCCCGCCACTCTGCCTCGCTTGAATGAGCTGCATCTGAGTTGGCCTCTGCTGTTGCTTGCTGGAAGCGTTTCAGTCATCACCGTTCTCGGGTTTGGATTTCTGCCGGCGCTTCGCTTCTGGCGCATCGATCCGCAGGCGGCGCTCCAGGCGAACACAGCACGAGCAGCAGGCAGTCGTCACGCTCTACGCACACGGAATGCGCTGGTCACCGTCGAAGTCGCTTTGACCGTTGTTCTGCTGATCCTGACCGGTCTTGTTGGCCGGAGTTTCTCGCGAGTACTTACGGAAAATCGCAATTTCAAAACCGGCAAAATTGTTGTCGCTGAAGCCAATCTATTTGCGCAGCAATATTCGGATGGCGGTGTCTTGCCGGACAATCCTGGCAGTGACCCGGGCAGCCTTGCACGAGACAAAGCGATCGCTGGAGCCTTGGAGTCTTTGCGCACCCTGCCCGGATCTCAGGCAGCCGCCGTTACAAGTGTGATGCCGTTGACGGGTGAGACAAGCATTGATGGTCTGGTGCGGCCCGATCATCCGTTGCCCGAGACGCAAGTACCGCTCGCCAATCTTCGCCTGATCAGCCCAGGGTATCTGTCCACTATGCAGATTCCGCTTTTGTCCGGGCGTGACTTTAGCATTCGTGATCGGACAAATCCACGAGTGGCGATTCTGTCAGAGAAAACGGCAAGAGCGGTTTGGCCGGAGGAGAATCTGATCGGGCGCACTTTCAAGCATTGGGGCCGCAACTATACCGTGGTTGGCGTCGCGGCAGACGCGCGTATCAACAACCTGAAACAGAATGGAGCGGTCTTTTATCTCCCTTACTGGGATTACCCTCCATTTGCCCCGGTATTTCTCCTGCGGAATTCACTAGATGCCGGATCGCTTGCACAGGCGATTCGCACAAGCCTGTGGCACGTTGATCCTGAAATCGCGATTCCAACTGTCAGGTCACTCGATTCACAAGTGAGTGAATCGGTTGCCGTGGAGCGTTTTCAAACTGTACTTCTGGGCGCGTTCGGGGCCGCTGCGCTTTTCCTTGCAGTGCTGGGCATTTACGGAGTCCTGGCCTATTCTGTTTCCCTGCGAATCCAGGAGTTCGGGATTCGTGCGGCAGTGGGGGCGGCCAAAGCCAGTCTGGTGCGCCTCGTTCTCGTCGGCGCTATCCCCCCGGTTGCTGGTGGCGTCGTTCTCGGATTGCTGCTTGCGTGGGCAGGAAGCCGCAGCTTACAGAGCATGCTCTACGAGACGAGTGCTTCCGATCCTCTCGCCATTGGCGTGAGCGTGGCTCTCATCCTGGGCTTTGCCTCTCTCGCCGCTAGCCTTCCAGCGGTTCGCGCCTCGCAGGTGGATCCGGTACGAGTCTTGCGTGACCAATAGTGCACGTCTAGTTCTGCATCCAGCTTCGGTCTGCGTGATAATTTTTTCCGCCTCTTCCACTTTGATCGCTGCTCGTGCCATAGGCCGCCCTTGTCACCTCGCTCTCGGTTCCTGCATGGTACCCTCATCGGGTGTCCGGGCACAAAGATCCGTGGCCGGAGTACTGCCGGCGATTGAACAAGCATTACCGGCAGGGCAATTTACGCATTCTGGCGGGCGCAGGGCTTTCCGTCGGTTCCAATTTTCCGAGTTGGGGAGAGTTGAACCGAGGCCTGTTGCGCAGGTATATCGAAGAGGATCTCAGCCGGGACGTGAAGGCTCGGCCCCTGATTCAAGAGCACCTGGATGCACTCGTTGCCGACCTGTATGAGGCTATTGGGCGAGAAGCCGCGGCTGACTTCGTCTGGAACTCGGGCACGCGCGAAAATTTCTTCGAAGACCTGCGCAATCTTCTCTACTATGGACGCAGTTTCGCGGATTTACCTCTGAAGGCTGTGCACCGCCAGCTTGCCGCAATGGACCGGGCGACGCTGTTTACGACAAATTTCGATCCCCTGCTGGAGCTGGCACGGTACCAGAGTAAAGGCGGAGCTTCGAATGATCCAGACCTAACTCCGTACCGGTCCGCCAATGCGCCGCCACCTGGAACAGAGCCGAATCCGGAAAAGGTCTACCACGTCCATGGGTGGATTGATCCGGACGGAATCTGTGGCGGCTCCTTCGTACTGACCGAATCGCAATACTTTGAATTATTCAGCAGACAGGCCCAGCGGCCAAATCAGATCCTTGATTACGCTTTGACTTCGGGCGGTGCTGTGCTGATTCTCGGAATGAGCCTTGCCGACGTCAACTTACGCCGCCATCTTTATTTAAGATCTCGCAACCGGATAACCGATTCGACCGAGATATACGCAGTCCTGCGCGGGCATGGGCGCGAGCTACTCGATACGTACCAAATGCTGCATTGGGCCAGCCGCGGCGTTCGCCTGATCTACATACAGAATTACGGCGAGATACCAAGAATGCTGCGAGAGCTGAAGTTCGGTCTGCCTGACAATCCTAACGCTCCGCTTCCCTGGATGGCTGAAGCTCTGGATTGGCTGCGCCAGCGTATGCCCTCTGAAGTAGTTTTTTCAGATAAGTGGCAGATCAGGGCCCGGCAGGCCATGCACCAATTGCTTGCAGTAATTCGAGAGAGTTTCGCTGTTCCACAGAACGAAACTGTACATGCCTCGCTGTTTGGACCGATTACAATCAGTGAAATTGCTACTTACTCAGATACGCGGCATGAGTTTAGCGCTCGAGAAGCTAAAACTTACGCCAATGACTTCCGGCTGCGAATCTCTCAGGGAAAGCCGCAGGGAGTGGCCGGAATTGCGTTCTCACAGGGCAAGCGGTTCGAAGTTTTGGACAACCCCGATGTCGCTGACCAGAACTTTACGCCCGAAATGAAGCAGTTCTACGCTAGTAAAGGCCTCCGCAACTGGCGGTCACTGATTGCGCTTCCCATATTCGGCACTAATGACCAGCTGCCCGTAATGGTAATGACGATCAGCTCGAACTTAGCCGAGCCTTTCTGGGTCCGCTTCGGTGAGCGAAGTAGCGAGTATCGAAGCCAGTTGGAACTGACGGTAGAGCTTGTAGTACGAGAAATACTCAGCTTTCCGGCTAAAAGCATCAAGAAAGCCGTACAATGAAGCCAGAGTTAGTTGATGGGCAAACTTACATGGGAAGAAGCCATCGCGTTAGTCAGGCGAGGATCACGGCCCTGGGGCATGACCGAAGACTTACATCCTTCGATCCAGCCCGTAGATGGATTCGATTACCCAAAAAGCTTGGAAAACTCAGACTTTGCTAAGCGCGTCGTGCGGGATTTACGCCGGGTTATCACGCAAGTTGATTCTGAGACTAAGTAACTGATCAGATACGCGCTCGCTGGACCTTCGCCTTTTCTTCTACCTTACGCGCCGAGCAGTTGTACCTGCCGTCGGGAATAAGTGCGGATCACGCAAAGCGGCTGATGCTTTCCGCGCTTGTTCGGTGTTGGGGTAGGTCTGAACCAAGGCCCGAAGTTCCTGGATTGCTTGCGCCCTCTGACCGCCCTTCGCCAGCGCCAAACCCTTCATATAGTGAGCGTCTGCGGTTTTTGGGTTTTTTGGATACCGCTCCAACACGGCGTCAAACGCCTGGATTGAACTCTTGAAATCATTGCGGTTATAGGCAATTTCGCCCATGTAATACTGCGCGCTGGCAGCAAGTTCGGTGTTGGGGAAGTAGGTCAGATACTGCTGATACTCCTGATAGGCGAGATCCAGATTCCCAGTTTGCTGGTCGCGTCGAGCATCAGTGTAGCTTTTCTCAGCACTCATGCCCATCGGTGGCGCACCAGGTCCGCCAACTGGCTGCCCAGACATACCCGGCCCTCCACCGATGTTCTGAGGAACTCCTTGCGACGGGGTGGTGCCCGGAGCAGTTGGTGGGTTCTGCATGATTTGCATCTGGTTTTTCACATCGGTGATTTTGGCGTCCATGCGTTCCAATCGGGAACTCAAATCGGCTAGCGCGTCACGGAGAGAACGAACGTCATCTCCCATCGCATCGACGTGCGTGTTCAGGTTATTCACCGGAGTAAGTGAACGCGTAACCGAGGCATTTAATGATTCCTGCATGGTAGCCACCTGGTCGGCAGTGCGACGAGAGTCATTTTGGATGGCAGTGAGCATGCCGTTCATCACATCGATTTTCGAACCGAGACTCTGGTTCATGGCGTCGAGTTTGGCTTCGAGATCGCGCTGGAGGGCGACAAGGTCTTTGTTGACGGCAAAGGACGAAGTGGAAAGAGCAAGCGTAAGAGCGGCAAGGCGCAGATATTTCATCAGTCAGTAAGCTCCTTATAAAACAGGGACGGATTAGGTCCGTCCCCGTTGCAGGACTGTCTTCAGTGTAAGAGAGTTACGGAAGAGATTTGCTGCTTACTGCCCCGCAGAAAAGTGCGCGCGTCGATTTCGCGAGTAGCAGTCCTCAGTTGCGTCGGTACAGAGAGGGCGCTCCTTACCGTAGCTGACGGTTTTGAGCTTGTCTCCAGGAATGCCGAGCGCAACCAGGGCGTCGCGAGTTGCAGAGGCGCGGCGATCCCCAAGACCGATGTTATATTCAGCGGACCCGCGCTCGTCGCAGTGACCTTCAATGGTGATCAGGAAGTTGGGATCTATCGTGAAGATCTGCTTCAAAGCAGTAGCGTCGGATTGCAGAGTGGATTGATCCTCGGGGCGCACGTCGCTTTTGTCGTAATCAAAGTGTACGTCCTGTACCTGCTGCGCCAGGATCTGGGCGGCAGTTGGCGTATTTTGACTGGAGGGCGCCGCGGGTGGAGGAGCCGTGCTGACAGAGACTGTTGCATCAGCTTCGGCAGTGCCGCCGGCACCGGTAGCCGTCATGTGGTAAGTCGTGGTCGCGGTCGGGTAGACAGCACGACGACCGTTCGGACTGACCTGCCCGATCGTATCGATCTGAACATTTGTCGCATCTGTAACGGACCAACGCAGAGAGGACGGCTGGCCGCTGCTGACGGTAGTCGGTTCAGCGCTGAAATAAGCAATCACCGGCTTGTTGGCCGGCGGGGGAGTCTGAACCTGCGGAGGCGGCGGTGGAGGGGGCGGTGTCTTCTTATGACAGGCCGCGGCGGTAACTAATAGAAGCGCTGAAATTGACGTCAGTAAAACTCTGCGGTTATGCATATCTCTGATTAACTTCTCCTAGAAGCTATTTGTTACTTTAACCTGCTATTGTTCTGCATTAACCCAAACTGGCTTTTCATTGCTTCCGATCTGTGTAAGTGGATGTTTGCCAGTGCCGTCTGCGTTCATTACCCAAATCTGAGATTGCCGGCCGCGTTTTGAAGCATACACAATGTGGGCTCCATCAGGCGCCCACGTTGGATTCTCGTTGCGGCCTTCGGCAGCAGTTAGCTGCGTCGTCTGGCCGGAAGAGACATCCATCACGAAAATGTTGTAATTGCCAGGTTCGAACCCTTTGGTCCAGGCAAAAGCGATGTGTGCTCCGTCTGGACTCCAGGAAGGATTTGTGGCTTCGCCGGTGCCGGCGCTTAGGCGTTGGACGTCGGTGCCTTCGAGAGTCATATGATAGATCTGCGGGTAACCGGAGCGGCCCGAGACGTCCACGAGATCGGTCCCGGTTTTTGGATTGATTTTCGCTTCTACTTCAATGGCGCCAGACGAGGTGACACGCCGGAAACCGCTGCCGTCTACGTTCGACATATAGAGCTGAGCGGGACCGCCGCCTGCGCTGGAAGAAAAAATGATCCGCTTTGAATCGGGAGTAAAGCTGACGAACGCGTTCATGGAAGCTCGCTGGTTGTAGAAAGGTAACTTGCGCCCTGTATCGAGAGAGAAAATCTGGATTGAAGGCGTTCCACCGACGTACGTAGTAAAAGCAACCATACGGCCGTCCGGCGAGGCAGAAGGAAACGTAGAGAGCGAATTGTAATGAGTCAGTGCATGCTGGGCAGTGCCGTCCCAGTTCATCACCCAGATTTCTTTGTTTCCTGCGCGATCACGGTCGGAGACGAAAACAACGCGGGTACCGACGAGGCTTTTACCGCCAAACTGAGCAAGGATGTCAGCGGCAAAGCGATGACCGGCATCAACGGCGCCGGCCTGATCGAGCGATGCTGTATACACCTTGCCGAAAACCTGAGCCTGTTGCAGGCTGGGAATGGTAGATGCGGTGCTATAAAGCCAGCCGAAAACGACCAGCATGCCACGATCCTCAGCGCCATATCCGATTCCGAGAAAGTTAGTGACTATAGGAGGAAGGCTCCAATCGGTGAGGCGATGACCCTGCACGATTACCGAACCACGCGATGGCGGCGCAATACCCGCAATCAGGTCCGAGGGCTGTTGGGGGATTTGGAGCGGGTACAGCGTTTTTGGAACAAAATTCACTACAGGCGATGTCTGCAGGTCGTTTGCGACTGTTTCGTTAAAGGTGGCAATCAGGGGCGCTCCAGCGCCAGCCGCACGGAAGTCCGGCACCGCCACATGCGGTTTGCCCGGGTTCTTTTCAATCTGACCGGTAATCTGCTGAGCGGTAAGCCATCGGGCTGCGCCGCAAAAGAACAATAAACAGGAAAGTAAGATTCGCATCAGCGTAAGTTGAAAGTAAATTGGGCCGATATATACGGTTCGGTGATTTGGGGCGGCAAGGGAGGCAACTGGCCACATTGGTAGACCGCCCTCAATGCAGTGTTGTCGACGTTAGGACTCCCACTCGACTGAATGACTTGAGGAGTGCGCACGCTGCCGTCACGCATGATGTAGAAGCTGACAACCGCCGGAGTGCTTTGGGAGCGGGGATCAAGACCGTTCGTATTCCAGTTCTGAGAGATCCGCTCACGGATGATTTCGGCATACCACCCAAGCCGATTGTTTCCAAGGGGAGTATTGGGCCCGACACCAACCTGCCCGGCGCCGGATTGCGCGCTGTACATCGGGCTTGCCAGCGCCTGGCGTGAGTGGCTGTAGACCTGATTCTCTGGGGCAGGTTGGGTGTATTGCTGCTGATGGGTGGGACGCGGCGCTTCATGCTTTACCTTATTCGCAATCTCAAAGGCATCCTTAGGAGGCGGCGCTTGTTTCTTTTCCACTTCCTGCTTTGCCGGCGCGGTGGGTACAGTAGACTGCGTATCATTCGCTACGGGGTTCGCCGGCGCTTGCCGCTGTGGAATCGGAATATTATGGACTGGTGAGACGGCGTAAGCCGGACCCCCAGCAGGGTTGACGTCGCCGAGCGTCTCGCGCGTTCGATTCATCCAGTACCAGCCCATAAAAAGAAGCGCAGCAATCGATAGATGAAAAAAGAGGGAGCCGACAAAAGGAACGCCTAAACGATCCCGCTCATCAAGAATGTCGACACGCTGCGCCATATCAGGGACGCCGTTGGCGGGAGGCGGTATCTATCGGAGCGGTCACCATCCTGACCTCGAACTTCGCTTCGCCTAATTCCGCAACAATTTGAGCGATCGGATCCCACGGAGTCTCTTTGTCGGCGCGAACGTAAACGGCTGTCGCATTCCGGAAACGCGCTCGCACCCCGGTCGCAAGAAGGTTGATGTTGATCGGTTTGTCGTTCAGAAACGATTCGCCATTCTTAGTGATGCTGATAACAGGCAAGTCCTGGGCTGTGTTCTGGACCCGGCGCACGCTGGGGACCTGGATGTCTAGGCCGAACTCCATCACGTTCGCCGTAATCATAAATATGATCAGCAATACCAGGACGACATCCACTAGCGGGACGATGTTGATTTCGGAGAGCGTAGGCGGGCCGCCAAAACGCCGCCCACGCCGCCCCCCGCCCTCACTGAATGAAAAGGCCACCCATACTACTCCAGAATCTAGCCGCCAAAGTCACGCTCGGCAAGATTCTGAAACTCGATGGCAAAGTCTTCCATGCGAGTTCCTAGTTCTTTGATGCGAGTACCGAACAGGTTATAGAAGATCGCTGCGGGAATCGCGGCGGCCAGGCCAACCGCGGTCGTTACCAGTGCTTCGGAGATGCCCGGAGCAACTGCGCGCAGGCTGGCGCTGCCGGCGTTCCCCAGACCTTGGAAGGCATCGATAATGCCCCAGACGGTGCCAAATAGACCGATAAATGGCGAAACCGAGGCGACAGTCGCCAGCCAGTTCATATTTTCTTCGAGCTTGGTTACTTCCTCACTGATGCCTAGCTGCAGACTACGTTCGACTGCTGTTTTGTTCACCAGCGAGCCACGCTGCTTTACCTGGCGTTCGACTTCACCGTAACCGAAATCGAACACTGCAACCAGGGGAGCAGAGCTGAATTGTTCACTGGCAAGCGCGACGGCCTGCAAACCATTTGCTTTGCGAAAGGCTCGAAGAAAACTGCGATTCTGGTTGCGGGCGCGACCGAAGACACCAGTTATCGAGAACACAATCGTCCAGGAAAGCAGGGAGAAGAGAACCAGAATGACAATGATGGCAAGAGGAACCGGGCGCAGGTTCCGGAACATTTCCCACAGGCTAAGATCTGCGAGAAGGGGCACAAGCGGCAATATCGGCGCGTCCTTTCGTCACTTCGCCTTCATTATAGAAAGGCCGATGGAGCGAGCCTTCTTCCCACTTATAATTCGGTCACATGCTGCTGGAGCTCATAGTTGAGAATTATGCCGTCGTGGAACAGGCACGGATCCGTTTTCAACAGGGATTGAATGTCTTGACGGGAGAAACGGGCAGCGGTAAATCGATTGTGGTCGACTCACTCGGTCTGCTGCTCGGCGCAAGAGCTTCGACCGAAATGATCCGCAGTGGCGAGTCAAAAGCGCGCGTCTCCGGCATCTTCGGAGTCGATCTGACAGACCAGGTAAAAGGCCTTCTGGACGAGGCCGGAATTGAGATTGAACCCGATGCGGATTTGATCGTGGAGCGCGAGATCGCCGCCAGCGGAAAATCTCGTGCCTTCGTGGCCAACCGGCCGGTGACGACGGCGTTTTTGAAACGGCTCGCTCCGGCGCTGGGCGACATCCATGGGCAGAACGAGCAACAGCAGCTCTTTGCCGCCCCGACCCAGCGCGAAATGCTGGATGGGTATGCTCATGCACAGCCGCTTCGTGACCGGGTGCGAAGAGCCTTTCGCGAATGGAACGAACTTGGCAAGCAACTGGCGACTCTCGATGAGAATGAGGGGGAGAAGCTTCGTTTACTTGATCTCTGGAGCTTTCAGCGTAAAGAAATCGAAACAGTGCAGCCCCGAGCGGGAGAAGATACCCTGCTTGCTGGCGAGCGGAAGATCTTGCAAAATTCGTCGCGGCTGGCCGAGAGTTCACAGGCGGCGTTTTCGTTCTTGTATGATGCGCCCGAGAGCGTAACGGCACAGCTGGGCCACGCTATCAAGAAAGTGGAAGAACTGGTTCGAATCGATGACACCGTGGCGAATACAGCGGCGTCGCTGAAACAGGCAGCCGTGCTGGTGGACGACGCAGCATTTGCGATCCGTGATTACATGGGCAATCTGGAAGGCGATCCTAACCGGCTCGAAGAGATAGAGAGCCGTTTAGCGGCTCTGGACCGGCTGAAACGCAAATACGGGCAAACCGTTGAAGAAATCATTGCGTTCGCTGAAGACGTGGCCCGGCGGATCGATGAAGTGGAGAACGCAAGTGAGCATCGGGCCAAACTGAAAAAAGAACGGGATGCCTCAGCGGCAATTTACGAAACCGCTGCGCGTGAACTCTCGGCGTTGCGAATTGCCACCGCAGCAAAGTTAAGCAAGCAGGTTGGAGAAGAGTTGAAGTCGCTTGCCATGGGTGGCACGCAGTTTGAGGTGGCAGTTTCACCGGGCGAGTGGAGTCCGGCTGGAATCGACGATGTCAGTTTTCTGGTGTCGCCCAATCGCGGCGAAGAGCTGAAGCCCATGGAGCGCATTGCTTCTGGAGGTGAGCTATCCAGGATCGCCTTGGCGTTGAAGACCGCAACGGGAGATGCCAGTCGAAAGGACGACATTCACACACTTGTATTCGACGAAGTCGATGCCGGTGTTGGTGGAGCGGCCGCTGCCGCAGTCGGCCGGAGGCTGAAGGCACTCTCGCGTAGTAACCAGGTAATTTGCGTGACGCATCTAGCCCAGATTGCCGGCTTCGCCGATCACCACTATGCCGTAGCAAAGCGCGAACGCAAAGGGCGCGTCATTACTGAAATTACAGAGTTGCCGCGGCCAGAACGGGCGCGTGAGATTGGCAGGATGCTTTCGGGCGAGCATATTACACCCGAAGCCTTAAGGCAAGCTGAACAGTTGATGCAGGCGGGTTCAGATAATTAACGAAGTCTGCAACCAGAGTGTTCAGGGGCGCCTCTGACAACTTACTGCTTTAGGAGATCCATTGCCGCTTAATCTAAGCCCGGACGAAATCGCAAAGCTGCATGAATATTGGAATGCAGCAAATTACCTCACAGTAGGTCAGATCTATCTCCAAGAGAATCCATTACTAGATCGTCCGTTAACAAAGGATGACATTAAGCCGCGGCTCCTCGGACATTGGGGCACGACCGCTGGTCTGAACTTTATCTACACTCACCTGAACCGGCTGATCAAGGCGCACGACCTGAACATGATGTACATCATCGGTCCAGGACATGGCGGACCCGGCATCGTTGCGCACACTTATCTTGAGGGTTCCTATTCAGAGATGTATCCGGCCGTTGAACGCAATCGTGACGGCATCAGGCGGCTGTTTCGCCAATTCTCTTGGCCGTACGGGATCCCGAGCCACGTTGCCCCTGAGACTCCGGGGTCAATTCACGAAGGTGGTGAGCTCGGCTATAGCATCGTGCATGCCTTTGGAGCGGCGTTCGATAATCCGCAGCTGATTGTGGGCTGTATTGTGGGCGATGGCGAGGCAGAAACAGGCGCTCTTGCGACAAGCTGGCATTCGAATAAGTTTCTGAATCCGGCGACCGACGGTGCGGTGCTACCTATCTTGCATCTGAACGGTTACAAGATCGCAAACCCAACGGTGCTCGCGCGCATTCCCCAAGAAGAGCTGCTGCAGCTGTTCAGGGGTTATGGTTATGCGCCGCGCGTACTTGAGGGCGATGATCCGCACGCCATGCATGCCAGAATGGCCGAGACTTTGGAAGAGATGCTGGAGGAGATTCACGCGATTCAGCATCGGGCGCGCAAGGAGGGCAGCAAAGAGTTTCCACGATGGCCGCTGCTGATCCTTAAGACTCCAAAAGGCTGGACGGGGCCGAAGGAAGTGGACGGTAAACCGGTGGAGGGAACCTGGCGGGCGCACCAGGTGCCTTTGTCCAAAGTCGCCGAGAATCCCGAGCACTTGCGGATGCTGGAAGAGTGGATGCGCAGCTACCAACCGGAGAAGCTGTTCGACGAACAGGGCGTTTTTCGCACGGACCTGGCAGCGATGGCGCCCACAGGCCAGCGCCGGATGGGTATGAATGCGCATGCCAACGGCGGGCGCTTGACAAAGCCGCTGATTCTGCCAGACTTCCGAAATCATGCCGTGAACGTGACCGAGCCGGGCGATGTGGAAGCAGGCGCGACGGGTGTGCTCGGCAAATTCCTTCGCGACGTGATCGAGCACAATGCAGAGACTCGAAATTTCCGGCTGTTTGGGCCAGACGAAACAGCCTCAAACCGCTTACAAGCCGTTTATGAGGTGACCGGTAAAGAGTGGATGGCAGAATATCTGCCAGTCGATGAACATCTGACGACCGATGGCCGCGTTATGGAAGTGCTTAGCGAACACATGTGCGAGGGCTGGCTGGAAGGATACCTGCTGACCGGACGGCACGGACTATTCACGTGCTACGAAGCCTTCATTCACATTATCGATTCGATGTTCAATCAGCATGCGAAATGGTTGAAGGTGACGAGACTAATCCCGTGGCGGAAGGAGATTCCGTCATTAAACTACTTGCTCTCTTCGCACGTCTGGCGGCAGGATCATAACGGCTTTTCACATCAGGATCCGGGGTTTATCGATCATGTGTTGAACAAGAAAGCAGATGTTGTGAGAGTGTATCTGCCGCCCGATGCAAATACCCTGCTATCGGTCGGGGACCACTGCCTGAGAAGCCGGAATTACGTGAACTTGATCATTGCCGGGAAGCAGCCCGCTCCGGTGTGGCTGGACATCGATGCAGCTGTGCGCCATTGCACAAGAGGTATTGGAATTTTCGAGTGGGCGAGCAACGACGGAGGCGATCCCGATGTGGTGATGGGCTGTGCAGGCGATGTCCCCACGCTGGAGACATTGGCCGCCGTTGAACTCCTGCGCGGATTGGCGCCTGACATCCGCGTACGCGTGGTGAATGTAGTGGACCTGATGACGTTGCAGTCGTCAACCGAGCATCCGCACGGATTAGCGGACGAGGAGTTCGATGCGTACTTTACTGTCAACCGTCCGGTGATCTTCGCCTTTCATGGCTACCCCTGGCTGATTCACCGGCTGACTTACAAACGGAACAATCATGACAATTTGCACGTGAGGGGATTTACAGAAGAAGGCACCACAACTACGCCCTTCGACATGACGGTGCTGAATCAGATGGACCGTTTCCAGTTAGCTCACGACGCCATTCGACGGATACCGCGGTTGCAACACATCTGGGAAAAAACGGCTGACTGGCTGGGCGACAATCTGCAACGGCACAAAGAATATGTGATGGCACATGGCGAGGATCTGCCGGAGATTCGCAATTGGAAATGGAGTCTGTGAGCGAGCCGGACCCGGAGAGTCCGATCCTGGCCCTCAACTGCGGATCTTCTTCCCTGAAATTCGGGCTTTACTCGACTGGCCCGCAATCCGCCAGGCTCTTGTTCGAAGGAAGTGCGGAAGAGATCGGCAGCGATCGTTCCAAATTCAGCTTCAAGGCTGCTGATTTGGCTCAGAGCGTCGAGCGGGCTGATATTTGCGATTTATCGGCTGCTGTGGAACGAGCATTGCAGACACTAAGTGCATCCGGCGCGCCTGAGCCGGCCGCGGTTGGCCACAGAATTGTCCATGGTGGACCGCGGATTCGGGATCATCAGCGAATCGATCAATCGGTTCTTCAGGAGCTGCAGGGAGCCGTGGATTTTGCACCTTTGCATTTACCCGCGGCCCTCGCAACAGTAAAGGCGATGCTCAAAAGGCTGCCTCGAGTGCCCCAGGTGGCTTGTCTCGACACGGCATTCCATCGCCTGATGCCTGATGTAAGCAAGATGTATCCGCTTTCAGCAAAGGCCCGTGCACTTGGCGTGGAACGCTACGGCTTTCACGGGTTGTCGCTCGAGTCAATCGTCGCCCAGTTGCATCCGGTTCCTTCCCGCCTGATCGTGGCGCATCTGGGTAACGGCGCCAGTATCACGGCTATTCACAACGGACGATCTATCGATACGTCAATGGGCTTGACGCCAAGCGGCGGCATCATGATGGGCACGCGGTGTGGTGATCTCGATCCGGGCGTAATGACATTCCTGATGAGAAAGGGCTTTCGCGGCGACGACGAACTGGAGCGCCTGTTCGATCACGAATCGGGACTTCTGGGCGTGTCTGAGACGAGCAGCGATGTGCGAGAGCTTGTTGGATCACGAAAAGAAAACGGCAAAGCCGATCTGGCTCTGCGGATGTTTTGTTATCAAGCTCGCAAGACCATCGGCGAGATGACAGCAGCACTGGGAGGAATCGATTGCCTCGTGTTTACCGGCGGCATCGGCGAACACGCCGGTGAGATTCGAGAGGAAATCTGCTCCAGACTTGGCTTCCTCGAGAACTTAAAGGTCGCCGTGCTTCCCTCACAAGAGGACTTGCAAATTGCTAAGAATACGTGGCGGCTCAGTTTCGAAAACGCCTGAGAACAGGCCCGAGCGTGCTGTGAGCCTCTTCGACTCCGAGCAAGATCGTTCCTCCACCGTACAGAGCCCCGTAAACCGGAAGAACAAGGGCGGCCACAAAGAGGGGGTGCGCCGTACCAATCACCAACTTGCACCCGAGGCTCACAATACCCGCAACCAACGCCGCCGCCCACAGCTTTGCTGTAAAGCTGACCGGCAGCGAAGTTGGACCGATCCTGGCGTTTAATCCGCTCCGCAGCAGAACAAATTCAACCCACCCCGCAACTCCAGCCGATGCGGTCAAACCGGCGACTCCCCAGCGAGGATTAACCCCGAGCCATCGAGGCAACACTAAAGCAGAGAATAGACCGAAGCAGGTTGTCAGCACCACGCGAATGACAGCAAAGCGAAGGGGTCTGCGTGTATCGAGCAGCGCATAATATCCGGAAGAATAGAGCCGTCCTAGCGAAGTCGCGAGCAGCCCCACGGCTGAGCCGGCAAGAACCGACCAGAGGTACACCGCGTCGGAGTGCCTGAAGGCTCCCGTCTGGTACAGGGCAGCAGCGAGGACATCACCTAACAGCAAAAATGCTGCGGCAGACGGAACAATGAAGAACGCAATGCGGCGAAGACCGGCGGTCAGTCGGGTGCGCAGAATCGCGGCGATCTCGTCATTGGTGCCGACGGCGCTTGAAAGCGCAGGAAGTTCGGCTGCGGAGATCGACATGCTAAATAGACTCACAGGCAGCGTGGCAATCACCTGCCCGGCGAACAATGCCGCTACAGCACCGGTGGGTAACCAACTGGCAATCATCTGGTCTACATAGGCGCTGATCTGAACAACGCCACGGCTGAGAAAGACTGGCCCGAAGTTCCGCAAGACGGATTGGACATGAGGGGAACGGAGCTCCAATACTGGACGGAACCCGGGCAGAAGTTCGAGGACCTTCGGCAATTGAACCAGAAATTGCAGAGTGCTCCCTAAGACATAGGCCCATGCAGCATCATTGAGAAGGCGCGCATTCGCGTCATGAGTCCCGAAGTAAAGCAGAGCGATGATCATGGTCACATTGAGAGCAATCGGGGCCAGATAAGGCAACAGAAAGCGGCGGTGGCTGTTCAAAACACCAAGGCACCACGCACTCATCACCAGAAGCCCGGTCCCCGGAAAGATGATTCGGGCAATTCGAACAGTAAGGATGCGCCTTTCACCCGAGAAACCTGGCGCAACCAAATCAATTAAAAAGGGAGTGAGTGAAATACCAAGCAGCACCAAAACCGAGCAGACTAACGACAAGATCCCAAATACAGCCGCTGCCAGGTGCTCTGCGTCCCCTTCCTTTTGCTGGGCTCGCAGCTTTGAGTAAACAGTAACGAACGAGGCGGAGAGAACGCCTTCGCCAAAGAGATTGTTAAGCAGATTTGGAATACGAAGGGCGGCACGGAAAGCATCTGCCCCAGTTGTTTGTATTCCAAAGTAGTGACCGATGGCACGTTCGCGAACCAGTCCCGTGAGGCGGCTTCCTAAAATGCCGATCGCTACTCGGGAGGAACCGCTCATGGCGGATTTGGGGGCGGCTCTGACTCGTGT
>CAXTMN010000066.1:0-26128 GCA_964245395.1 uncultured Bryobacteraceae bacterium
CTGTCGGGGGAGTGGCGTAACCTAGCGGGGGCGCAACGTAACTTCTTGGGGGACTGTAGTAAGCTTTCCTGCGGGCTGAAGGCGTTCCTGACTCAACTCTACTTACATGCACTCTTCTCAATGCCTCTGTGCCGGTTGTTTTCATATGGCAATCGCTTATCGTAACTTTGCGGGGCGGGGGGACGGATCGTAACTTGACGGGGGCCATCCAGGTTCGATTTCTTGGTATTCATCGCTGTGCTCCGTAACTTTTAAGAGCGTCTATCCCATAACGTAACAGACTGGGGGCCTACTCGCTTTAGCGTAACTTCTCGGGGGTGGAACGTAACGTCGAGGTTGACTTTACGTTACTCTATGGCTACCGCTTGATCGATGTTGATAAGGACGATCGAGCAGAAGCCGACCGGCGATGAATTCGCCAAGGCCCGCGAGTTGATTGAGATCCGCGGCACGGGAACCTTGTCGCTTCAGGATCGCCGCATCATGAACGTGCTTTACGCCAATGCGGGCGGGCAGCTTTGCGATGAGGTGACTCATGTGATCGGCATTGCTGAGCTGCGCGGCAGTCACAAGGGTGGGGAGCGAGTGAAGGATTCGATACTGCGCCTCATGAAAACCGTGGTAGAGGTGCCGACAAGGGACAAGAAAGGCCGTCCCGCCGTCAAACTCGTGCAGATTCTCTCGGACACAACTTTGAGCGACGAAGACGACAATCCTACAGGCCAGGTGCTCTACAGCTTCTCTAGGGGGATGCGCGAAATCATCAAAGACTCCACCTTGTGGGGGCGGGTGCGCCAGGCAGTGGTTTTCGCGTTCACGTCTAAATATTCGCTCGCGCTCTACGAGCTCGTGACAACGCGGATCAATCTGAAATATATATGGCAGGAGGAGTTTGCAGTCGAGGATTTCCGGGCGATCCTGGGTGTACCGGACGGCAAGCTGGAACGCATACCGAACCTACTGCAGCGCGTCATTCAGCCAGCAGTCATGGAGGTAGGAGAAATGGCGGACTTCGGCGTTAACATCGATCTGATTCGAAAGGGCGGGCAAATGCGCGGTCTGGTCACAGGGTTTCGCGTCTCTTGGTGGCGTAAGAACGGCGACGAACTGAAGAAAGCATTCGATGAGCTCAATCGCCCAAAGGTCGGCCGCCTGGCCCGTCTGAGGCGTGAAGTAGTTACGGGGGAATCGACCCTGGACGTGAAGATTGAGGCAACCGTCAAGGCAATGCGTGAATCGGGAGCGCCCGAAGCGGATATCGAAGCTTTTCTGTGCACACAGAAAAACGCGGCGGCTCCGCTTTCAGCGGCGGGTTCATGACCGTGCAATTCGGTAGAGTCCCCTCCTCTTCTGTATCTGAAGTTCAATCCCGCATCGGACGGCGCATTGCCGGAGCGTCGGAACGTGAAGATGCGTCTGTTGGGGACGTCTTCAATTCACGTTCCAAGGCTTCCACGGCGCGCTCAAGCGTGTAGCCCATGACCCAGTCATTCCGATCGCAGATAGCATAAAAGCGGTCAATGGTCGCGCGCGACGCTTTAGCGTTAAATTGAATATTTCGGCCGGTACGGAAACGCCGCAGAGAAGGCTTCTCTTTTGCCCGAGGCCTGGGCGAGTTTGCTTCTCGGCTTGGGAAATTCACGGCCTCGCTTACGGCATGGATTTGTTCATCAGTCGGACGGGGCGGTAGCGTCGTTTGCGGTGCGAAACCGCTGAGGTCGATATCGCCGGCAGCGGCCTCCTCAAATAGGCTGGCCCTCTTCCGTTCCTTGCTCCTCATGCCACTTGCAGGGAAGCAGAAGACTGTCTCTTCAAGAGCGAGACCACTTCGCTGACAAAGGAGTGGGCATTGAGCATTGCTCCTTTGATGTTCGCAACTTCCTCCGCCCTCAGCGTCCGCAGCGTGCCGCCGAAAGAGAAAATCGCACGATAAGCCTCCCGTTCGTGAAGATGCGTCTTTAGCATGGGATGGTTTTTTGCCGCAAACTCATCCTCCAGGTGCTGAAAGGTGCGTGTGCGGATGGCCACGCTGGTGCGGGTAAAGAGAATGGCGAACGGTATCTTGCGACCAAGCACCTTTTCCTGGGTCTGGATAAGTTTGATGGCCTTAGCGGATTGCGCCGCATCGAGGTGAGAGCCCTGGGTGGGAATCAGCACGAGGCTGGCGCGGCTTACGGCGTGGCTCGCCATCAGCGAGGCCGTGCCTTCGAGATCGACGATCACGAACGTGCTTTGCCGCGCGGCGTCGTCTATCTTGTCGATGATCGTTTCCTCGGAGACATCCGCCTCTAAGATCAAGAGCTTCGATATGTCGGATTGCTTCGCCCATTGCGACACAGGCTTGTTGGGATCGGCATCGATAATCGTCACGGCCCCCCCGCGGCTGGCAAGCTCGGTGGCAAGCAGTACCGCAGAGGTCGACTTGCCCGCGCCTCCTTTGGGCGTTGCGAAAACGATAATAGGCATTGGGCGTCCAGGCTAGTTCATGAGTGTTGCGAACATTATCGAAGTATCGAACCGGGAGCAAGAGATTTCGGAAAGCCATCCGGCTGCTTCCGGAAAGCTTTCAGAATCCACCGAGAAACCTTGTTGCATTCGGAATGCATACGGAATTCAAAAAGGATTCGGTAGGCTCTCTGTGAGCTTTCAGGAGCCAGGTAACTGGCGAAGCACTTGATGCGGAATGCGACAAGTCAACGTGCAGAAATTGCACGTGTGAACAGCCAGTACTCGGAGTTCATTCTCCGGCCGCTGCCAGCACTTCCGCTTCGAGCGCGGCGGAGAGGAAGAACCGTGTATTCTTACGCAAGGCCAGTATTTCTGGCTTGATCAACTCAAGATGGCCGTTACGCTTTGCGCGTAAGAGGATACCGAGGGTGCCGGTTATGGAAAGACCTGCCTGCCGGGCAAGCAGGCGGCCCTCCTGCTCGTCGATAATGACGATCGCCGCGCCAAGGTCGACCGCGAGTGCAATGGCTTCGGCCTCTCCTGCATCGACCTGCCGCCGCAGCATCCGCTGGAGAGGCGTGTCCTTTGGAGTGACGGTGCGTATCCATTGGCGTGAAGCCATATCAATTGCCGCGATCGCGGCTTTGTCTGGATTGATTTTTCGATTCCGCACTTACCGCAGGCGGTATTAGCACTTCGGAGAAGTGCACCTCAAGAAGATCGAGCCTTCCGATCGATGCGAGATTGGAAATAGGCGAAGTATTACTGACCGCGAGCATAGTCGAGGTCTTCAGCTAACTCGACGGCGGTGTAGTGACGCGGGATGTTTCGCTCCCCGACAAGTTCGGCGAATGCGTAGCGGGAAACCTCGGCCAACTCCACCGCCTTACCGAAGGAAAGGATACCTTGAGCGTAAAGCGCCAGGGCAAGTTCGCTGCGCCGGCGGGATTCAACCTCCGGCAAAGGCAGCCGGATGCTGTCGGCAACCGATGCTGGAATATCTAGATGAAACTTCACGTGTTCTCCCGCTCCAATTAGCTTATCGTCAGCGCTCACCTTACCGAAATAAGGCGGTCATGTCCATGAAAACGGCGCTGAAGTCCAGCCTGAAACGCTGGCAGTCAGGCTTTGAATCGGGCTATCGAGTCTGCTCCAAAATTGCTCCATTAACGGATGGTCTGGAGCAGAAACGCAAAAACAGGCTGTTTTCTATCGTCTTCCATTGACACCGCAGACGCCTAAGTCTTTGATTGTCAATCTACCGTCGATTTCCCAAGCTGGACGTCGCGGGTTCGATCCCCGTCTCCCGCTCCATAAAATCAAACAGTTGCAAGCAGTCGCCAAACTGACATAACTCGATCAACCTCGTTTGCTAAACACCCCTAAAAAATCGGCGTAAAGTTTTGACGCTTCTGCCTTCCGTTCCGCGAGCCCGCTCTGGACATATTCCTCCAGGTGGGTCCGCATACCATGTCCCTGTTGATCAGCGATCAACTTCAAATCCGACTTTCGTCGATTGTGCAGAGTTGAATGTGACCGTCGCAATACGGCGAAGTTGACCCAATCCAGACCGGCTGGCTGCAGCCGCGGACGGACGTATTTACTGAGAACGCTTTCCGGCCAAATTGGCTTAGCCAATTTGGAAGACGGAAACACGCAATCATTCGGTCCGTGCGATGGCAAGCGCGAAACCCAAGATCTTAGGCGCTCCAGGATTCCTTCTGGAACACCTACATCGCGGTCGCTCTTCGCAGTCTTCGGTGGCCCATACAGCCCCTTGTAAGAAGACCGCTCAATATGGATACCGTCGGTAGCTAAATCCCCGCACCAAAGGGCGAAGCCTCTGACTCGCGCATCCCGGCAAACATCACGAGATCAAAACAGAGCCGCTCCCGCTCGTTCAACAACGACCAAACTTGGGCATATTGATCAAGTGAGACTGTCGTTTTGGGAACCGCAGGCTTTACGACCTTGCTTGGCGCTCACCGACGTTGTTTGAGAGATAGCCTTCAGCGGTTGCCGATCTGCAGATGTCAGTCAAGAAGAACCGCAAGTGATTCACACTCTCCTTGCCGAGACCTTGCTCTGCCTTTTTCTTCAGCAGTGCGCGCAGAAGTGCCGCAGTGATTTCCTCGATGCGGACGTCACCGAGATCAGAAATTAGATGCTTCCGAATTTCCCGCATGCTCTCCTTGGCAGTGTTCTGCCGCCAGTCAGTATCCAATTTCATAGGAAAGAACACATCCTCGACATAACGTTCGAATGTCTCCTCTCCAAGATTGCGAAATGGATTCTGATTTAGCGGCCGGACCAAATCGTCCCGCATCAGCTCCGCCTGTCTGCGACTGATCTTACTTCTCGGCCCTAGCGACTTCGTGGTCTGTTTACCGGGAGCGTAGTAGAACTTTACGATCCATCGTTTCCCATCGGGCGATTTGCATAGTGATCCATGCTGATACCTTCTTGTTGTTTTTCTTGCTCATTAACGCACTCCTTTGTGTGCGTCTCTGAGCCGCTTTTCGACTTTCCTCGAAGATATCAGGCAGCGGAAAGGCTTTCATTTTCCCGCTGCCATTGTTCAAGAGATGTTTTCAGGATCACCCATTTCCGCTTGCCGACTTGTACTGCCGGCAAACGAGGTATGCCCTCGATTTCACCGCGGCGGAGGGGTGGATCGTCGCATGACTGCATCCGATGAGCACCGCCGCCTCGACTAGGAGAAGCCAGGATCTCTGCTCCTGTGGCGGAGTAGTATTTCCGTCGCGCGGTGTCCGGTGAATTGTTCTGACCATTTGAGAGTTTCTTGGGCTTTGCATGTGTCCCTCTACTTTTAAGGTCACCAGGAAGGCCACTCGGGACAAATTGAAGCAATTTTTCACTGTTCCGCTCTGGCGAAACAAGCTGTGTCCTTAGGGGACGCCATGACGGTTGGTGAACGTGGTCACAAAGGCATTCAACAAAAATAGGTTGTTTTAATTAGCTGAAACGACTTTGCTAATTAACAAATCGAATCTGAGTTCTGCGTATCTACTTGTAGTTCGTTCGGCCTGTTTATGTCGAGAACCAAGATTGCTGCTGCTGCTGTATTAGTATTAGCCGCGCGCGCGGGCGCTTGGACGCCGGATGCTGATTTTGCCACTGCAGAGCGTCTTTTCCGACTCGCTAACTATGCAAAGGCGACGCCGCTTTGGATACGGGCGGAGGCAGAGTTCAGCACACGGCACGACGAAGTTAAGGCAACTTACGCACGGGTCAGCAGGCTACGTGGTGATTCAGAAACGATCCTGTCCTATCCTGCCGTTTCAATGCAGATGGCAGGACTCCTGGAAACGCCGCTTGTTCGCACAAATTCAGAACTCCGTCTGCGGTGTTTAGTTGTGAAGGGTGCGGCTGATCTTAGCAGCAAAGATCCCCAGAACTCGGGCAAAGTATTTGACGAAGCACTGCATATCGCTGAGAGTCTTGTTGACCGGTTTTGGATCGGAAGGATCTCAGGTGAATTGGGGATCACGGCTTTTCTCAAGGGGGACACCGCGAAAGCGGTTGAGCTCAATGCACGGGCTTTCGCTATTGCGAAAAGCTTAAACGATATCCAAGGCGAGGTCCGCGCAGAGTCTCTTGACGGCGTAGGGTTGCTGGAGCAACAACGTTTTGACGGTGCGCTGATCAGGTTCAATGAAGCGCTGAATTTTGCACGTTCAGAGCCAGATGTCAGGTTCCCCTTAATGGCTTACATGGGTAAGTCAGAAGCTCTCCAGGCGCAAGGAAATCAGCGGGAATCGAAAGCGCTGCTGGAACAAGCCCTCAAATATGTTGAGGCAGGGCGTATGCACAGGCTCAGCTCTTGAACACGCAACTTTACATAGCTGCGGGCGACTTCGCAGATGCCGAATCGTCCATAAACGAATGCATAACGGCAAGCAGAAAGCTTGTTGATATGTATTTCCTGCCTCAGCATCTGGCGCTGGCAGCTGAGATAGAGACTCGCCTGAATCACATTCCGCAACCCAACGAGGACTATGAGGAGGCGGAGAACCTTGTAGAGGCCATGTTGCTGAATATTCCTAGCGCTTCCGTGAAGGCATCCTTGATTGCAACGATGGATTCCGTCTTCCGCGGTCAGTTTAAGTTGGCTGTGGAACATGAAACTGAACTCGATAGTGCGTTGCGAATTGTCGAACGAGTGCGGGGGCGTGTGGTTGCGGACAACTTGCGCGCTCGGCCACAAGGCGCGGAAAGCGGCGAAAGGCTTCGCGTGTATCAGGAATTGAATAAACTGCAGAGCGAGTTGTTCCGCACCACGAATATCGCGGAACGCAGGCAACTCACGAACGAGATTCAGCGGACTGAAGAAGACCTGGACGCCACCACCCTTTCTCAAAATCGTGAACGCTTCTCTATTCATGGCAAACCCGTGAATCTCCCCACTCTTCAGCGCCTTCTCGAGCCCGATGAAGCTGTCTTCGAGTAGGTGATGGACGATCCGAAATCGTACTGCATCGTCATAACGAACGGCACGGCAAGAAAGTACGAACTGGTTGCTCGGTCCGCAGTTCAAAAGGAGATTGCAGAATACGTTT
The DNA here is from genome assembly GCA_964245395.1 of uncultured Bryobacteraceae bacterium. Lineage (GTDB taxonomy): Bacteria > Acidobacteriota > Terriglobia > Bryobacterales > Bryobacteraceae > Bog-105. The sequence continues at coordinate 7,029 of CAXTMN010000066.1, forward strand.
GACGACACGGAAGCAATGCGAGATTCGCCCTCTGCGAAGGTGCTTTATCGCCAGCTATTCGCGCCCATCGCCGAATTCAATCAGAAGTCGCAGATCGTCATTGTCCCTGATGATCAACTCGGATTTATTCCATTTGATGCATTGACCGACGCTGAGGGGAACTACGCTCTTCGGCGCCACATCATTACTTGCGTGCCTTCTGCGACGATTCTCGCGCTTCTTCGAAGCACACGACAATTGAGCGGCCCAGCAACGCTTCTGGCGGTTGGAAGCTCGAACGGCGCGGATTCAAAGAGCAGGTCATTCGGCAGAGCCGCCTACGGTCTTTTTGATCCGGAGCATGCCCCAACCATCGGAAGTCTTCCGTCCGTTGACACGGAGGTTCAAAATGTCGCGGGGATTTTTGGAACCGGCAGCGAAGTGCTCTTGGGCCAGAATGCATCCGAGTTAGCGTTCAAGAGTCAACGGCTTGACCAGTATCGCTTCATTCACATCGCATCTCATGGCTTTGCAGATCTGAAATTTCCCGACAGGTCCGGCTTATTTCTGGGTTTCGACCACGACACCAGGGACGATGGTTTGCTCCAGATTCGCGAGATCAGAGACCTTCGCTTGCGCGCCGATCTAGTGACCCTCTCAGCGTGTGTCGCCGGAGCAGGAAAACTTGAAGGGGAGAATGGCATCGCCAGTGTTGTACAAGCGTTTCTGTTCGCGGGAGCTCGGTCTGTCGTTGCAAGTTTGTGGACTGCCGATGACACTTTCACCACCGCTCTCATGACTCGCTTGTAGAGAGGGCTGGCCGCTGGGATCCCCGTAGGTAGTGCTTTGCGTTCGGCGAAGCTCGAAATGATTGACCGCTTTGGTGCGAAGGCCGCGCCGCTGTTGTGGGCGGGATTTTTTGTCACTGGCGATTCAGCAACTCACATTTCCCTGAACAAAAGAAATGACCAATACAAATCCGTCAATCGATATACGCCGCGAGGTGCTGTCCAACGTACTGGCGACCTATGAGAAAAGGGTTTACGACGTTGCGTACCGGGACGCGCTTCGGCCATTGTTGGAAGCGGACATGCCGCAGCTCCTCGAAACTCCGTGTTTTTACTCTGAAATTGATGAACGTTTGCGGCAGGTTGGAATATTTCCAACGGCGTTCGAACATGAAGATAGCCGGAGCATTGAGCTTAGAAGGTTGATTTCAGCAACGTTTCACGAGGTTGCAAGCTCGAAGCCGGGTTGGGTCTTTCAGGATGTTCATCCGCATGGTTTATCCGCACGTAGCGGCGTGAAATCTGGAGATGATCTACTTGCTATCAACGACAACCCTGTGCGGCCCCCGCTAAAGCCAACAGTTCCGGCGAACGTTGTATCTCAACTCGCCTTTCAGAACGGGAATGGAACGAAAACGCTTAGAATCGAACCAAGCGATTTGGTGCGCGGCGTTCGAACCCTCTGGCCTATTGGCTGCTTCATCGCGACCGCCTGGAGTACGTGCATGCCTCGGTTTTGCCCGGCGATATCGGTTATGTTCGAGTCGCGGAATTTCCAGGTCTTGTCGGAGTTGATATGGCGACCAAATCGAAAAGGCGTTCTATCGTGTTAGGAAGTGCACGCGACTACTTGTTGATATTCGAGGCAATCCGGGTGGAGGCACTGCTAGTTTGCGTCTTATGACCCACTTGACACCGCAGCGAATTCCAGTCGGGTATAGTTTGACGCGGCCGCGCACTGAGATGGGATACCGCCGAGAGGAGTTGCCAAAGTTCTCGCGCATTCCCCGGTCACGTTTGACGTTGCCGTTTGCTGTCTGGAAATATCGCAAGCTTGATAAGTCAATTGTCGTAGTTACCGAGGGGCGAAAGCGACGGCCCTATAACGGCAGAGTCGCCATGCTTGTCAATGAACACACCACAAGCGGAGCTGAAATCATTGCGGGCTTCGCTTCCGATCACCATTCAGGCGGTGTGCCACCGTTGAGAGCGGCTCGACTGAGCAAATTGTTTCCGGCAATACAAGCGACCTCAGGAGCCATGATGCATGCAGGACATGCTCCTCCACGTTGATCACACACACTCCCTCCGTCGCACTTAAGGGTGCGGTCCCAAAGAAGCTGATTGAGTACCGTTACACCGTGATTGCGCCACATTGCCGAAAGATTTCCGAGATCTGGTGTGATGCCCCGGCGGTAGACAAGAAATGCAAGATCGGCTGGGAATACATATTCGCCAATTGAGCCATGTTCCAGTCCTGAGTACTCAACCACCGCCTGCGAGAAGTGATGAGCCATGGTATGCAGAAGAAGATAAACATAGCTCGCAACCGAACGGAGTGTGCGGTTTTCGGTTCGTTCCTTGTAATCCTTAAGGAATTTACCAAAATCTTCATACTCTTCAATCAAAACCCCCCCCGAGTTTCATGGCGTCGCGCGGCGGGAGCTCCTCGTCCAAACCATTCAGAACCAACCACTCGATCACTCTCCCTTCGTTGAGCCGGATATAGAAGCCCTCGTTATTTTGTTCGAGCACGTAAATAGGCCGCTTGCCCTTCTCCACGTGAGTGAATGCGCGAAGACGAACCCGCATCTCAAGATCCTTCTCGGTCGTCGAAGGCGTAGAGGCCACACGCGTGAAACCAAAGCTGAGTTCGCAGATATCCAACCGTCGAAGCATTACCATTTCAGCCATACCCAGAAGAGTAAGCTGCTGCGACACGCGACTAGTATATGAGTCACATTCTTCCAAATTCTCGGGGTCGATGTCGCAAGCTTCAGGATTCTGGACCGCGATGGCGGGAAGGCCAGGGTCTGTGCCCTGCCGGTCAATTACCTCTGCACGAAGAGAAGCGTGCTCGATTGCAAGCCGAATTGGATTGTAACGTCTTGCCCATTCCTGATTGCTGTCCACCCGCGAATTCAACGCGGGTGACTCTTGGTGCTGCCTGGCAATCAAACCGGAGGCCTCGTATTTCGATCTCTTCTCAGCTAGCTGCTTCTCAATCACATCTTTTTTGGGTTTCGGCAGGATAGCTGCGATGTCGCAAAGCTGTTTGTATTCCTCGGCCTCATCGTTCTACCGTTACTCAGGAGCTGCCTCATGATCTCTTCATCGTCAAGGGCCGTTCCCGGAAAATCATAAAGCTTCATTAGCCGAGCGATAAGCTCAGGGCGGCGGCCAGTACTGAGCAAAGTGGTTACGTCGGTGTCTCGAAAGAGAATGAAACTGTCGGTCAGAGCGTAGAACACCGAGGAGGCCCTATACGAGACTGGCAACATGTTCCATTCCTTAGGAAGCTTGCCAAGCCCACCATCCATACCCGGCTTGAGCAGCTCAAGGGTGTGGTGATCAGCCTGGACAACGTCTTTCGGCGTGAGACATTTGACGCATTGAAATTTCCAGTCACTAAAAAAGGGCGACGAATTCGTTACTAGTTGATACTCCTCGTGACCGCAATTCTGACACGTGCGCGCCTGGGTGGCCGTGCCACTCGGTCCGGCTACCCAGCGATGCGGGCTCAACCCGCTGTAGGTTCCGGACCAATGAGCAAAGACTACATCAATTTGCCGCCAGCTATGTTGCCCGCTGTAAGACTTCAAGCAATCCTGACGTTTTTCCACTGAAGGCCAGCGGCGATATAAGTCGCCGACATCTTGAAATTCCACTGACCGCCCACAGTCGGAGCACACGAAAACCAGCGGGTCTGGAACAAAACCAATTCGACTGGGCTGATTGAGAGCAAACCGACCGGAATCCACGCACGGTTTTTTTTTGTAGTCGAGAAAAACGTCATCGACACACTGTTCTGGAAGGATCTACGGATGGGCACGGCATAACCTTGCCCGCTCAAACCAGCTTTCAACAAATTCGTTGAGATGCTCGAACAGCTGTTTAGAAACGCTCGGTGACGAAGGAATATAAGGTGTTGACACGGCCACCGACACACAGCACCCGAGTCCCCCTTCATAGGTGAATAACGCACCGGGCGCGTGTGACGTTGCAATTTGCGTGCGAGAACGATGCATCATGGTCAGTTGTCCTCTTCCTCACTGTCCAATTCACTGACTCGACCACTTTGTCTTCTGACAATCCGCAGTGCGCGTTTGAGGACCGTCTGATCGTCATCTCTAAAGTGGGGAGATCCAAAAGGCCGCGCCAGAACAAATTTGCCTGCCTCATCTATGTCGCGAAGAGAGGTCATGGGCTTTTGTCCAACGGCCCCCACACCCCAATACTCGTCCAGCCTTGTTGTTGTGTAAAGCCCGCGAAACTGATCGGTCAATTCCTTAGCTAGGTTTCGAATTGGACCGTCATAGTACTCAGGATGGGGCGCCGATCCGAGCCTGCTTACGCCCCTGCCCGCAACGCCGGGTGCCAGAACGGCAAAATCCATAATAGTCTTTTCGCAGCACCAGGAAGATCGGGTCCCGTCAGCAGGCGTCGCACATCGGCAACTGTTTCAAAAGTCGGAGCATGCTTCTTGTCTTTGCTTGGCTGCTTGATAAAGAGCTTTTGCTCAGCCCACCCGCATAACCAAGCCTGAAACACGCTTGTCAAAACACGATCATGTGCGCTCGCCGCCCAGCGCGCAATGGCCGGCGGACCAATCATCCTTTCCAGGAAGCGATGAAATACGTCATGTGTCTCGATGATGTAGCGATCCCGCCGCGCGTGTGGAGCGGGTATTAAAAGACTGAAACCGACATGTTTTCGTCCAACTCTTGAAGATGCCTGAATGAATTCCGCAATGTCGTTTGGCATGCCAGCAAAGAGCATGGCATTGAATTTGTCCACGTCGACGCCATGAGAAATCGCAGAAGTCGCCACAATGTTGCGCAAGCACTGTTGCAGATCAGGGAAATCATCGCCGGCGGGAACGCCTTCGGCCTCGTGCATAATTTCTTGAATTGAGCAACGTCAACCCCTCCGGAAATAAGTCGGGTGTAGGGCTGCAGCGCCCCACGTCCATAGCGCTGATGCACCTTCTTCTTCCGGCTTACCTGTGACGTACTCGGTCACCGGTCCAGCCACCAGCGCGGGTTCCACCCTCACCGTTACGGGCGCGGGTACTGTTTCGGTGACCGCATTGCAAGCCGGGAATGCCAATTACAAGGCGGCTCCGCCGGTTACTCAAACCATTGTCGTGAGCGGAGAAAGCCAGAGCATCAGCTTCGGGGCGATTCCGCCGCAAGTCGCGGGGACGTCCCTATCCCTCAGCGCCACGGCCAGCTCCGGGCTGCCGGTCAGCTTCACGTCCTTAACCACGGGAGTCTGCACGGTTTCCGGCCCGGCCGCGACGCTACTAACTCCAGGTACTTGCACCATTCAGGCTTCGCAGGGCGGTAATGCCCAGTATGCGGCGGCTCCTTCCGTCACGCAAAGCTTCACAATAGCCGCCGCTGCCAACTTCACGATCACACCCGATCCAGGGTTAGAGACCATTAAGCGCGGCGTGCTTGCCGGTTTCCTGCTGCGACTAAACTCCGTCAATGGATTTAACGGCAAAGTGACGCTGACCTGCTCGGGTGGGCCGACCGGTTCATACTGCGCGGACCTGCCGCAAACGGTCCAAGTCAATGGAACAGCGTATGCCATTTCCGGCATTGTGTTTCCAAAAGACACGCCGCCGGGCACTTACACTATCACCTTTACTGGCGTCTCTGGTTCACTGACCAGTACGGCTACCGCGCAGTTCACACTACTGGAATAACGAACGACAGAAAAGTCGATGATCCGGCAACGGCAGATACCATCAGTAGTTCAGCTCAGTTGTTCTTGAGAGGGCGGCCTGTACGGTCGTCCTCTTAACCTTTTAGGGCCATGGCTTTGCTGAGTTACTGGAGTTTGTTCCTGACAATAGGCAACTTGTCAAAAGAATTCCCGTGGCGCGCCATCCAAAGAAACACACGAAACGTGCGTTCAGCGGATGATAGGAGCCGGCATTAGACCGCTCACAGCATTCTCTTTAGCCGGCGAGTTTCAGGTGGACCAGAGTTTACCTGGGTCTGAGCGATTCTTTAAGATTACAGAAGACCTTGCTCCCGAACTCACCTTTCGAGCTGAACTATTTCAGTACGCCCAACAAGTTGAACGGCAAGCAAAGTCGAAATAAAGAACTCGGACGCACGCAGAACAAACCGCCGGCATGCGAATTACCAATTCGTCATAAAAAGACATTCTGCTATGGCTTGATCCTCGGGACGATAATTTTGTCCCTCGCAAGCCCTTGCCGGTCTCAAACGCCTGATCCTCAACCTCCCGGTCCACCTGTTGACCCGCGAAGGCCGCAACTTACGCCGGCGCCGGCCGAAGAAGACTGGGGCTTTCTAAGCGACCCTGCCACGAAAGTAGATTGGCTCGACGCTATCAAGTACATCCCTCTGTACCATCACGAAAACTTCTATCTCTCGTTCGGAGGCGAATATCGGGGTGAGTACGAGCGGAGTAACAGTACATCGTTTGGTATAGGACCGCAAGATACCGGCGGCTATCATCTGCAGCGGCTGATGCCTCACGTGGATTTGCATTTGGGTACCCATCTCCGGATTTTTTCTGAATTCAAATTTGACGACGTGTTCGGCCGTAATGGTGGTCCACGGCCGGGCGCCGATCAAGATCGGGGCGACGTTCACCAGACGTTCGCGGAGTTTGGTACAAGTCTTCAGCGGAAGGACGGGACTCGCCTCCGCGTCGGTCGCCAGGAGCTTCTTTTCGGTACGGGCCGGCTATTGGACAACAACGAGGGCGCTAACGTAAAAACAAGTTTCGATGGGGTGCGTGTAATTTGGAGCAAGGGCGAGTGGGTCGTCAACGCCTTTGCTGTCAAACCGGTGCAAATCAATCCCGGCGTTTTCGACGATTCTCCGAATTTCCGGCAGGGTCTTTGGGGCATTTACAGCACCACACCGTTGCCATTCTACAAAGCGAAGCTGGACTTGTATTACTTAGGTCTGGATACAAAACGGGCAACCTATTTCTCCGGATTCGGGCCTGAGAGCCGGAACTCATTCGGTTTCAGAGTTTTCAACCGGGAGCCCGGCGCTCTTCCAACACCAGGGTATGACTACAATTGGGAGGCGGTCTATCAGAGTGGGTCGTTTAGAGGTGAGGGAATTCGTGCCTGGGGTCTGGCCACTGAAACGGGCCACACTTGGCACACACCGTTGCGAATTCGTATTGCCCTTCGCGCCAATGCAGCAAGCGGCGATTCGAACCCATCCGATCACTTCCTGAATACCTTCAATCCGCTCTTCCCGCGAGGCGCGTACTTTGGCCCTAAATTAGATCTGGTTGCTCCGTACGACGTGTACGATGTTCACCCCGTAATCTTTCTGCATCCGTTTCGGAATGTTACTGCTTCTGTTGATGCTATCTGGTTTTGGCGTCAAAACGTACATGATGGAGTCTACTCCTTCGGGGGTTTTCTTTTTGTTCCCGGATCGCCGTCGCAGCCCCGGTTCATAGGAACGCAAACTGATCTTGAGATTCGATGGGCTCTCACTCCGCATGTGACAATTGCGATCAATCCCGCTGGCTTCCTAGCTGGGAGCTTTCTCCGGGACTCTTCGCCTGGCCGAAACATAGGCTTCGTAAATATTGGGCTGACTTACCGCTTTTAGTGAACTGAAGAGGTAAGCAAGTTTCTACCTACGCCAGCTCATATAACGCACGCGCGCGGCTCATTTCACGAGCGAGGATTAAGATGGAGGCCTAATGCCAGGTGTGAATCTTGCGCAGACAACGGCCATCGTCGACGCGGCGCTGATAAGACGCGAGAAATTCTCTGTGCTCCAATGACGATCGCAGTCGTGGATGCCGGCGGATGCCTCGTGGCACTCAAGCGGGAGGACGGCAGCGGCAGTCTTCGACCCGATATCGCGGTTGCGAAAGCTTGAGGCGCGGTTGGCATGGGCATCGGCGGGCGCGCCATGGCCGATCGTGCGGTGAAAAGCCCAAAGTTCTGAGCATCACTGGAATGTCATCTCCCATGGCCGCATCGCGCGAGTGCCTGGAGTTGTCCTTTTGCTGCGAGACGGTATCATCGTCGGCGTGGTGGGAGCAACGCCCTGCGTTACAGCCGAACTTCTTAGCACGGGTGCAAAGCCTTCTCCCGCCAGTCGGCGCAAATCTACAGTGCACTCCTTCAGTCTGTATCCTACAAACATGAATCGTCGCTTATTCTTGGGCCTCTCTGCTGCCGCGGCTCTCACGGGGAGATCGTTCAGTGAGGCTGCACCCGTCAACAAACGCGAACGCATGCTCGCGTGGCTAGCTGGGCAGACCACGCCCAATTACACGCCCGCTGCCTTTTTCCTTCACTTCGGCAACGGCTATAAGACTGGATCCGCGGCGGCCAAACGTCACCTGGAATTCTTCCACTACACCGGCATGGATTTCCTGAAAATTCAATTCGAGCAGACATACACGCGCCAGGATTTCCTGCAGAAACCCAGCGACTGGTCGAAGCTCAAACTGGCCAAACTCGACTTCTACGAACCACTTTTGCAAACTGTCCGCGAACTTGTGAAGAGCCAGAAGAAGAACTCACTCATCCTGATGACGCTCTACTCTCCCTTCATGTCCGCCGGTCAATGCGCATCGACACCTTTACTGATCCAGCACCTGAAAGAAAATCCAGAGGCAGTGAAAAAGGGCTTTGAGATCCTCACTGAAAGTCAGCTGCTGTTTGTGCGCGCCTGCATTCAGGAGGGCATCGACGGGTTCTACGCCTCCACCCAGGGCGGCGAAGCTCAGCGCTTTGGCAATTCAACTATCTTCAACAACTACATTAAGCCTTTCGACCTTATGGCAATGCGAGAAATGGCCAGCACCTGTCCGTTCAACATTCTGCACGTTTGTGACTACGTTGCCCCTTATGCCGACTACGCTGCGTATTACGACTACCCCGGCCACGTTGTCAATTGCAATGTAAAATTGCTGGACCGGCGCATTTCAGTCAACGAGATCAGCAGCCGTTTCAAACGCCCTTTTATGGGAGGCATGGACCGTCATGGCATTGTTGCGACCGGCTCGCCGGCCGAAGTAGAAAGCGAAATTCGAAAACTCGTAAAAGGTGCGTCGAAACCTTTAATGCTTGGAGCCGATTGCACTGTGGAAGCTAACACGGATTGGAACCGCCTCAAACAAGCGATCGCGGCAGCTCACAGTATTGCCTGATCCTAATGGCATATGCAGCCGATCAGAGCCAATTCATGAAGATTCACCGTCTGTTTGCAAGCTTGAATGACAACGGCTCGCTCCAAGAGAACGCCTGATCCAACGTTTGCGGCTAAGTGTAATCTCCGTGGCCACGCAGCGTTCTTAGTCGAAGAGGTCCGGCTGTTCGCGCGAGATCACATCCCACAGCGGCTGATATTGAAACCAGCCCACCCTCGGATTTCCCACTTGCTGCTGCGCAATCAGCGCGCTTTCATGCCCAATCGGAACCGGCTTGCCAGCTGCTTCCGCCAGCAGTTGCGATTGGCAGCATCTGTCCATGCTGATGAAAAACCATGCTGCTTCGTCCACAGTGCTGCCCACCGTCAGCAATCCATGATTCTGCAAAATGGCCGCTTTGTGTGTGCCCAGGACTTCAGCAATGCGATCGCCTTCTGACGTGTCATACACAACGCCGGTGTAATCGGCGAATAGACCATGGTCCTGATAAAAAGCGCATGCATCCTGCGTCAGCGGATCCAGCAAACGCCCCAGCGAAGACCAGGTCTTGCCATACAGTGAGTGCGCATGCGCGGCGGCTACTACATCCGGCCGTGACATGTGAATTCTGGAATGAATGGCGAACGCTGCTTCATTAACCGGCCGATCTCCCTCCACTACCTCGCCGTGCTCATTCACCAAGACCAGATCGGAAACACGGATTTGTGAGAAATGCATCCCGAACGGATTTACCCAGAAATGATCTTCCCGCTCCGGATCTCGCGCCGTGATGTGTCCAGCAACTCCTTCGCTGAAACCAAATTTCGCGAAGAGTCGAAACGCGGATGCCAGGCGCTGTTTTCGGTGCAAACGTTCTTCGTTAATCGTTTTGAAAACTGGTGGTTCGGGTGTCTTCGCAATCTTGACGACCGGCTTCAGAGTATTGGTGGCCATAGCGAAATTATAAGTCAATAAATGTACACATTCTAAATCGAATTGCTGGAGAACGAGGGTTGATTGCAGTGCTCTGCACCTTTACAGCACATGCCGGGGATCTGCATTCAGCCCTCGAAGGCAAGCACGTTTCGCCATGAGTTGCTCTCTTGGCTATTGTCACGGAGTAGATGGCCGGGCTGGAAAGGGACCGCGCTTGCATGATCGAACTTGGACGCTTAATTATCTTTACAACACCGTCGAAAGGGGATTCCAGGATCGTCGATGCCGGCCTGGCAAGGCCGTCTCTCTGAACACAGTATCGACACAGTTATTGCTTATGTGCTAAGCATCGGCAAAGAACAGACAGACGATTCAGTGGCGAAAGAATACGCAACAACAAAGCCGATAGTCAGCCAACATGCAGCGCTCGGCAAAGCGCTTTTTTGCTCTTACAAAAGACAGGAGTTGCGGCGTCTGCCACCGCATTGACGAAAGCGGAACTGCCATCGCACCCCCGTTCGCAAACCTTGCAGGTAAGAGTGAGCAGGACCTTGTGAATCATATCGTCCGTACTCCGAAGGTCCTCAAAGATCTCAAGGTGACTACATTCGATGGAGAGACAATCTGCCGAGTAGAAGCCGCCAAGAGCATCGGATGGTTGCGGATTTACGATCTTGCCGGCGCAGGTCCACCCGTGTTGAGGACGATTGACTCTGGATCAGTCAAGAGAGTGGAGCCGTGCACCGAAATGAACGCACATCAAGAGAACCTTCATTCCTATACGAACGAAGAATTAGTCAACGTAGCGGCATTGCTGGATTTGGCTTCCCATCCCCACCGGCAATGTCTGGCTCCGATTGGTTCTCTGCCGATTATAATCTCTATAGAACGCGAACCAATCCGGTGGGGCCTTTGCAGGCCGCCTCATGCGGGGGGGGGGGTGCGTATTTATGCCATGCCGCCTTTTGCAATCTTTATCGCGTAGCTCGAATAATGGCGAACAAGCCTCGGCTTGTATCGTTGTTGCGGCTTTCTTATCGAGAAGCTCTTTCGGTTTGCAATAGCAGCTGCTCGATTCGCTTCCTTACCTCTTGGCGCAGGGCGGCATTGAATGGGCCACTCGCTGCTGCTGCGAACCCGGCGCGCACGGACTTGCGCCTTGGCGGGCTTTCCTTCTAATCTTCTTGTTTACGTTACTTGATTGCAGATTCGGTTGCGCACCTCAGTTATCCGAAGAGCTCGCGCTCAGCGAAGTGCAGATCGTTCTTGTCGAAGTACGCTCGTGACCAGACGTCATTCGTGTGAAGAAACATGCCGCCGGAAACCGCTGATTGCTGCTTCGATTGAGGCTGCTTCCCTACCAGCGGCGCGTGGGTAATTGATTTGCCCTTTACCGGTTTGGCAGCGGCGCCGGAGTGAGCAGCATGGGGAGCTTTAGCGCGTTGGGTTTCAGCGCGCTTGGCGGCTGTTGCATTGGACTTTGTCATATAGTGAACCTCTTTTGCTGTCGTCCTCAAATTGACTTACTGCTTAGCCCCAGCCGATTTGCTGAGCTGCTTCTTGGCAGAAACCGCGCTCGCTACCGCTTTCTTTGACGCAGGCTTTGCCGGGATCGGTTTGCTTGCGGTAGTCTTCTTGGTCGTGGCATAGCGGTCGAGAAAATTGTAATGATCCACCAGGAGAAGTGCTTCGATTGCAAAAGCCGTCGCTACGTCCGGATCGCTTATCTGCAGCAGATTGTCGCCGTTTTCTGCTTCGCCGCCTGATGCGAGATTGGAAGATCCGCAGTAAACGACGGGATTGCTGCCATTCAGACCGCAGACGACAAATTTGTCATGTATCTCGTGGCCGGGCGGGCTGGGTACCTGGTCAAACGGGGTAGGCAGTGTTGTCTTGCCCGGCTTCCCAGTGACGAGGACCCCATTCTTGGATCCGGATTTATAAAGATACACTCCCTGTGGTGCATCGGAAATCCCATAGCTGAAAATTGACTCGGCCGCGTGAATGTTACTAAGTGTTTCGTATACCGGCGTTTGGCTGCCGGTTAGCTGCATCACCGCGAATAGAACGTTGCCCTTTTGCGCGCTCTTTTCCTGGTTGATACGGTCAGAGAGGCCACTTAGTATCGTGCCCGCATCGTTTGTAGAATGAGGCGAAAAAGTAATGCTGATCTTCGGCACGGTGGCTGACTGAAACTTATGTGGCTGAGTCGCCAAGCTTGAGCTGCTAAAAGCCCCCACGGCGGCGGCGCCCTTCGGATTCTTACTCAAAATCGTCCAGCTCTCTTCGAAAACCTTGGCGTATTCAGATGCGACGTTAGCATCATCGAAGACCAGCACGTGATTGGCGTTGACATATAGCCCCGTGACGGAGAAATTGGTTGAGCCGGTAAGCACCTGGACGGCAGTTCCATTCCGTGAGAGGATAAATACCTTATCGTGCGAGTAGCGGCCAAAAGAACCTCGAAGAATATCCGCCGACGGCTTCGCTTGCTTGTTAAATAACGTGGTAAACGCATCTTCCGGAGAAACAACAGTTCGCCCGGTTTTCGCATCCTCGTGTGTAACATGCAACGGCGCATTATCCAGAATGATCCGGATCCGGCCCTGTGCTGCGAGTTTGAGGAAGATGGTGACAATGTCCGGCTCATTCAGATCATAGGCGAAGACATCCAGCTGCAGGCTGGTGTCTGCTCGCACCTTATCCAATAACGCGAACACCTGCTGGCGAGCCGTGGAACCCATCCACGCATAGATGTCAGCATACGTGACCGCCTCCCCGGTTGAGTTTTGCCCGGCCTGGGCGGAGGTGTCAAATTGTAGAGGCTCGTTGGCAGGTACGACGCGGGTGTTATTGCCGAAGTGGCGGGCGAAAGCTTCAGATTGCATATAGCCGCGCGTAAACCCGAGAGCCAGCGCCCCTTTCTTGAATCGGCCTACGGGGACGGTAACTGCCGCGCTTAACGACGCATCGAGCGGCTGCATAGACTCGTTTGCATCAAAGTAACGTGGCGTTACGACATACCGGTAATTACCCACGACGGGGTAAATGCCCTGGGGATTCGTACCCGGCACGTGAACCCAGCGATACTTTTGTATCGGAGCATTCGCGGTCGAGTTCGGACGCTCCGTCCCTATCTGTGCATGTATGGATGGATCCTGGAATTGAAGTTCGTTCAGCAGGTAATAGGATGGCTGGCCGGGAGGCTGGCAATTGATAGTGAAACCGGCCAGGTTTGTGGCGTTTGCCTGGTCAGCAAAGTTAAAGGCAAGAAGAGTCTTGCAGTCTCCGATGTACGCCTTGACAGTGAAGGAGTTCTTACTCCCAAGTACAAATGCCATATGAACCTCCTGACGCGCAGTTCCAAGGTTTATGTTCCGAACTCGGGTTAGCGCGCGACATACCGAAGTACGCCGATGACTTCGGCGACAAACTGGTTATTGCAAGTAAAGGTCCAAGATGATTCCCGATTGGAGCGTTGCTTTCCAAAAAGCTCACAATTGCGAGGCAGACACTATCCGAAGAGTTAATCACTTACCTTTCGATAGGTGAGTAACAGAATCGATTGCGGCGCCTGGGAAGTTATAACTGCGAAGGCGTACCATCTTTGGACGTTTCTGACTGTCAGTTAACAGTAAATTAAAGTATCCATGGCTGGAATGTCAAATGCTTACTGACTTCCTATCTAAGGAAAGCGATATGGCGTTAGATGGTATCGATTTGTCTCATCACAACCTTGTGACGAACTGGACGGCATTACAGACGGCGAACATTCAATTTGTGTACCTGAAAGCGACAGAGGGTCTAACTTATGTCGACCCGGCCTTCGCCAGGTACTGGGGCGAAGCGAGCACTGCTGGATTGCGACGGGGCGCTTACCACTTCTTTCATCCGTTGACATCTCCGGAAGCCCAGGCTGACCACTTTTGCACCATAATGGCGCAATTGAAGACCGGCGATCTGCCACCCGCCGTAGACCTGGAGGAGATTGTGCCGCCTCCGGATGAATGGCCGCGAGTGCCGCCTGCACAACGGCAGGACATTGTCTCCCGTTTTGTTCAAAGATTGGAAACGAACTGCGGTGTGCGGCCCGTGATTTACACCCGTCGCGGTTGGTTAGGTGATTTCATGCCTGACCCGGCGGGGCTTGCCGTATATCCGATCTGGCTGGCAGACTACCAGTCACAAACTGCGCCGGGCGTGCCCGCGCCATGGACCCAATGGACATTCTGGCAGCACTCGGAGATTGGAACGTTACCGGGCATTCAGGGTCCAGTCGATCTCAACCGATTCTTCGGGTCCGTCCAGGATCTGGCAAGCATTTCGCAAGCATAGAAAATCAGGAGCTGAATCGCATTATGGCCGTCGCCGATATAAAGCACATTGTTGTTCTGATGTTAGAGAATCGCTCGTTCGATCACCTGCTGGGCTGGCTGCAGTCTGGCCGGTATCCCATTGACGGCCTCGACGGAACCCAGTTCAATCGAGACTCGACGGGCGAAATAGTCAGAGCAACGGACGACGCGAATTTCTCCGGTGATTACGACCCCGATGTAGCACACGATTTCGTGAACGTCACAGAACAGATGTTCGGCACGAAAACGCCGGCCAACGGCGCTACACCGGCGATGTCCGGGTTCGTGACCAGCTATGGAGAGGTCTCGGGAAACGTTCAGAAGTCACACCGGGTGATGAAGTGCTTTCATCCCACAAAGTTGCCTGTGCTGGCAACGCTTGCCCAACAGTATGCACTGTGTACTCGCTGGTTCTCGTCGGTACCCGGGCCAACGCTGCCGAACCGGTCGTATGCGCACGCAGCCACTTCGGTGGGCCATGTCGACATGACGATCAATTGGTGGAAGGAGAGTAAGACAATTTATGAATTACTCAACGACCATAACTTTACGGCGCAGATCTATTACACAGACTCCACGATCACGCTGACGTATGGCGGATTGTTAGCTGCCCAGGATCGCTACTTTGTCCCGGACTTTGACGCGTTCTTCGATGACTGCAAGAAGAACAATCTACCCGGCTATTGCTTTCTGGAACCGCGCTACAACGCGTCGACAGGCGGCCCGGCAGTAGCGGCCGCGAGCGATCAGCATCCAGACCATGATGTTTCGGAAGGCGAGACCCTGATTCTCCAGGTTTACAATGCCATTCGCTCGAACCCCGACACTTGGAATACCACTTTGCTGGCGATTGTTTACGACGAGCATGGCGGCTTGTTCGATCACATCCCACCTCCAGTCTGAGTCAGCCCGGTTGGGATTAATTCCAGCAGCCCCGCGTTTGGGTTTGATCGCCTGGGCGTACGAGTGCCGGCTGTGCTGGTGTCACCTTACATTGAAGCCGGTACGGTGGTGAGCGACACGGTTTTCGATCACTCCTCACTGATCGCGACGGCTCGGAAGATGTTTCTCGGGGCCGGATGGCAGGACACATTCCTCACCCAGCGAGACAAGGCTGCCAATACCTTCGAGGGAGTCTTGACCCGCAGCGTTCCACGAAGTGCAAAAGAAGTGGACCCGACCAGATTTCACGCGGCACGGTTGGCGGCTCACTCCTTGAACCTGGGTGAACGAGCGGTGCAGCAAGCAGGGCGCGCACTGACCGATCACCAGCAAGCCTTGACTGCCGTGATGGCGTCCGCCGCTGCAACGCGCCTAACCCAAGCCCAGGCCAACGAACTTCATCAGCAGCTGAAAGCTGCTGTTCATGGTCCCGTTGCTGTGGGAGCTGGCGGCTAAGCGTCGTCGGGAAAGGCCGATCTATGAAATGCGCTGGGGAGATCACTCTCTTGTTCTTGTGCTTGCTCCCGCTCCCAATTCGGGCGGCGGACGAGTGGAGCAATGAACAAAAGCTGCTGACGAACAGTTGTTCGAGTCTATTCACTGACCTGAAGCAGATCGGCAGTTGCGCAGAGTTTCTCTTCAGCTCGGGCTATCCGGTACATGCATCGATTCCCCAGAGCGTGGTGCCGGGAGGAGGCACACCGTTAGGCGTCATCTACACCCAGCATGTAAACATAACCAACTGGACGGACAGCACTTTCGTTTTGCAAGGCGGAAGCTCTGTGCGAGGCTTTTGGTTTGGCGATGCGGTGCTCACCTTCGATCACAAGAAGTGGATTCGGCCGCTGAGTCCGGGAGACCGATTTCAGGCAAAAGCATACGCGCACGCTCGTGGGCTGCCCCTGCTTCCCTTCTACGGCATCGGTCCAAATACTACGCGATCCGGCCTGGTCGACTTTCGTCAGCGAGATATCTCAGTGGGCACATCGGTGCTGAATCCAATGAGCTCCTGGTTGGACATCGGCGGCGGCGTGGAATATTTTAGGCCGAGGATCAACGGCGTCCCGGGAGCGTCAGTGCGGTCCATCGAACAGTTTTATTCCGAGGCAACCGCGCCGGGGGTTGCGAGCCAACCGAACTTTGTTCACTATCGGGTGTTTGCACTACCTAAACATAGCTGGAGCAGAACGAACCTGAGCTCGGAGATCGCCTTTGACGGCTATCAGGATATGGACAGCGGCCATTACACCTCCCGCATCTTCCGAACCGGCGTGCTGCAGAGGTTTTATCCAGAGATTCAAACAGAGCCCACAGCAGGTGGAACCGGCAAGCGCCGCCAGCCCAGATACGATAGCGTGCTCTCGATAGCTGGACGATTCTCTGCCGCCAGCGCCTCTAACGGCAATGTTGTTCCGCTTTACCTGCAGGACACGATCGGTGGTTCGGACATCCACAACGTCGCTTCGCTGCGTGGATTCCAGGATTATCGGTTTCGCGCGCCAGACTCGTTCTCACTGCAGGCACAGTATGAGCGGCGGCTGCTGCCTGCTCCGCCGCGAGGCAGCCCGCGTGCTTCCACGCTGAGAAGCATTGCGGGGGCGCTGGGCGTGATGGCTTTCTTTGATGCGGGAGAAGTTGCCAACCAGGCAAGCAATTTTGATTTCGGCCACGTCCGGCATACCTTCGGATTCGGGATCAATTTCTGGAGTGGAGGAAAAGTATGGTTCCGTGCCTACGTTGGACTTGGAAGCGGAGAGGGACATCACACCTTTGCCGGCGTCGTAAGCCCGGGCGCAGAAAGTTTGCATTTGTAATTGCATCGACCACAAAACTCCCCGCGTGCCCCACGACGTACTTTCCGGAACTTTGTCGCATCTGTACTAAGCGGAATCGGTCACAAAGACCTAAACTCCCTTCATGGCAAAGAAATCGTCTTCTCGTCGTATCTTTATTGGCGGCATTGCTGCGCTCACTGCAACAAATGCGCTCTCCCTCAACTCCTTGCCACCGGCGCGTTGCAATCGAACAGGCACTCGCTTTCCTCCATCAAAATAATGGTCCCTTCAGTCACTCGAGTGTTCCGCCTCAGCAGATTTTTGCGGTGCAACAAATCGTAGCGGACGTGATGACCATTCACACAAAATGGCAAAGCCCGGTCATGAACCCGGATGGAAAAATCAATCCAGCGAAAACCGATGACATGATCGTCACATTTGTTGTCCAAGAAACTGGCTCAGGATGGAAAGCGGTCGGCGTTGATCTCCACAATGTTGACAAAATGGATTTGCCGTTCTCAAATCCCGGTCAACGACACTGATGCGAGGAGGCAAGCAATCTTAGATGCTCCGCGTACAAAGCGTCCTGCCCGATGTCCGGCTCGCCCCGTTTATCGTTCGTTACGTGCAACGCGAGTCGAACTCAGCTGGCTCTGAGCTCGTTGAACCCGTGGTCGCTCGCTTGGGAACCATGCTGGAGTTTCTCTTCGCTGATCCTTATTTCATACCGGCATTCGGTGCCGGCTCCCCTAGACCTTGTCCGCCAATCACAATGATCGTTTTTGGATCATCTGTGTCGCCGGTCTACCAAAAGTTAGGAGACAGTTCAAGCTTGCCCGCGCGCAAGGAACTTCTTGATGCCTTTTTTCTTCAGCGACTGACGGACTATCCTGCTCTGGATCCGAGAGCAAAAGCCCTCCAGCTACTGATGTCATCCAGGGTCCCTCTTACTGTTCGTGACGCAGCCCGGCTCGCCGGAGTCAGCGCACGGGATGAAGACTGCTCATGAAACTGACTACCACGATCAGATGCACATGATTCGGGATTTCCGTGAATTTTCCGGCGTCGCTCCCGGACGAATCATCAACCAGATCACCAGAGACCACCTGATCAGCTTGTTTTAGGGCCGAGTTTCTGGATAAGCACGTTCAGGCCGCCCTGGAGGCGTTTCCGCCCGCCCCAGCGCCAAATCATCACGCCCTGAAACGGGCGAAGGAGGTTCAATGAAAGGTAAGTTTATTCCGGTCGGAGAGGCGTTTGCGAATTGGAAGAACGACTCCACCGCATTAAGCAAAGATGAGGGCTTTTCATCAGCGGACGCGGTGGGAACGAATGCGATTATCTGTCACCTTGAAGAGTCAAGCAGTAAAGTTAGGGCCGCCGCTCCTGCACGTTCCCAAAACCCAGACTGAAGCTCAACGAGTGGCAATTCGCAGAGACTCTTTGATACCTCAGAGGAGATACCCGGATCGCTCAGCAACTCCGTCAAAACAGGAGGAGTCATCAGAACCTGCCAATCCTTAAGGGCCTTGTCGAGTAGCTCTACGTCTTCACCCGGCTCACCTTGCCACGAAATCCTCGCAGCTTCGCATACGTCTGCGAGGCCGCGACGAGCTGTAAACCCGTACGAACGGTCTGAGTGATACCCGTACCACTTGCCCGTTGCGCCTTGTCGAGCAGCTCAGGTGGAATTTCAACGGTGATCTTACGGGCTCTCTCCACATCCGTGATAGTACCGTGTCGACACCAGTATGAGGTATGGTAGACCCGGTCACTTCTTACCTGCGACGACGTTCGGCATTCTAAGACGGATCGACAGTGGTGAGCTGCCACGCCAATGAAGGCTGGCGACGCAGAGGGCCCCCCACAACAACTTGCCACTTATGCTCGCCATCGGCCACGCCCCACTCCACACTCTCCACTCCCCACTCTCCACTCCCCACTCT
>CAXTMN010000067.1:0-1018 GCA_964245395.1 uncultured Bryobacteraceae bacterium
GCTCAAAGTGATCAGCCATTCAGGGTTCAAGCTGGCTGATGCAGTCGAACTTGAACTAGAGCAATTAATTCGCGACTGGCTGGAAACGGGAGAAGAAGCAGTTGCTCGGACGCTGGCTGTGGACCGGAGTCAGGATGATCTCTATACAAATTATCTGGCTAATACGGTCAGCACAGCATTTCCCTTCCGGCTGGTCGTAGATTGCGCCAATGGATCGGCGACCGAAGTTGCGCCTCGGCTTTTCACGCGCCTGGGTTCCCGTGTCGAATGGATGGGTGCTTCTCCGGACGGGCGAAACATCAACTTAAACTGCGGATCGCTTCACATGGAGTCGTTGCGGGAACGGGTTCTGGAGAGCAGGGCGGATTTGGGCATCGCCTTTGATGGTGACGCTGATCGTGCGCTCTTTGTGTCGTCGTCGGGAAGGGTTGTCGACGGAGACGCTGTTCTATTTCTCGCGGGCTCTACTTTGAAACGTGCGGGTCGCCTTCCAGGCAATATTGTCGTGGCTACCGTGATGTCGAATTTGGGTCTTGAGAAAGCCTTGGAGACATACGGCATTGAGATGGTGCGGACGCCCGTTGGAGACAAGTATGTTCTCGAGGAGATGCAGAAGCGGGGAGCCGGATTAGGGGGCGAGCAGTCAGGCCATGTGATTTTCGCCGAATATGCCACGACAGGCGACGGACTCTTAACCGCCCTGCGGGTACTCGAAATTATGCATGACTCAGGGCGGTCAATCGACAGCTTGATCGAAGAAGTGAAGACGTTTCCGCAAAAGCTGGTGAATATTCGTGTAAAACACAAGCGGCCGCTGGAGCAATTGGAAAGCGTTCAGAACGAGATTGCAGAAGCGGAGCAGGCCTTTGCGGGTAGCGGACGCGTGGTGGTGAGGTTTTCAGGGACAGAGCCGCTGGCGCGTGTGATGATCGAAGCCGAATCACAGGAGCAGGTTGACAAATGGACCGGACGGATTGCTGATGCGATTCGAGCGGAGTTGGGATCGGCGGCATAGAGG
>CAXTMN010000067.1:1028-16747 GCA_964245395.1 uncultured Bryobacteraceae bacterium
GACGCAGGGTGAGCTCCCGACGAAAGTGAAGGGTCTACTGCGTCCGCGGGCAGCGGCCATCAGAATCTGTCACTGGGTCGACTCGAACGTCAGTGTCTCGCGTTTCCCGCGGACTGTTATGTTTTGGAGCGTAAGGCGCTGCACTCCGGGCGGTAAAGTCGGATGGAACTTGCGTTCCAAGCCATCGTTTCCAAGCCTGAGGCCCGGATAACCAAAGACGAACTGCTGGAGGAAAGCACCTGCACCCGTAATGAAATTTGTGTTTTGCACCTCTGGGGTTTCTGATACTACCTGGAACGGAGGCCGCAAGTAGGGTTCCCAGAGTGGTTGGAGCATCTTTCCTATCGAGAGCCGATCGCCTAATTGCGCGGCTAGAATTGGGTAGAACTCTACGCCCATCATTCCGCCGCTCTCGCCATGCTGGATTTTGTTCGACATGGTGTCCACCACCGTTCGAGTTTGCTGTGGTGAGAACGGCAGATCGAGAGGGAACCAGAGCAGTGATGAATCGCTTTCTGGTATGTACACTTTTGCTGCGATTTCTTGCCACTTAGCGTGTGGCTGCAGGTGGAGAGCATTTGCCGCCGCCATTGCCAGTTCAAGGTTTTTCTTGGCAATGGCGTTTGTGTACGCGTCATTGCTAACCCCGATCAGCGATTCATTCACAGCGACTACGTTTCCGATTTCATACCGGTTCGAAGATCGGTTGTAAGTAACCCGGCTCGCCCAAAAATCCGCAGTATCGCGCAGAATGGGCCAAGCATCACGTTCGAGCCACGCTCGATCACCTGTCGCCAGCCAATATTGCCAAGCTGCAAGCGCCACGTCACCATTCACGTGATTCTCAGATCTCGCATTTTGACCGGCAAAGCGCGGTGTGGTTTCCTTGCCGTCCGGCCCGGCTTCCCAGGGATACATTGCGCCCGCGTATTTGTTAAGTCTGGCGTTGTTAAGAGCTGCCTCCCGAGTACGGGACCGGAAAGCAACCAGGGTACGAGCGATCTCCGGATGAAGAATCAAAAGCGAAGGGAAAATGAAGGTATCGGCATCCCAGAAAATATGGCCATAGTACCCGGCCGAGCCTAATCCCATCGGCGGCACGCTCATCGTGAGATCTTCGCGCGCGCTTCCAAGCAAATAGAAGAGCATGGAGTGGATCGTGCGCTGAAGACTGGGATTTCCTTCCACGATTATGTCCGACTCCCAGAGCTTATGCCAGGCAGCGACGCTTGCCGAAAGCAAAGGCTGCCAACCAATCTGACGAAGGCTAAACGCGGCTTTTCTCGCTGGTTCGTCAGGATGCTGTGTGCCGTGCAAGTCTGGATCCGCTAAAGCGAGAAACTTGGTGAACGTGTAAGCGATGCCCGGTTTGGCGTTTACGCTGACGAGCGCATACGCGCCGTCAGCCTCTCTGTGCGTCTCAACGGCCGCCCTCACATTCCACTCGGCTGCTACCGCTACACCTTTTGCCGGTCCGTTTCCGGGAGCAGTTGCCACCAAGGACAAGAGAACTCCGCCAGACGACTGATCGACACTCGCATGGCTAACGTCCAGATGCCCTGGATACCAAATCTTCCAGGGATCCTGTGCTGCTCCGAGGTCAAGCTTTTGCACCTGTTCCAGGAGATAGCGGTGGGGCGGAGCCCAGTTGCGGACCGGCAGTTTGATTTTGATTGGTCCCGGCGTGCCAGGCGTGATCACGACGCGCATCGCAGCGACTGAGGCGCGGTCGCGCGAGACAAATTCCTCTGCTTGTACGTGAAGGCTTCTTCCATCGGCCAGCCACACGTAATGGGTGCGTAAGACACCGTCGTACATGTCGAGGGTCTGGTGGTAGTCGGTAAGACCCGACAATGCAGCATTGGAATTCAGCCAGTGAGTGCCGTTGAAAATGTCGATCTCGTTCCAGGCGGGCAATGACGCCAGACGTGGTACGTCACCCTGAGTGTGGTCGTAGAGGCCAGCAACGAAACAGCGGCCGGGCGCTGTTCCGAGCGGCGTCGTTGTAAGACCAATGAGGCCATTTCCCAGATAAGCGGGCGTGTAGGGATGCGGGCTGAGGGCTTCCAGAGTGAATGAAGCATCGCTAGCCCGCGCAGAGCTCGCAGCAAGGACGGCGATGACGAGCGGTATCACGCTAAAGCTCCGGTTGTGCCGGCCCGAAGCCCGTTCCTCCCGCTGTTCCATCAAAACGTGATGTGAGCGCCGAACTGCATGTTGCGCATACCGGAAGTCGGTCCAGACTGGATGTCCTGGATCAAACCACCGGCGCTGGAATCAACCTGGCTGTTAGGCAAAGTCAAATTTGTTCGATTGAGAGCATTGAATACTTCCCAACGGAACTCGAGTCCGTAGCGCTCCTTGAACCTGAAGTTTTTCGAGAGTGACCAATCCGCCTCGAAGTAATTGGGGCCTCGCAGAGAGTCTCTTCCGGCACTACCGAATGTGTAAGCTGAGGGCGTGGTATAAGCAGCAGGATTGAACCATTGATTCCGGTTTTGTGAGATGCCGGCTGTGGGATTGCCGATTTGCTGGGGCGGGCTGGATTCGTCGGGAGAGTTCAGGAAGCCCTGATTTCCAATAGTGGGTGTAAACGGCAGGCCTGAGTTGTACGAGGTGACGCCGCGGAAAGCCCAATTAGCGACCAGTGCTTTCACGACCCCATGCGCGTCAGACAGAAACTTCCGCCCCGGACCGAAGGGGAGTTCCAGGGTATGAGCCAGAGTAAACACAAACTCGCGATCAAAACTGGCCGGCCCGTAGTTTGCGCTGGCATTGTATTGATTGAAGGGCAAACCAAATTCGCCGTAATCAAGCGCCTTCTGCCAGGCGAAATTCGCGAGCAACGAATAAGCACTCGAAAACCGCTTGTTAGCCTGTACCTGAAGCGAATTGTAGTTGCTGCTGGTGCAGTTGCACTTTTCGCCGATGCCTTGTGTCAGGCCGTAGGCGTTGAAAAGAGGACGACGTAAATTCGCATTCGAACCCGGGCCTGGAACAGCAGCGTTCAAGTTGAATCCGCCGTTCAGGTCACGGCCGATATTGCCGATGTACCCGATCGAAAGATTAAGCTGGGGCGCAATTTCGCGTTCAACGGTGAAGTTCCACTGATCGACATAGGGAATCTTCTGATTAGCAGGAATGTAAGCAACACCAATTCCGTTCGTCAGCGGCAAACGGCCATTTGAAGGTATGGCAGGGAAAACAACCGGTGGTGGTGCGGTCGTCAGCGGGAAAACGCCGAAGTAGGGAGAGCTAGCTGGAACACTTTGATTCACGATTGATGGGTACACGTCGGCAGCAAGACTATTGAATGTCCATCCGAATGTTCCGATTGAGTACCCTCGCCCGTAGCCGGTGCGAATCACCGTTTTCGAGTTAGGCGCATACGCAATACCAACGCGAGGTGAGATGTTGTGCCATTGCGTTTGAGAGTTGCCGGAAGAAGAGACCCCGCCTACGCCAGGAATGTACACCGTGTTTGTGGTTACGTCATAGCGGCCGCCCTGGCTTGCATTGAGGGAGAAGTCTGGGAACCAGGTATCCCAACGGACTCCCAAGTTCAGCGTTAGCTTCGGCGTAACTCGCCAGGTGTCCTGGATAAAGTAAAACATCCGATTTTGCCGGTCCTCTTGCGTGGTAGAAACCTGTTCAAAGCGATTGAAGCTGGAAGGAAGTCCCAGTTCGAAAGACGCTAATCCTAAACCGCCACTGGCACTGTCCGCGGTTGATGTGACAGAGTCGTTGAACTGATAGGAGCCTGCGCGATGTTGATCGCTTGGTAGCCGTTGGTTCCAGGCCATTTCAAATGTGCCGCCGAATTTTACCGTGTGATTTCCGGCAAGTTTGGTCCAATTATCGGTGTAGTCAAGAAGTGTCTCGCGCTCGTGAAGAGGGCAGTTGCAGTTATAGCCTAAGTTGAGGCCACCGGCGCCGTTGATGGTGAGGTCAGGAAGGCCATTGGTGTCAGGGCGTCCTGCTAGGTTAAGCCCGGGTATACCGATGGTATTGGCTAACTGAGTGTTTTGATCCTGAGCGGCAACGGTGACCCGGTAGCGTGAGAAACCAAAGCGTACATCGGTGAGCAGCGTAGGGTTGACCGTATACGTCGCACCCACTGCAACGTTCTGGTTGCGGGAGTCTGACAACCCGGAAAATCCAAAGACCGAGAACGCCGATCCGCCATATAAACCCAACGGTCCCGGAGCGTTGATGCTGGATCCGAGATAACTATAGCGGCCAAAAAATCGAAGCTTATCGCTCGAGTAATAATCGCCCCGGGTATCGAATTGATTACTGTTGTAGCTTTCTACGGCGCTGGTGGCGTAATTATTGGCGGCCGGATCGGCAGTGGCGATGTTTGGAAGCGGCAATGCTGCGAATAGGGCTGAAACAGGAGCCGAAATACGAGCAGTTGGAATCACTCCTCCTTGGAAAAGCGTTCGCCCGGTTCCGTCTGCATTACCTGAAGCGGGGTCGTAAATCGGAACTCCCAGATCACTCAGGTTGCCAGTTCGTTCGCCTGCGGTAGGGACGCGTAACGACTCCGAGCCTCCAATCCTCCGCTGAGTACCCTGATAGTCACCGAAGAAGAACAGCTTGTCTTTCTTGATTGGGCCGCCGAGGGAACCGCCAAATTGATTCCAGCGAAGTTCTGGAATGCCCCTGTTGGGAGGCGCCGGCGTCCCAGGAGCATGCAATCCCTGTGTGAAAGGGTCACGAGCCTGAAAGAGATTGTTCTGCAGGAACTCAAAAGCGCTGCCGTGAATATCGTTAGTGCCCGACTTTGTCTCGACATTGATGACAGCGCCTGTTGCCTGATACTCCGCGTCGTAATTGCTGGTTGACGCGGTAAATTGCCCTACGGAATCTATGGCGGGGTTCACCATAGTGATTCCAAGAACAGAATCGTTGTTGTTCATCCCGTCGAGCTGATAGTTCGTGCCAGCAAACATTTGTCCGCTTGTGTTGACGAGGGTGGATTGCTGGGGATTCTCGCTGGGGGCATGCTGGTAGGTGTTGATTACTGAACCTGGGGTGAGGAGAGCCAGATTAGTAAAGTTGCGGTTCAGCACCGGGAGCGAAGAAATCTGCGCGGAGCTGAGCTGAGTCTGGACTTCTGCCCGGTCTGTTTCAATGGCTGGTGGCGCTGAACTGACTGTGATCTCCTGCGTCTCCTGACCCACTTGCAACTGCGCATCGACGCGCGTGCCTTGTCCTACGTTCAGCGGCACATTTTGCTGAACAAACTTCTGGAAGCCTGACTGAGTAACGGTGACGGTGTACGTGTCCGGCGTCAGTTGAGTAACCGTATAGTTGCCGGATTCATTGGTGGTAGCGGATGTTTCGACACCCTTCGCTATGTCGGTCACCGTGACCTTTGCGTTGCCGACAGCTGCGCCGGAGGAATCGGTTACTGTACCGAAAATGTTGCCGGACGTGGCTTGTCCAAGAATATGTGTCGAAAGGCTAAACAGCATGCCTGCAACGAAGCAGGCGACCCGTGCCGATCTTTTGCGATGCATTGATAGAGCTCCCTAGTTTCCCTCAGCCCGGCTTTAGTAAGAGCCGCAGCAGCTGGTTAGCATCAGCAACCGAGTCGGAAGCCAATGTCCAGCTTCCGATGTTACCCAATCTTCGGCAGGGGATTGCTTGCGGGATAAATGCCGCAGGTTTGTCAGAGTGGGGAACTCGGTCCAACCGGTCTGGAAAGAGGCAGGGATTGCCTGTCGTTCGAGTGATTTCGTCTTCGATTCCTGCCCGAGTAACCTTGACACGAGTCAGTTCTGTAATTTTGCCTGTTCCCGCAGAAAACAGGGCAGAAGAGACCCAGGATTGAATGCTCCAGTCATGCTAGGCTGAAATCTCCGCCGAGACGTCCGCCTTCGTCTTGTGCGGTCTTGCTTAACAATCAAAATCCATGGAACGCGCTTCCCGCCTGGTCAGAGATAAGAATATCTCCCGTGAACTTATCTCGGAAGAGCAGGTGGTACGAGCGATATGGCCCAGTGCGGTGGGGAAAGCGATCTCCTCACACACGCAACCGGCCCAAATAGTACGCGGGACACTGATTGTCGAAGTAGAAGACGCGATCTGGCAACGTCAATTGAATTCACTGAGCCATCAGATTGTGGCAAGAGTGCAGAAATCTCTGGGGAACGCCAGGATTATCGACGTAGAGTTTCGTATCGCCATTCCGCGCCGGCAACCAGCGCGGGTGGACAGCCGTCAGCCGGATACGTCCACAACTTCCGGCGGTGTCCCTGACGAGGCAAATGAAATTCGCGACGTCACGCTGAAAAAGGTGTATCAACTTTCACGCAAGAAGGCCACTGCTTGACCCTTTCCGATGACGAGGTACGGTATGTTGCCGATTTGGCTAACCTGCGTCTGACCGACGAAGAAGTAGAAAAGATGTCGCAGGACCTCGGTCAGATTCTGACGCATATCGAACAGCTAAATGAGATAGACACTAGCGGCGTGGCGCCTATGGCGCAAGTACTTTTCGATGCGGATGAAACGGCAACGCTGCGCGAAGATGTCCCGCACACGCCACTTCGTAATCGCGAAGCGCTGGAGAACGCGGCCGCAAGCGGAGGTGGATATTTTAAGGTTCCGAAAGTTATCGAACGATCATGAGCGTCCCTGTGAATGAGATCGCTTCGTTGACCATTGCAGGAATACGCGGCGGCCTTGTGGCCAAGAGGTTTTCGGCAAGGGAGAT
Source organism: uncultured Bryobacteraceae bacterium (assembly GCA_964245395.1). Taxonomy (GTDB): domain Bacteria; phylum Acidobacteriota; class Terriglobia; order Bryobacterales; family Bryobacteraceae; genus Bog-105. The sequence continues at coordinate 7,753 of CAXTMN010000067.1, forward strand.
CGCTGAGCAAACTCTCGCTTTTGCCGAGCGCGAGAATCCGAAGACAAATGCTTACCTGACATTTTCACCCGATCGCGCCCTTGCGGCAGCGGCGAAAGTGGACGGTGCGATTGCAAGGGGCGGCTATCTTGGAGAACTGGCAGGCGTTCCGCTCGGCGTCAAGGACGTGCTTGTCACGCGAGGCGTCCGAACGACCGGCGGTTCACGAATTCTAGAGCACTACATACCGCCGTATGATGCAACAGCCGTTTACCGGTTGGAAGAGCAGGGCGCGCTGGTTATCGGGAAAACGAACTGCGATGAGTTCGCGATGGGTTCGTCCAATGAGAACTCCGCGTTTGGACCAGTGCGCAACCCGAGAGCGCTGGATCGGGTTCCAGGTGGATCGAGCGGTGGTTCGGCGGCTGTGGTTGCGCAAGGGACAGCTGTGGTTTCGCTGGGATCGGACACAGGCGGATCCATACGCCAGCCGGCCAGCTTCTGTGGCGTCGTGGGAGTGACGCCCACCTACGGTCGGGTGTCCCGCTACGGTTTGGCTGCGTTTGCCAGTTCGCTCGATCACGTGGGACCGTTTGCGCGCACGGTGGAAGATGCAGCGACGGTTCTTCACGTGATGGCGGGTCGTGACGAGCTTGATTCTACGTCCGCCTTTGCTCCCGTCGACGATTACAAGGCGCTGATGAGGCAAGGCGTAGAGGGCTTGAGGATCGGCCTACCGCAGGAGTATTTCTCCGAACTCAGCTCGGAGACAGGTACTTTGATTCAGAACGCGGTGAGGCAGCTGGAGCAAGTGGGTTGCACCGTAGAAGAGATCAGCCTTCCCCACACAAAATACGCCTTGTCCTGCTATTACATCATTGCTACAGCAGAAGCGAGTTCGAATCTGGCGCGCTATGACGGGGTTCGCTATTCAACGCGGGCCGAAGGTGCGACATTGGCCGAGATGTATCGTAATTCCCGTGGCAGCGGATTTGGCGCAGAAGTAAAGCGACGCATTATGCTCGGTACGTACGTGCTGAGCGCCGGATACTACGATGCATACTACAAGAAAGCCCAGCAGGTTCGGACGTTGATCGCCCAGGATTTCAGCCAGGCTTTCGAGAAGGTCGATGCCATTCTCGCGCCCGTGTCACCCTTCCCAGCATTTAGAATCGGCGAAAAGGTAGACGACCCTCTCGCGATGTATCTGAGTGATGTTTACACTTTGACGGGTGATCTGGCAGGTGTACCTTGCATGAGTGTTCCGTGCGGCACATCGGCAGACGGACTGCCCATTGGCTTGCAGATTTTTACCAGGCACTTCGACGAAGCGACGATGTTTCGCCTTGCCCGCAATTACGAGCGCGCGACGCAGTAGTAAACTGCACAGCTTGTGATACGTATCGGACCAGCAGGCTGGTCTTATAAGGACTGGAAGGGTATAGTCTATCCATCGAAACGGGCTCGTGGTTTTCACGAACTCTCTTACCTGGCGCAGTACTTCGACGCGATTGAGATAAACACGTCGTTCTATGGTCCGTTCTCAGCCAAGATGGCGGCCGGCTGGGTCGACAAGGTAGGAGCGAACGAGCGCTTTCGCTTTACTGCCAAATTATGGCGCGGGTTTACACACGACCACTCCGCTACCGAAGCCGATGAGAGCTTATTTAAAGAAGGTCTCGTTCCACTCGTGGAAGCGGGCCGGCTTGGGGCGCTGCTTCTCCAGTTTCCCTGGTCGTTTCGCAACACGGACGAGAACCGTGCTTACGTTGCTCAACTCCGTGCGAGGTTCGATGAATACCCGCTGGTGTTGGAAGTTCGTCATGGAAGCTGGAGCGAGCCTGGAATGCTGGATATGTTGGAAGGGCTCGAACTTGGTCTGTGCAACATTGACCAGCCCCTGTTCAAACGGTCAGTAAAGCCTGCTGCGCTCGCGACATCACGCGTCGGGTACGTGCGTTTACACGGCCGTAATTATCAGAGCTGGTTCACTGAAAACAAACATGTCGGTGAGCGATATAATTACCTGTACTCTGCCGAGGAACTCGATCCGTGGATCGATCGCATCAAGACGGTGGAACACGCAACCGACGAGACCTACGTCATTACAAACAATCATTACGTTGGGAAGGCGGTAGTGAATGCATTGGAGATTAGTTCGATTCTGAAGGGTGAGCCGCTTGCGATGCCGCCGGAGTTGCTGGAGCGATATCCGGAACTTCAGCAATTCGCAGCGTCAGCGGAGTCACAGACCGGACAATTGCTTTTTCCAACCGATTAGCTTGCGCGTTTCGCTGTCCGGCTTTTCTTTCCAATAGCGATTGAAATTATCGAGAGCCATGAAACTTCGCGGATACATGCGGTCGATGTATACGGTCCCCTGCAGATGATCAATCTCGTGCTGCAAAATGCGCGCATACCAACCTGATGCTTCGATGGTTCTGGGCGTTCCGCGATGGTCGAGGCAATCGACTTTCACGGTTCGCGCGCGAGGCACAACGGCTGTGAAGCCAGGAAGGCTGAGACAGCCTTCGAAGAACTCCACATCGGGAGCGCTGAGCAAGGTGATCTGCGGGTTGACGATGACATGAAAAGGGACCGGCTTTCGTTCGCGCTCGCGAAGGATGGCAGGTTTGACGTCGCGGATGTATTCAGGCTTGTCTTCAATAACGGCGATCTGGAGTCCGATGCCTACCTGCGGGGCTGCCAGGCCAACTCCCGGCGCATCGTACATGGTCTCGCGCATTGCCTCAATCAGCTGCTGAATCTCGCTCCCTTGAAGCTCGACTTTGCTCAGCGGCTTGGCTGCCTCTCTGAGAATGGGCTCACCGGTCTGCACGATTTTTAATCGCATTAGTACCCATTCCAGCATTGATGAGGGCGCGGGCATCGTACACTCATCGCTTGGAACACGATTGGCGGGCAAACTCCACGCAGCCTCAGTTGCGATGGGACGCGATGTTGGCAAGTTTGGCCATCGGACTCCTTTATATGTCGTTGCCAGAACGACTGACTCCTGGCCCCAGCTGGCTGATGCTGGTGCTGGTGGCAATTCTGCTCGTTCCCACTGTAGGTTTCCACTTAGCAGGGCGGGGAGAATTAAACTTTCGCTTTGGGGTGGCTACGTTGATCGTGATTACGGCCGCGGTAATCTGGTCGCTGGCTGCGTTGATTGCTGCGCTGCCTAACAAGAAGTATCCGCCCTCTGAACTCTTGCGTGCTGCGGTCGCTCTGTGGGCCAGCAACGTACTCGTTTTCGCCTCGTGGTATTGGCGCCTGGATGCTGGCGGCCCACACAAACGCGAGCGCCGGGCAGAGCATACGGATGGCGCGTTCCTGTTCCCTCAAATGACGCTGCAGCCCGGATCAAAGCTAATCGACCACAAGTGGACGCCTGGATTTATCGATTACTTATTTCTGGCATTTAATACGAGCACGGCGTTTTCACCGACCGATGTCCCGGTGCTCTCGCGCTGGGCAAAGGTGCTGATGATGATACAGAGCTCTATTTCTCTCGGTACGGTAGTGATCCTCGCTGCCCGTGCGATCAACATTCTGTAGATTTAGCGCTGATTGCGAGACATTGTCCCGTAGCTCACTGCGTTTTACGAGAAAGCTAACGCTGAACCAATTCTCGACCGTCTTGCCAGGCGTCGATTGGACGATGCGAAGATGCGGCCACAGACCGTTTGCGGCGATGGGTGAATTTGTCCAGATAAATGTAAATCACTGGAGTTATGTACAAAGTCAGAAGCTGAGACACGACGAGGCCGCCTACGACAGCGATGCCGAGAGGGCGTCTGGCTTCCCCTCCGGCGCCGGTTCCGAACGCTATCGGCAGGGTTCCAAGAAGCGCTGCCAAGGTGGTCATCATGATGGGGCGAAACCGTTGCAGACAGCCCTCAAAGATCGCCTCTTCGGGGGATTTTCCTTCATTACGCTGTGCGGCAAGCGCAAAGTCGATCATCATGATGGCGTTTTTCTTGACAATACCGAGCAGCAAGATGATTCCTACAAAGGAATAGAGGTTCAAATCTTCTCCGAACATCAGCAAAGTGAGCAATGCGCCAAGACCCGCTGCGGGAAGACCGGAAAGTATAGTAATCGGATGAATGAAGCTCTCATACAAAATGCCGAGCACGAGATAGATCACCAGAATGGCAATGACCAGCAAGATGCCGAGACCTCTGACTGAGCTCTCGAATGCTGCCGCTGTACCCTCGAAGCTGAAGCTGACAGTGGAAGGCAGGCCCATTTGCCGCGCGGCCTCATCCACCAGAGTGGTTGCCTGGCTTAACGAAACCCCCGGTTTCACATTGAACTGAAAGTTTACAGCCGGCAATTGCCCAATGTGATTGATGTTCAGAGGGGCAACCGTCTGCTGAAGTGTGGCTACGGCAGACAACGGCACCATCTTGCCGCCGATGGAACGCAAGTACAGGTTCTGTAACGCGGAAGGGTCGCGTTGGGATTGAGGCAGCACCTCAAGCAGCACATCATACTGGTTGCTAGACGTAGTGATGGTGGTCACTCGTCGGGTGCCATAGGCGTCGTATAGCGTGTTGGCAATTGCATCAGGTGTGACCCCGACAGCGAGAGCCCGGTTGCGATCGATCTGTACGTCCAGCCTGGGACTTCCTAAACGAAGATCGCTGAAAACGTCTGTTAGTTGAGGAATTGCATGCAGTTTCGCTTCGAGGAGAGGCGCCCAATGGAAGAGTTCAGCCGTATCTGCGTCTTTCAAGGCCAGCGAGTACTGGCTTCTCCCTTCGCTTTGACCAAGAGTGATGAGCGGCGGCACTTGCAGAAACACCATCAGCCCTGGAATCGAGGCAAACTGCTGCTCCAATTGCCCGATGATGGCTGTGGCGCCAGGCCTATGTCGATCGATTTTTAAATGAGCGAACATGAAGCCAGAATTGCTGTTGCCCATGGGGGCACCGGATCCGAACTTATCAATCCATTGATTCTTCAAGACAATCTGATTCACCCGACTTTGCAGCCGCACCATCTCCTCGAACGAGATATCTTGTGCCGCTTCTGTTCCGCCCACTATAAAATCCTGATCGACGGTGGGCATGAACCCTTTGGGCATGACCACGAACAGATAGGCCGTGACAACCGTCAGCACGATGCTGACCAGGAGAGTCACCAAACGGTAGCGAAGGACAACCAGCAAAGTTCGGCGGTACAGGTTATTGAGCCCGACGAAGAACTTTTCAGAAGTGACGTAGAACCAGCCCGTTGGGTGGCTCTCATGGCGCAGAAATCGGCTGCACAGCATCGGCGTCAACGTGAGAGCAATGAATCCGGAGATCAGGACTGCGACGGCAATGGTGATAGAGAACTCGCGCAGAAGTCGGCCGATGATCCCGCCCAGGAACAGCACGGGAATGAACACAGCAACCAGGGATATAGTCATCGAAATGATAGTGAAGCCGACTTCGCGCGCGCCGTCGATCGATGCTTCCAAACGAGACTTGCCCATTTCCATGTGACGGACGATGTTTTCAAGCATCACAATCGCGTCGTCAACGACAAAACCTACCGAGAGTGTCATCGCCATCATGGAGAACATATCGATGGTGAAGCCGAGCAGCTTCATGGCGGCAAAGGTACCGAGCAATGAGAGTGGAACAGCAAGGCTGGGAATGATGGTTGCCGATACGTTCCGGAGGAACACGAAGATAACCAGAATCACCAGGCAGATAGTCAGAATGAGGGTGAATTTAACGTCGGAAATAGACGCTCTTATCTCTTCTGATGCATCGAAAGCCGAGCCGATAATGACACCTGCTGGCATCGACTGTTTCATCACCGGGAGGAGAGCTTTCACCGCATCGGCAACTTCCACGGTGTTCGATCCGGGCTGCTTCTGGACAGCCAGAATCATACTGGTTTGATTATTGATCCAAAATTGTGATTTGTCGTTGGCAACGCTGTCGAGGACGTTGCCGAGCTCGTTCAGGTAAACCGGGCTTCCATTGCGATACGTGACGATCAGGTGGGCAAATTGTGAGGCTGATGTCAGCTGACTGTTCGACTGAACCGTGTACGCCTTGGTAGAGCCGTTTAGTGAGCCTGCGGGCAAGGTGAGGCTCCCACCCGACAGCGCAGTGCGAACCTCCTCTAAATCAATCTGCCGCCCGGCGAGCTTCTCGGGATCGGCTTGTACTCGCACCGCATACTTTTTTGCGCCGTATACCTGAACCCGAGCCACGCCGCTGACCATGGAGATTCGCTTGGCCATGGTGGTTTCGGCGTACTCGTCGAGTTGGGAAAGAGCCATCGTTTGGGACGAGATGCGAATGTACAGAATGGGCTGCTCGGCCGGATTCACTTTCGAATAAGAAGGCGGAGACGGCATGTTTGCCGGCAAGTTGCCTTGTGCTCGCGAGATGGCCGCCTGAACGTCCTGGGCCGCTGCATCGATGTTTCGGCTCAGATCAAATTGCAGAGTGACGCCCGTACTTCCAAGCGAACTCGAAGAGGACATGCTGTCAATTCCGGCAATCGTCGCGAACTCGGCTTCGAGCGGCGTCGCGACCGAAGATGCCATGGTGTCCGGGTTAGCCCCCGGGAGAGATGCCGAAACCTCGATAGTGGGATACTCGACAGCCGGCAAATTGCTGACCGGCAGCGAGGTGTAGCTGAGAATTCCAAAGACAAGGATGCCTGCCATCAGCAATGTTGTGGTGATGGCACGACGAATAAACAAGTCCGTAAAGTGCATAGAGCAGCCCTAAGATTGTCCGGCGCTTTTGGCAGCTCCGGAATTGCCCAACTGATCTTCTGTCTTAAGCAGGCGAACCTTGCTGCCAGGTGCAAGAAGCATCTGCCCTTCGGAGATCACCATATCGCCTGGTTGAATGCCCGTACCGATCACAGTATTCTCGGCTGAGTTAGACCCTTTGAAGTTGCGCAGAACCTGCACTGGTCGCATGGATACAGTCCCGTTGCTTTGATTGAGTACCCAGACGTACTTCCCTTGCGGACCCGTCTGCAAAGTCGTACTCGGAACCAGCACACGATTGTGCTCCATTGCCAACTGAGCCTGTACATTGACGAACTGCGCCTTAAGTTTGATCGTGCCAGTTGTATTGTCAACCGTGTTGTCAATAAAGCGAAGAGTTCCACTTGCCGACGTTTCTCCGTCGGCAGAGGCGCTTACAACCAGCGGACGCTGCGAATTGAACTTCTGCACCTCGGGCAGAATCTGCTCCGGCACCCCGAAGGAGACGTAAATGGGAGACAGCTGCAGCAAGGTCACCAGCGCAGTGTCGTTGTCCTTGACTAGATTGCCTGCCTTGATCGAGATGGCTCCGGCACGTCCGCTGATCGGTGCTGTGACCTTTGTGTAGGTCAATTGCAGTTCGGTCTGGGCGAGTCGAGCACGATCAGCCTTGATCGCGGCTACCGCGGAATCAACAGCAGCTTTGTCGGCATCGAGCGAAGCTTGAGTGGAGTCGGCGGTCGCGACTACCTGTTCCGTCTGCTCCTTGGAGAAAATGCCCTCTTTTGAGAGCTGCAACCCTCGATCTGCGGCTGAGCGGCTCTGCTTCAGCGTAGCTTGATCTTTTATTACATTCGCGCGAGCTTGCGCTTCGAGCGCCGCGTCCTTTGCTAAGTCGGCCTGGGTCTCGGCGATTTGACGCTGAAGCGGTTCAGGATCAATTTCGAAGAGTAACTGGCCTTTTTGAACATTCTGCCCGTCCTGGAAGTCGACTCTTATCACCTGTCCCGCGACACGCGACTTTACGTCGACGCTCGCCAGCGCATCTACATTACCCACAGCGGTGATTGTGAGAGGCACGTCGCTCGCTACCGCAGGCACAGCACGAACGGCAACAGCGGGCATGGCCATGCCCGGACTACCTGCAGCTTGTTTCTTCCCGCAAGCGGCAATTAACAGTGCGCAAAACAGCGCGACGGAGAATAGTAAGATCTTCAACGGAGAAGCGGACGGGTACACGAAACCTGCTCGAAAGTGTTCACCTCTCATAGTCACACGTCTCGTTCCGCCTCGCACAGGACTAATACGTGCGAGAACGGAATTTGTTCCGTTGTCCACCGCAAGCCGGCTGCAGTCTTGGTGTGCAATTGATCACACGTCGCGACATGGGTTCAGCACAACAGACTTTCGGAGTTCCGGGACGGATCAATCTAATCGGCGAGCATATTGATTATCACGGCTTACCGGTTCTCCCCATGGCTATTGATCGTCGAGTTCGGATTACTTACTCGGCCCGTGACGATTGGCACATTAACGCTGTGAGCGCACTCCATGCCGAAACTTGTTCCTTCACCCTTGCGGATACAGGATTAGGTCCGCCGGGTAGCTGGTGCAACTACGTTCGGGCGGCGGCGCGCGCTGCGCAAAGCCACTGGGACTTGAAACGTGGGATCGATGCGAAGGTTACTTCCGATCTCCCGGAAGCCGCTGGACTGTCTTCTTCTTCGGCGCTCCTGACGGCGTTCACATTGGCTCTGCTTCAGGCGAACAACATGAAGCCGTCCATGGCCGGACTGATGGACGTTTTACCCGATGGCGAACAGATTGTGGGCACACGCGGAGGCGGTATGGATCATGCGGCCGTACTTGGCTCGCACGCGGGGTCCGCGTTATTGGTCCACTTTACTCCTTTTGCGTTAGAGCCGATTCCCGTTCCCGCGCGCTGGCGTTTTCTGATCGCGCACAGTATGGTGAAGGCCGAGAAATCCACGGGGTTGCGATCTCAATACAACCATCGCCGACAGGCAGGCCTCGATGCGCTTCGAACGTTGGGCCTGCCGTCGTACACAGCGGCGAAGACGTTGGGAAGCGAGTGGGGGTTAGCACGCTTAAGAGATGAAGGGGAACGCGATGCTTTTCTTCACGTCGTGAGCGAGAGTGAGCGGGTAGACGCGGCAACAGCGGCTCTTGTCCACGCGGATATCGTGACCTTTGGGAAGCTCTTGTTGCAATCTCATGCGAGTCTGCGTGACCGTTTGCGGGTGAGTACGAAGGATCTTGACA
>CAXTMN010000067.1:16757-25988 GCA_964245395.1 uncultured Bryobacteraceae bacterium
AGCTTGTGGAACTCGCGATGGCGGCGGGCGCAGCCGGAGCGCGGCTGACAGGTGCGGGTTTTGGCGGGTGCGCGATTGTTCTCTGCACGCAATCCGATGTGAACCGTATCCGTCAACATCTAATTGAGAATTTCTACGCGCACCAAGAAGGCTTTCGCGCCGAAGAGCATCTCTTTGTGGCCACGCCTTCTGAAGGTGCGCTGATCGCTTAACACCAGCGAAAGTAGCTATCGCCAAATGCGCCTGATCACTGCAATTAGAACAATGCCCGAAACAATCGAGACGACCAGTAAGCCATAAGCGTAGTTGAGCCGCCCATAAAGGAAGTTGCCGACAGTAAAGAGCGCTGACCAGATAAGGACGCTACCTGTTACCCAGCCCAGCATGGCCATCGGAACGTTGTCGTTCCTACTCCAGTTCGCCGCTTCCAGTTCGCTGATTCCTGCGGCGATGCGAACCGGTCGCCAGCCCGGCCCAAATGGCCGAACCTTCTCATAGAAGCTGGTGAGTGTCTGAGGATCTGTCTGGGGACCGAGGTATGCAGTTGCCACCCAGCAGACGGTCGTCAGAATGACCGTCACAAATAACTGCTGGTCCGACGTCATCGCGATGCCCGATCTGTTGAGGAACAGGAAAATGAGGGAAATGACGAACGAACTCAGCATCGCGACAATTTCACACCATGCCGTAATGCGCCACCAGAACCATCGCAGCAAATACAGAAGACCCGTGCCGGCCCCTACCTGCAAGATCAGGTAGAAGCTTTGCTGTGCCGTTTGCAGGATGAACACCAGGGCAGAAGACAGCACAAACAGAAGTACGGTAGCGAGCCGGCCCGCAGTTACATAATGTCGTTCGGTCTCAGTCGGCCGCACAAAGCGGCGATAGAAATCATGTACCAGATAAGAAGCTCCCCAGTTCAGATGGCTCAGGATGGTTGAAGAGTTTGCGCAGATCAAACCGCCCACCATCAATCCGATCCATCCAGCCGGGAGAAACTTCAGCATGGCGGGAAACGCCAGATCTTGGCCCAGGAGCGATGAATCTACTTGGGGAAAAGCTTTCTGAATATCCTGAACGGTCGGAAAAACGATAATCGAGGCTAAGCCCACCAGGATCCAAGGCCATGGGCGCAGAATATAATGGGCCAGATTGAAAAAGAGGGTGCCCCCGAGGGAATCCTTTTCTGATTTCGAAGCCAGCATCCGTTGCGCTACGTAACTGCCGCCGCCGGGTTCGGCGCCCGGGTACCAAACGGCCCACCATTGCACTGCCAGAGGCATGATGAAAACGGCCACAGCGAGTTCCCAGTTGTTGCGGAAATCGGGCAGCATCGAAAGATAGTTCAAGCCGCCTGGCCCTTTGATTGCCGAAAGCTTGGCAACAAGCCCGGCCATGCCTCCCACCTGCGGCAACTCCACAGCAAAGTAGGCGGCCGCTATGACTGCCGCCATCTTGATAAAGAACTGAAACATGTCGATAACCAGCACGCCCCACAATCCGGAATGGGCGGCAAAGACGACGTTGAGTAAACCGACACCGAGGAGGGTCTCCCAACGGCTCAGCCCAAAGAGCACGCTGGCGATCTTGCAGGCCGCCAGGTCGACCGTAGCCATGATGATGCAGTTGAAAAGTAGACCCAGGTAAATGGCGCGGAATCCGCGAACTGCTACAGCTGGTTTCCCCGAATAGCGAAGTTCGTAAAACTCAAGGTCGGTTAGAACACCGGACCGCCGCCACAGCCTCGCGTAGAAAAACACGGTGGCCACGCCCGTTAGCGTAAAGGCCCACCATTGCCAGTTTCCGGCTACGCCCTGGGTTCGCACAATATTCGCGACAAGGTTTGGTGTATCGCTTGAGAATGTGGTCGCAACCAGTGAGATGCCCGTCAGCCACCATGGGACTGAGCGCCCTGATGCGAAGAACTCCGATGTACTTCTGCCAGAACGCTTGCCGAAAGCGAGAGCAGGAAGGAAACAGATTAAGATACAAACGGCAGCAATGACCCAATCGATCGGATGCAGAATCATTCTAGCTTCAGAGCATAACTTACGGCTTTGTTTCGCTCACAGGTTGATTCTTGCCGGCTTGATTGCTGCGATTGCCTGGTCTCAAGCGCCGCAAGGGCCACTTCCGATTGCTCAACAGGCGTTGCGGCTGCTCACGGCGGCGAGATATGCCGAGTTACGGGCGATGTTTAACGCCCAGATGCTGAATACCGTGAGTGAAGAGGCGCTTCGGAAAAGCGTTGGGCCCCAGATCGCGGCCCTCGGGCAGCCTGCAACCATCGGCAATCCAATTACCCAGAATGTAGGGGGCGTGACCGCCGTCGTCTTTCCCGGTAAGTTTCCTGCGGGTAATTTCGATTTCGTGATCAGCGTGGACGGCGCAGGAAAAATTGCCGGCCTGTTTCTACAGCCAGCTCAGCAGGCAGGATCTCCACAGCCGCCTTCGTCAAGGCAGGCCCCTGGAAGCGGTGGCGAATCTAGTTGGACTCGCCCGGATTACAGTGTCCCTGCGAGTTTCCGCGAACGCAACCTTACGGTTGTAAATGGCGCATTTCGTCTGCCCGGGACGCTTACAGTTCCGGTCAGTCCTGGGCAGCATCCCGCTGTTGTCCTTGTACAGGGCTCAGGCAGGGAAGATCGCGATGAAAGTGCGTTTACCTACAAACCATTCCGTGATCTGGCCGAGGGTCTCGCCTCGCGCAGCATTGTGGTGCTCCGTTACGACAAACGCACTTTTGCCTACCAGCCTCCGCCTACAATGCAAGGGTTCACACCTGAAGCGGAAACCGTAGATGACGCGCTGTCGGCTCTGACTCTCTTGCGACAGCAGCCGGAAGTAAACCGCGATCAGGTCTACCTTCTGGGCCATAGCTTTGGAGGTTATCTTGGGCCTCGAGTTGCCGGGCGCGATCCTAAACTTGCGGGCCTCATCATCATGTCCGGCAATGCACGGCCACTCGAAAACGTCATTCTCGAACAGAACCAACAGGGCGGGGCGACGCCTGACCAACTGAATGAAGTGCAGCAGCAAGTAGCGGGCGTGAAGAGCCTGCAGGCGGGACAACAAAACACGCCAGACTATTTTGGTTTGCCCGCAAGTTACTGGCTCGACCTGAAGGGATACAATCCACCAGCTGTAGCCGCTGCTCTACGCTGTCGGATCCTGATCCTGCAAGGCCAGCGCGATTTCCAGGTGACCACCAACGATTATGGCCAATGGCAGTCCGCACTCCGAGGCGATCGAAATGTCAACTTTCATCTGTATCCTGCGCTCAATCATTTCCTGGTGACGGGGCAGGGCGCCGGTTCGCTGGCCGAGTACAACATCCCCGGCCACGTGTCTTCTCAGGTGATTAAAGACATTGCGAACTGGATAAAGAATTCGCAGTAAAATAGTAGACCGAGTATGGTGCATCGGCATTTGATCAACGGCGGTTTCACTCTTCCGGCAATTGACGACATCATCTCTCGCGGAAAACGGCAGGACTGGATCGATCTGCGGGATGCAGTTCGTGCCGATCCTGGTTTGCTCGCGAAAATAGAGCAGGTTTGCCACAATTACTTGTCCGATCCGTACGCCCAGCGCTACCATTTCTGGCACCACTATGCCAAGCAAAAAGCTTCCTGATTGGGACCAGGTGCTTTCGGCGGCAGCAGGTAACCTGGACGGGATCGAAACTGGAATTCGGCAGCTAATTCGTTCCAAGCCTCTTGAAACTACGGTCGTCCATGCGAATGGACGACCCATCGTTATCCCAACCGTGGAAGAAACACTGCGCATCAAAGCCGTGCTGATCTTAAAGCGAAACGCCACCCGTGATTATCTCGACTTCGTGGCGTTGGCCGACCGTCTTACGGTTCCACAAACTTACGCAGCCCTGCAATCCTTTGATGAGCTTTATCCGCAACCGAACGGCGAATCCGCTCTTCAACAGCTGCAGGTTCAACTCGCGAATCCCATGCCGTTTGACTTGGATGAGATTCGATTAAGCGATTACAAAAATCTCGCTCCTGTGTGGCATTCATGGCAGCATGTGGTGGATGGTTGCCGCGCTATCGCCCTTGCGCTGATGGATTGACAACGATCGAGGTCCCGCGCCTTTCTACAATCAGTACTTGAGTCAAACGTCATTTCCGCCCGTTGAAGAGCAGGTCACCTACATAAAGAAGGGCCTGGCCGAACTGATCCGTGAGGAAGAACTGAGGGCCCGCCTCACAACGTCTGCTAAGACAGGCAAGCCCTTGCGGGTCAAAGCCGGGTTCGATCCTACTGCACCAGATCTTCACTTGGGCCACACTGTCCTGTTGCGAAAAATGCGGCATTTTCAAGACCTCGGTCACACGGCCATCTTTCTGATTGGCGATATGACCGGCTTGATTGGCGATCCGAGTGGGCGCAATATTACCCGTCCGCCCATGACGCGCGAAGAGATTGAACGCAATGCCGAAACTTACAAAGCACAAGTGTTCAAAATTCTCGATCCCGAGAAGACCGAGGTCCTTTTCAACAGCAAGTGGCTGGAGCCGATGCGCTGGGAAGATCTTATCCGCCTGTGCTCCAAGTACACCGTAGCCCAACTGCTGGAGCGCGATGATTTTAGCAAGCGCTTTGCCGACCAGATTCCGATTTCCTTACACGAGCTTTTATATCCACTGGCGCAGGGCTACGATTCGGTCGCGCTCGAATGCGACGTCGAAATGGGCGGTACAGATCAGAAGTTCAATCTGCTTGTTGGTCGCGATCTGCAGCGTGATTCCGGCCAGTTGCCTCAGATCGTGGCCACGGTTCCGATACTCGAAGGCCTCGATGGCGTCGAAAAGATGTCGAAGTCGAAAGGTAACTTCATCGGCATTGCCGAACAGCCCAAGGTGATGTTCCGCAAAGTGATGAGCATTAGCGACGACCTGATGTATCGCTACTACGAATTGCTGACAAACCTTCCCATGCGCGAGATCGAGAGTTTGCGTGAAGCGGTACTCGCTGGCAAGCGAGACCCGATGCAGGTCAAAATGGACCTGGGCCACCGTATTGTCGCTGATTTTCACTCGGACGAGGAAGCCGCATCGGCACAGAATGCGTTTGATCGTGAGGTGCGCCAAGGTCTCGAACCGGCGGACGCTGAAATGGTCGATCTACCCGCTGTCGTCCAGACGGACAAAGGTGTTCGCGTTGACAAACTGATCGCACAGATTGGCCTTGCGGACAGCGTCACTGATGCAGCCCGTAAGTTAAAAGCGGGGGCAGTTGAGATCGATGGAGCCATTTACAAAGATCTTCTTCTCACCGCTGGCGCAGGTTTGCTCGTCTTGCGTGTCGGGAAAAAGTGGAAGCGCGTCCGTGTTCCTGGTTAGCCGCCTGCGCTGATTAGAATATGATGGCTGCGTGCTAGACCTCACCAGGAGATCTATGTATAAAGGAGAACTATGGCAACTGTTCTTACCGAACCGAATATCATCCAGTCCCCGATTCAGCAAACCAGGATCTTGATTGGTAATAAGTGGGTCGACAGCGTATCAGGGAAGAAGTTCGACACCTATAATCCGGCGACTGGCGAGGTTCTCGCAAGTGTATCTGAAGCGGACGCAGCAGACGTTGATTTAGCCGTAAAGTCCGCGCGAAAAGCCTTTCACCCAAAAGCTGCGTGGCGTCGCATGTCAGGCTCAGAACGTGGGCGTTTGCTGGCTCGACTGGCCGATTTGATCGAGCAAAATATTGACCAGCTAGCCATGCTCGAGTCGCTGGATAACGGTAAGCCGCGGCATGTGGCCCGAACGGCCGATCTGCCGCTGGTGATTGCCTGTTACCGCTATTACGCCGGTTGGGCCGACAAGATACAAGGCAAAACTATTCCGATCAGCGGTGACTATTTCTGCTACACGCGCCACGAGCCTGTTGGTGTTGTTGGACAGATCATCCCCTGGAACTTTCCTCTTCTGATGCAGGCGTGGAAGCTTGCTCCGGCGCTTGCCTGCGGCAATACGGTTGTGATGAAGACGGCTGAACAGACTCCGCTCAGTGCTCTCCGCGTCGGTGAACTGATCGTTGAAGCTGGTTTTCCGGAAGGCGTCGTGAATATTCTTCCCGGGTACGGGCCCACGGCAGGCGCCGCCATCGCGAACCACATGGACGTCGACAAGGTGGCTTTTACCGGCTCTACGGAAGTCGGTCACTTGATCATGAAGGCTGCGGCGGAGAGCAATCTAAAGCGGGTCACTCTGGAACTGGGTGGTAAAAGCCCCAACATCGTTTTTGCGGATGCAGATATGGATCAAGCCGTGGAAGGGTCCCATTTTGCCCTGTTCTTCAACCAGGGACAATGCTGCTGTGCCGGCTCGCGGGTGTTCGTGGAGGAGAAGATTTACGACGAGTTTGTGGAGCGTAGTGCCGCTCGCGCAAAGCGCCGTACAGTAGGCGATCCGCTTGATCGCAAAACCGAGCAAGGCCCGCAAGTCGACGACGACCAGTTCAAGAAAGTGATGGGGTATGTCGAAGCGGGCAAGCAGGAAGGCGCCAAACTCATGTGCGGCGGAGATCGCGTTGGTGATCGTGGATACTTCGTTGCGCCAACAGTGTTTGCTGATGTGAAAGATGAAATGAGAATCGCTCAGGAGGAAATCTTCGGACCGGTGATGAGCATCCTGAAGTTTCGGGATACCGACGAGCTAGTCGAACGCGCGAACAGGACCATCTACGGCTTAGCCGCTGCCGTTTGGACGCGTGACATCGGGAAAGCCCACGAAATAGCAAACAATGTCCGGGCCGGAACTGTGTGGGTAAATTGCTACGACGTCTTCGATGCGGCTGCTCCGTTCGGAGGCTTTAAGCAGTCCGGGATCGGGCGTGAGCTCGGCGAGTACGGTCTACAGCAATACTCTGAAATCAAGACGGTCACAGTAAAGCTCTAATTAGCCAATTAAGAGGAGCAGCGCGAAGCTGCTCCTCGGCGCAAGCGGAAGTCGTGGGCTGATAGGGAGATTAGGCCGCTAGCGGCATCGCAACTGCTTCGTCTGCATCCAGCTTGCCGAGAAGTGCATCAGTTGCGATCTTCAGCAGTTCTTCAGCCCGCCCGCCTAAATCCACTTCGTCTGAAAAGCGAGACAGTTGCGTGTTGAACGCTCTTCGCAACAGGACCAGCGACTCATCCAGACCGAGCTTCGGAATGTCGATCACCGCAAACTTCAGGATGCTGTCCATTAGAACCGTTTCTACATTGAGCATCTTGTAGATTGCGCGACGGTTTTTCATCACGTACTTGACAACTTCCTGGCTCCGGTACGCGAAATAGTGTTCCCGTGTGAACCACGAATACTGTTTCGTATCGAGTTCCTTCAGTTCGCGTCCGAGCTTGTTTGCCGCAGATGCGAAGGCACGTCCCACAGCTTCAGTTTGCTGGATGTCGTAGGTGAAGATGTTTGTCGGACGGCCTGAGAACGGATGTGTGCATTGATAGACCAGGATCGGGTAAGCAGTGTGAGGCCGCAGAAGAACTTCGGGGTTGGCTGCGAACCACTCGCGAACCCAGCCTCGCATGGTGGTCTGGATTGCTTTGGAAACGGCGGAGTAGGTGGGGAAGTAAGCGGCAGTCCGCTCCTTGGGAGCACGTTGCCAAACAGCAAAGTCAACGGCTGCTGTTTGAGCGTTCGGCGACGCCGCTTGTTGCTGTTCAGTCGCTTTTTCCTGTTCCGTCTTGCGCGACGGCATCATGATCAACACACCCATGCGAGCCTCCCCAAAAGTCGGCAAAAGTTCCGACTATTCCCCGAATTCGCTCGCCAGCCACTTGCGAGCAATTAGACGCTAGCATGCGACCTCCAGAGTAAAACCTTCATTTCTTGAGAGTGGCCGTTGCAATTGCCCGTAAGCCGCTGAAACATCTCACGATAAAAAGCGCAGGAAAAAAATACCAGATCTGTGATCGTTCATTCAGCAACCGGTAAAAACTTCTCTATCGGGTAATTCTGACCATGGTAGTGAAAAATCCGCTATTTGATTCTGTGGACTCCCCGGAGTTGATATAATCTGTTTAGACAGTTTTGGTCAGCTTTGGTTGACAACCTCCTTAATCACCGGTTGGAACATCTCGCCGCTTCTCAGTCTCACGTCTGCTCCTGCGTTCCAAGCGTCCCTGTCCATTCCATAGCCTTTTCTCAATGAAAGCTGCTGTACAGATTTCTCGCGGCATTGAAGCTTTATTCGGCACTCGCGATGAAAATATTCGACTGCTAGAGAGCGGGCTAGCCTTGCGGACCCGCTTGTTAGACGGGGATTTCCTCGAGCTAGACGGTGAGGAACTACCCGTACGACGAGCCGAGCGTATTTTGGAAGACTACGTAAATCTGGTCAAGGAAGGCCAGGTTTTTTCTAGTGGTGACGTGAACAGCTACCTGCGGGTTGTTACCTCCGACGCCAATGTTTCCCTCCGGCGGCTGGTCGAGAGCGGCAAATCCCGCGCTTTTGGCAAAAAGGTGCTTGCGCCAAAGACGGTTAACCAGCGTCGTTATATCGATGCGATTGAAACGCATGACTTGACTTTTGGGATTGGTCCTGCGGGAACTGGTAAAACTTACCTGGCAGTTGCCATGGCCGTTTCCGAGCTGCTCAACAAAAAAGTAAGCCGGATTGTGTTGACTCGCCCGGCTGTCGAGGCCGGCGAGCACCTCGGGTTTCTTCCGGGTACGCTTCAAGAGAAGGTTGATCCGTATTTACGTCCCTTGTACGACGCTTTGTTCGACATGATTGATCCAGAGCGCGTCGAAAAATTGCTGGAGCGTAACACGATCGAGATCGCGCCACTTGCTTTCATGCGCGGTCGAACTCTCAACGACTGCTTCATCATTCTCGATGAAGCTCAAAACACCACAGCGGAGCAAATGAAGATGATTTTGACTCGCCAAGGGTTCAACTCGAAAATGGTTGTTACGGGAGATCAGACACAGATCGATCTGCCGAATGGCAGGAAAAGCGGCTTGCTGAACGCTGCCGACGTGCTCAAAGGTGTGGAGGGCATCGCCTTTGTGAACTTTGATCAAACCGATGTGGTGCGTCACGTGCTAGTCCAGCGAATTGTCCAAGCTTACGACCGGTACAACGAAATGATTGGTGCCGGTCGCCAACTCGCCTTGAAGCTGGGCAGGGATCATCAAACTGAACTCACAGCGGATGCACCGGTGAGTAACACCCTGGAAATTCCCGAATATTCCCCCCTCACGTGATTCACTTATA
>CAXTMN010000068.1:0-21628 GCA_964245395.1 uncultured Bryobacteraceae bacterium
ACACGAACGAGCTGACGGCAACTTTGGCGAAGCGATGAAGCCGATTAGGGAGAGCGCAACAACGGCTAAGTTCAGAGTCACTGGATTGAAGGCGGCCACAAGATAACCGCTCGATGTCATCGCAACCGCGACAACAGCAACAACCATGAGGAACGCGTTCACTATCAGGACTCCGCGGACGTTCCAGGTGAAAAGCATCACGATCGCAACAAGCAATTCACCGGCCCCGATCCAGGGGAGCAATCTCAAAGGCAGCCCTGCGTCCGCCAGCATGATGCGCTCGTCAATCTGGCAGTACAACAATTTGGGAACCAGCCCATGCCAAAGCCAGACAACTGCTATCGACACCCTCGCAATCGCATGGACAAGGCTTAAGGTAATGGAAGTCTCGGGCAGTTGCCCGTGCTCCGCCCAGAGCCGCAATGTGTCGAAGCTCCACGCCGTTGCCCATCCAATGCAAGGCCTGAGTGCGATACGGTCCAGAGCCTTTCCGAAAGCTCCAAAACGGACAGTGTAGTCGTACCAGGTGATGAATCGCAGGCCCGCTTCTGTCGGAAGGTATCGCCAGTATCCCGATCCTGTCTCGATAAGAGATTTCCAATCCTCAGAAGCAAATTTAAGAGCGGAGGTGCTTTCACTACCTTCGAAAGAGCGATACCCCATGCTCTCGCCGGTGCCGCTGATGTTCCAGCCAAAACCAATTTTCGTCTTGTAAAGGAACCGCTGAGGTTCACCGCTTTCCCTAGGCAGATAGTGAATTTCACTGAAGCGCAGATCCCATCGCTGGTGTAATTCCGGTTGCTGGGTAAGGCGCCAAACCTCTTCAACAGTAGCCCGGATTATGATCTCGACGTAGATGCCGGTGTTTTTGGATCTTGTCGCCAATCTTCACGAGCGTAGCAAGCGGCCAAAGAGCGCTAAGCCTTGCTAGGCACGGCTTCGTTATTTTAGAACTATGGCTGCTGAACCTTCACCGCTTAGCATCCAGGAGTTTCACAGGCTTTACGATGAAGCCAAACCCGCCTACGAGTACTGGTTTGGCGAGGCCGTCCAGAAATCCATGCCTACTCTCTTACACAGCATTGTGCAATTCATCATCGCGACACTGCTGGAAAGAGCTGGCTGGAACACCTCTCTAGAGGTTCGTCTCAAAGTCGTCGGAGACGTTGAACCTGTGCCAGACATAATCGCAGTACAGGGTAAATTCAAGGGACCTTATCCGACAGCGGCCCCGGAGCTCTGCGTCGAAATCCTATGTCCGGGAGACACGCTTACCAAAGCTTCGGAAAAGGCCAAGCGGTACATCAGCTGGGGCTCTCACTGCGTTTGGATTGTCGACGGAGAACAACGGACTGCCTGGACGCTCTCACGAGAGCGGATAGCCGAGCCAACTTGGGTTCCACCTGGCGGGGTTCTCCGAATCGACAATACGGAACTAGAGCTTGCAGTGCTGTTTTCAGAAGTAGACCGCAAGCTGGAGCTAACGGAAAATCAGAACTGAGGTCTCAACCCGGAGAGATCAGCGTCAGAAGATCATCAAATTGTCCGGTGCCTAATTCCGATAGTCGACGGCTCAGACATACTTCGTCAACACTTGCGCCGTTACCTATTCCTTTGCCGCAAAAAGCGACATGTCGCTTCAGCTCCAACGAATGTATAATCTGGAGGTGGACGTGCGAAAGCCACAGCCCGGTAGGTAGTCCGGGCGACGCGAAAGCGTTCGTACGAGAACCGCCCTCAAAGAGGCTCGGGTCACCGGTACGTCCTTCCCCCATCGAGGGAGGAGGGACGACTTTGCTTAAAATTAAAGTACTTATCGTTGGTGCCGGACTTGGCGGTCTTTGCCTTGCCCAGACGCTCCGCAACGCTCGTATCGACGTCGAAGTTTTTGACCGTGACTCCAGCCCTTGGGATCGTCCGCAAGGTTATCGGCTGCACCTGGAGGCCGACGCGCTGAACGCACTCCGTGAGGTGCTTCCGCCGGATATGCATCGCTTGTTTGAAGCAACGGCGATGCGTACGCAGCCGTTTACAACGATTCTCAATACGGACTTGAGCGTTGCAAAGCGATTCCCCACTGATGATGGACAGGATCCTAAGTTCTGGCCTGATTTCGTGACCGAGGACAAGATTCACTGCAACGTGGATCGTGCCACTTTGCGCGAAATCCTCTTAATCGGCATGGAAACAGTGTGCCACTTCGGGAAACGAGTGACGCATTATGAATCTAGCCCCGACGGTGTTGTTGTCAGCTTTGCAGATGGCACGACCGCGAAGGGTGATGTGTTGGTAGGAGCCGATGGCATTCGATCGATGGTGCGTCAACAGCGGGCGCCCAAACTGCAAACGATGGATGCAGGCGTCCAGGCAATTTACGGTCGTGTACCCTACGCCATTGCTTCGAAACTTGCGCCCTCTGAGGCGCTGAATGACATCTTCTCGATTGCAATGGACGAGCGCAAATTGTTTCTTGGTCTCGGCGCAGTAAGGTTTCCTCTCGCACCGCATGAGGCCGCGAAACGGATTCTGCCGTCCGCGTCGCTCAAGGAGCAGAACGACTATCTGGTCTGTATCGTCGGCGGCCGCCACGAACACTTTCCGAAAAGCGACAAAGAACTACACGGTGTGCCGGCTCAGGATCTACAACGGCTTGCTGTCGACATGCTGAAGGAGTGGCCACAGCAAGCGAGCAGCCTTGTCTCCAGCGGTGATCCTTCTTCTTTCTTTATTGTCGGCATGTACACCACGGTGCCTTCGACGCTTGATCATCCGACCAATGTCACGCTGCTTGGGGACGCCGTCCATGCTATGACACCGACGCTTGGTCGGGGTGCCAACTTGGCAATGCGAGACGCAGCGTTGTTAGGGCGGCAACTCAAAGCGGTCGCGGAGGAACGGCTTTTCCTTCCCACAGCTTTGGCCGCTTACGAGGCGGAGCTGGTTCGGTATGGCTTTGCTGTCGTAAAGGAATCCGTGCAGATGGGTGAAAAGCGCATGGGACAGAATCCTTTGCCGTCCTAAACAGAAGCAACCTGCGACGGAAAAAGGGAGCTTTGAACAAGCGTTCGTTGTTTGCAGGCTCTATGTCAACCAACAACATCTTTTAGGAAGGTCACATGCAAATTGCAAAATGGATAGTCGCTCTTGTCGCCGTATGGAATTTCGGCGGCTTTGTGGTGGATGCTCTCATTCCGGTCACGGCCAAGCAACATTTGTACAACCCGCGATGGCCTGCTCATGCCAAATTTCATAACTGCCAGACGATGGTCATTGGCATCATTCTTGCCTTGGCATCGTTGTGGCTATTGTTCGGAATGGGAACCCTTACGATTCCACACTTGCTCATGGCTGCAGTGGTCGCTGGAGCCTACTTCCTGAGCATGCTCTTCGCGCCGATGTTTCCAGATACCGCCTGGCACGATCCGGAGTTTGCGCAGTTGGACCCGATGCCACTTGGATTACCGTCACAGAAGCTTGTGGCGATCGTCATCTGCGCTCTGCTATTCGCAGCTTCCTTGTTGGCCTGGACCGTGCATTAAGAGCAGGTTCACAAAGCAAGTCGCCAAATCTGCGCCGGCGATTTCCCTTTATGCAATGCTGCAGTCGCGACGGCAGCTCAAACCGCCCATTAAGAGCGTGATCAAACCTGATAGGGAAAGGACATGGAGCGGGAGACGAGAATCGAACTCGCAACCAACAGCTTGGAAGGCTGTGACTCTACCATTGAGTTACTCCCGCGTGACTGAACCTCTCCAGTTTAGTCGGTCACGCTTTCGTGGGTCAAACGACCAACCGGGAACAGCAAGCGCCCCGGCAAACACAGTTGCGAGACCGCTAGTTCCGAGAGCAACCATCGCGGCCTTGCTGCTAAGTTCTGGTGCAGCGAGAATGACCAGCGCAACTAAAAAACAGACAGCTATAACGATCTGGAAGGTAGAATTCTAGAACTTTCTTCGCTGCGCTAACGAGCCAATAGCCGACGTTGAGGTTCGCGATTCGAAACTGTTCCCACACTCGGGAGTTTTCGCTACGCAGCGACTTCCATTTCTGTTTGAATCTGCCTGCCGGCCCGTAGTGGCTTACATTTGATTTATTGACTTCCCCCTGGCTGCTTCTGGCCTCAGCTGTGGGCCCTCTGCTTTATCTTCAATCCGCAGAGCTCCGCCAGAATCTCGTACGCGCTATTTGGATTGTTCTCAGTTTTATGCTGCTGTGCGAGATCGCACCTTTGTCAGACGCCACATGCAGCAATGGCCCAGCGATTACCTGCCTTATCACTCACGGTTACCTAACACTAGGCGTGCAGAATCAGGTAAGAGATTACCTTCTATCAACCTTGGCAGGCAACTCATATTACATTACCCCCCTGTGGCTCCTTGCCGTCCTCATTGACATTAGTTTCACCGATCGCCCCCCGCTACGCTGGCATGTCCTGCTGATCTTCCCGGGCATTTACGTGCTCCTCTGGCTTCTCGGACTTTATGCCGCAAGAGTTCTTACCCGTTGAGCCAAGACCGTCGAATGTTATCCGCAAAGTCCGGCAGAGTGCCTTCAATACTCGCCCCGGTTCGACTTTCGAAGATGGGCCCTCGAGTAATCGATCGCGCAGCACCCCTCACACCGCCTGAAATCCTACTGAATCACCGTCCAATGAATCGTAATCTTGTCATGACGTCCATGACTCCGCAGCACAAGCTTCTTATAACCATTAGCCGCACTGGGCATCTCAACGAAGCCGAGGTTCGTCTGATCGATAATAATTCGCACCGGCACTCCAGGCAAACCGGACCCAGTCAGAACACCGCTTGAAGCAGTTCCCGAATTAATCGTAAGCGTTCCGTCTTTTTCTAATTTGCCGGTCCAGGTGGCCAGTCCTGCGTTAGCCCCCAAATAGCTTGGCTTAACAGGTTTGTCGTTCGGCAGCGGTGGTGCAACAACGGCCGGAGTCTGCTTGTCGGGTGGCGGAACGTTGCCTAATCGAACGATAGAGGGCGTTCGGGTCCCACCGAAGCCGTCCGTATCGACGGGTTTCGGCAGGTCTGGCGAAGGCCCGTCCGGCTCTTGCACGGCCCGGTGTGGCTTTATAGCCACTTCGCTCGCTCCCACTGTTGAGTTGACGATCGCCGGCGTCTGCTCCGTCACATCGCTACTCCGGTCTGCCTGCGCCGGCGTCAACAACGACTCTGTTTGCGCTGTCCTGACTTGAGCTTTAATGCGACCTCCCTTCATTTGACGTCCCATCGTTCGGCCCGGAACTTCGTCCGAACCGGCCACCGTGTGATCATCCCCAGGCTTTTCAGTTCCACCTGGCGGAATCGTTTCAGCTGACTTATCCCCACTTGGAACAGCGGCACTATCGGTAATCGCAGCTTGTTTTCTGCCCTCAGGCCCGGTCAGCTGTGAACCGTTTCGAAGCGCTCCCGTTCGCCAGAAAAGGAAACTCCCCACGCCTAGCCCCACGAATAACGCAATCGCAAATGGAACCAACAGACGGCCCCATTTATTGTTCGCAACCGGCCAGGCATAAGTGGGCAACTGTGTACCTAATTCAGATCCGCAATTGGGGCAAAACTTCACCGGAGGTGAATTCCAGGTTCCGCAATGCAAACATTTCATGAATTCCGTTTTTCCTTCTTAAATTCCAAATAAGCCCGCTACTCTGAAGCCCCGCCAGTGTTCCATATCAAGAGGAGTTCATTTGCTTAGAATTGCCGGTATTGTTCTAACAGCAGCGCTGTTTTTCCCATCTGCTGTTCCCGCTCAATCAGCAACAACATTAAGCGCTCGAGCGGCAAACCGCCTCCTCGAGCAGGGAACGTGGGGACCTGATCCTGCCAGCATGGCCGCGTTACAGGCCGAAGACCTCGATACTTGGTTTGCCGGCCAGATCGCGGCGCCTGTTTCCACATACCCCAACCAGCCTTACTATTACGATCCCAGCACCGGTCGGGCAAATACGAATCTGGCGCCGCTCCAGATCTTATTTTTCCAGAATGCTCTCAGTGCTCCCGATCAGCTACGCCAGCGGGTGGCCTTCGCCCTGAGTGAGATTTGGGTTGTGTCTGAGATCGAGCTCAACAACGCTTCCGCCTTTCCTCCCTTGTTCAACATCTTCCAACAGGATGCTTTCGGTAATTACGAAAAACTGATGGCGGATGTGACCCTGAACCCGGCAATGGGCCGTTATCTGAACATGGTGAACAACGATAAAGCCAACCCCTTGGCCAACACCGCCGCCAACGAAAACTATGCTCGCGAAATCATGCAGCTGTTCACCTTGGGGCTGACCCAGTTGCATATGGATAGCTCCCCGGTTCTCGACCCAAATGGAAATCCTGTTCCCACCTACACCGAGGCCATCGTCGCTGACTTATCGAAAGCTTTCACCGGATGGACCTATCCTCCCGCTACCGCAGGCGCCGCTACCACCCACCACAACGGCACCAACTACTATGCACCAATGGTTGCCGTGGAGGCCTACCATGACACCACTGCAAAAGCCTTATTCCCGGGAATGACTTTACCTCCTGGCCAGAGTGCGGAAGCTGACCTGAAACAGGCTCTTCACGACATATTTCTGCAACCGGCTCTGCCCCCTTTTGTCTCTCATCAGCTCATCCAACATTTAGTCAGCAGTAATCCCAGCCCCGCCTACACTCAGCGAGTAGCCTCAGTCTTCATCGACAACGGCTTTGGCGTTCGCGGCGACATGGCTGCCGTCATCAAGGCGATCCTAACCGATCCGGAGGCCCGTGCCGGCGATTCGGGCGAACTCCTGGGGAGCGACACAGCAGGACATATGCGCGAGCCCATTCTGTTTGTCACGAACCTGCTGAGAGCACTCGGCGGCAAAGTCGCGAGCAACAGCGCTGTTTACAATTACGCCGGCTACCTGGGGCAGCAGCTATTCTCTCCTCCCAGCGTCTTCAGCTACTTTTCGCCAGAGTATCGAGCAACTGACAGCTCCTTAGCCCCCGAAATGCAGCTCTACACCACCCAGACTTCTGCGACCCGGATCAACGAAGTAAGTTCTGCAATCTATCTGGGCCATCTTGACAACGGAACGACATTCGACTTGTCCCCATACATCTCGATTGCCTCGAACACCACGAACCTGATCGACTCGATCAACAGCATGTTCTTCCACGGGTCGATGTCTTCCGGAGTTCACGATGCGATTACGGAAGCTCTTGCTCCACTTACGCTCCCCGCTGACAAAGCAAGAGCAGCTCTCTACGTCGCTCTTACTTCAAGCGAGTACCAAATCATTCACTGAGCTCTACCCGTTCAGATTGAGAAAGGTTTTCCGATTATGATTTCACGTCGTGGATTAATTAAGCTGGGTGCGGCCTCCGTTGGAACTTTGGCGCTTCGCCCTTTCGGCCTGCTTCCTGCTCTAGCTCAGTCGGGGTCTGCCGACTACCGGGCGCTGGTGTGCATCTTCCTCTATGGCGGTAACGACTCGAACAACACCATCATTCCAGCCGATGACGCGAGCATGGCCGCTTATCAAAGGATTCGAGGCAGTCTGGCCTTAGGACCTGCAGATCTGACCGGCACGGTCTACGCTCAGACCGGGAATGCTCCTTATGTCTTCCACTCGGCTCTCAGCGATGTGGCGGACATGTTCTCCAATAAAGAGTTGGCCATTGTCGCTAATGTAGGACCCCTCGTCCAACCCACAACCAGATCACAATATCTGAATCAATCTGCGCTGCTGCCAGGCAATCTCTACTCTCACTCCGATCAGCAGGGTGAATGGCAAACCGCTACCTACATTGGTCCTGCTAGAACGGGTTGGGCCGGGCGCGTAGCCGACCTCGTCTCTGCCAATAATTCCTCTTCATTTCCCACCTTCTTCTCCGTTGCCGGAAACGCACAAATGGGCATTGGAGCCACTACGAGTCCCGTCGCACTAGGGCCTGGCCAGTCGCTCGACTTGCAAGGTTTCAATTCAACCTCCGCCTCTCAAGCTCGGTTAGCGGCCCTTAAGAATCTGCTGACGCTCAACTCTGGCGTAAAATTAGCCCAGGCTGCGAACTCTGTTGTCTCCGATAGCATCGCCGACGCACAGTCACTCGACAGCGCACTCAGCAAATCTGCCCCTCTTAAAACAGTTTTTCCAAGAACTGGGCTCGGAGCTCAACTGCAACAGATCGCCCAGGTCATTCAATCGCGTGATGGTTTGGGTATGCGGCGGCAGATCTTCTTTGCCTCGCTCGGCGGCTTCGACACTCATGCCGGCGAATTAGAGGCGCATAAACTGCTGTATCCTCAGCTGGGGCAAGCGCTGCGAGCATTCAGTGATGCCATGTCCGAACTCGGTACTGAAAACGATGTCACGACATTTACCGAATCAGACTTCAGCCGCACCTTTCAGCCCACCACCGGCGACGGCAGCGATCATGCCTGGGGAAGCCACCACCTCGTAATGGGCGGAGCGGTCAAAGGCGGTGACGTCTATGGACAGTTTCCCCAGTTCATCCTAGGCGGACCAAATGATGCCGAAAGCCGCGGACGCTGGATCCCGACCATCTCCGTCGACCAGTACGGCGCAACATTATCCTCTTGGTTCGGAATCAGCGATTCGGATCTGCTGAACGTCTTCCCCTACCTCAGAAACTTCTCTTCCCAGCTAAAGCTGTCGTTCCTGGGTTGATTGCAGGCCAATCGGGGCCGCCAACCTTTTACTTTCCGCTTCCGGTACCCACAATATCCAGAAGCTCGATCTCAAAGATGAGTGCTGCCCCACCGGGAATCGAGGGGCGGCCACCGTCTCCGTAGGCTAATTTCGACGGACACGACAGCATCGCCTTGCCCCCCACTTTCATCTTCTGCAATCCTTCCGTCCAGCAAGGGATCACTCCGGTTAAAGCAAACTGCGCCGGCTCATTTCGCTTATAAGAGCTGTCAAACTCGGTTCCGTTCACCAGTGTTCCCCGGTAGTTTACCTTTACCGTGTCGCTCGCTTGCGGGGAAGCACCGCTGCCGGGGGTCAGTTCCCGATACACCAGTCCCGAATCGGTTTTGACGGCCCCGGATTCGGCAGCAGCTTTCGTCAGATAAGATTCAGAAGCCGCTTTCTCCTGGTCTGCCACCTGCTGTGCGCGATACTGTCCGAATGCCCGCATCTTGGGACCCCATTCACTTAGTTCGATTGCGGGCTTCTTAGCCGCCCCGTCAGACAATCCTCGTTTAACCAAGGCAAGTTCACTCTCGGACAAGTTGAATTGAGAAAGCGATCCGTAAATCGACAGCCCCAGTGCATAGATAATCTTTTGGTCATCCGTCATCGGTGCAGGTTCCGCGGCTGGAGTTTTTGGCTTGCTGGCTGCCGCTTGCTTTCGTTGCGTGGTTGTGGCCGTAGCAGGCCTTTTGCTCACAGTCTGTTTGGGGGAAGACGAGTCTTGCCCCCACACCAAAATAGGCAATAAAAGCACAAATCGCCGCATCTGTTCAGGCTAACATCGCAATGGCAATAGAACTGCACTGCCTTGAGCCAGTATGAGAAAGCCCATAACTAACTTCAGCGGAGAAAAGCTAATCTTTTGGGCCCACTCAGCCGATGAGAAGTATACAAATCTCGTACCACTATTGTTCGCCACCCATGTTCTCTCAGCATCTTACTTACCCAACCTCTCTTCACAGGGGAATGATCGGTTGCCCGAAGAGATACCTCAAAGGCAGCTGAATGAATAACCGTCGCAATCTCTTCCTCCTTTTTATCGCTTTTGCCTTGGGCCTGATGGGCTATAAGGCCGTGCGGCACGAGGGCACCGGGGGCATGATCTCGAGAAACATACTCCGGCCGGCGCGTGCGGTTTCTTCACTCATGCGGGCGCTCCGTCCGAACTACCCCTACTCCGTCGTTCCTGGCGGCGTGTATTCCCCGGCGGAACTTCGCTTCGCTCTCGAGAAAGATCCTGTCGTCCGGGCCCATTATTCCGGCTTCAACGTTAACTCGGCTCACCTGGTCACTCTTGTTGAGGATCGCTTTCAATACGTCTCTTACCGTCAAAACAACAGAATCTATTGGACCAGTAAAAGACTGCGCATCCCGAAAGGTGAAGTGCTGCTGACCGATGGCCAAAATTATGCGCGAACCCGCTGTGGCAACAGGCTATGCCCCACCCTTCAGGGGCCGGCAAGTCCTCATGAACCCTCCTCGGCTTTACTGACTCTCCCTGAGGCCAAGCCCCAGAGCCTGACGGTTGGACCCATCCAGCTCGCCCCTTCTCCGTCGCTCGGCGAACTGGCTCAGGAAGCCGATACGTTGCCGCTGGATGTACCGCGAACGGCCCCGGTCGCTCCCGCTGCAACGAGTCCTTTCGAAGCAGGCAACGGCCTGGGCCCCACAGGCTTCGGTGCCTCACCCGGCGGCTTCCCCGGCACCCTGGTCGCAAACAATAAGCCACTAAGCGCCAACAATTCCGCCGCGACCGGAACTGCAACATCGACTCCGAATGGACAGACACCCGTTACCCCGGGAGGAGGAGGCCTTCCTGTGATCGCGGTCGTGCCTGAGCCGCGAGCTCTGCCGCTACTCGTATCTCTTTCCTGTATCTCTCTCGGCCTGATAGCCCGGTACAAGCGAAAACTGAGAGCTCAGGATCGCCACGTCTAGAGAAGGTGAAATTCAACCTCTACAGTTACACGCACCTTTACTGGCTGCCCGTTCTTAGTGCCCGGCTTGAACTTCCATTTTTGCAAGGCCTCTAGAGCCGTTCGATCCTCTTCGGCATTCAAACCGCTTGTGACACGAGATGCTGTCGCTAGTCCGTCCGTATCAACCACCGTTGAAATTTTGACGATCCCCTCGACATAGGCCTCTTTTGATCTCGGCGAAAACTCCGGCTCTACATAATGCGTCAGCTTGGGAGCGGTAACAGCCCCGCCCGGTTCATAAACCTCCTCCGCCTTGACTTCTTTCTTGGCGTTCTCATCGGCAGAGAACTCAGTCGGTCGCCGGGAATAAGCCGGGAAAGACAAAGCCAGGAAGGTCAGTTGCCAACCAGCGAGCCTCGCCAGGAACGCTCTTCTACTTCCCTCTGGATACACCTTCGTCCTCCTGAAGCAAGCGATTGGTTGGAGAGACGGTACGCTCCGGGGCAGCGTTACAGAGCAGTCGCTAAATCATCGGCGCAGGCCCGAGTCAAACGTTGCCGGCACTTGAGGGTTCCACCAGCAGCTCAACACTCGCCGAGTATATTGCTGACTTACCCTGTTGATCGCTCTGAAAATAGATTCGCCGGCTGTCCGGTGAGAATACTGGAGATACTGCAGATTGATTGCTGTCCCGGTGTTCGCTCAGCGTCAGTTCGCGTCCCAGTGATCGAAGCAGCAAAATGATAGCTGGTTGCGCTTTACTGCTGCTTGCGCCTACGAAAACGGAGCCATCGTGATTGGGAGAAAAGGCCGCGAACTGGCTGGTGCTCGCTACTTTCCTCTCCTGTCTTGTCTCCGGACTCAGCTCACAAATCTCTGAACCACCGCTCGGGTTTCTGCTCAAAAACAGAACACTGGTCCCATCGGGAGACCACACCGGATCTGACACCAGGCCCCGAACCAGCAGAACCGGTGCGCTCTTCGGCGCTCCCAGCGCAACATACCAGAATTCTGCTTGGCCATCCTGTTCGCGGCCGAAGAGGCAACCGCCATTCCCAGGCCGGAGAAGACACCACGTGGCAGCCTGCTCCGTAACGGGATCCCTACCGCCATCCAGCATGTACAACCGCTCGTGCCGAATGAAAGCAATGGCTCGCGATGCGCCCAGGCTGAATCCGCTGACGTCTTCCGCCACGATCCGGGTTCGCTTGCTCGCCATGGCAATCTCCTTGAGAGATCCTCCATCGACAAGAAATAC
The DNA here is from genome assembly GCA_964245395.1 of uncultured Bryobacteraceae bacterium. Classification (GTDB taxonomy): domain Bacteria; phylum Acidobacteriota; class Terriglobia; order Bryobacterales; family Bryobacteraceae; genus Bog-105. Next base: position 11,864 of record CAXTMN010000068.1, read on the forward strand.
ATTTCGGCCGGAGCTGTCCAGACAGAGAGACTGCGGAACCAGCTGTGCCGTCTCCCCCAGTGACACAACTGACCCATTCCGCAAGTCCACGCGAAAGGGCGACATACTCCCGGTTCGATCGGAGGAACAGATTAAAACACGTTCTCTGACCGAGATAAATCGGTTCCGGGAGTTTGGCAGAACACTCGCACTGTCCGCAGAAGTCAACCGAACAATAACAGACTCGGTCAGCGGGTCGGCAAATCGGACGAACTCGCCTGCTGCGGGAAGGGCTTTTGCTTTCTTTGCCGGCGGGCGGTCGTCTGAGAGCAAAGCTCCAAGCGAGACTTTATTTCCCAGTCCTAGGGGCAAGGCTGCCAGAAGTGCCCGCCGTGTGAGATCTTTCACGCATTAAAGAGACGTCGGGCAGTACGGGGCTGTTGCACTACAGCCCGAGATCATTGTGGTTTCGATGCGACAATGCCATTTGCGTCGTGTTTGACGCCGGCTTATCCAGGTACTTATAAGGGTTAATGGGTGTTCCGGCCAGTCGAACTTCGTAGTGCACGTGCGGACCTGTCGCGCGCCCTGTAGCGCCTGAAAGAGCCACCACCTGGCCCCTTGTAACTGCCTGCCCCGGCACCACCACCGACTCTGAAAGGTGAGCGTAGTACGTCTGTAGTCCGTTCCCGTGATCCACAATCACCAGCTTCCCGTATGCTCCCGCCCAAGCAGAGCTTACAACAACTCCGTCCGCCGTTACATGTACGGGCGTCCCTTTCGGGGCCGAAAGGTCAATCCCCGTATGAAACGTACCCTCACCAGAAAATGGGTCGGACCTGCCTCCGAACGAGCTGCGCAATACGCCGTTCAACGGCCATAAACTCGGCTGACTGTGAGACTGCCATTGATAGGCATACCGATGATAAATACTTGAAAAATTTGCTCCCCGCAAAAAGCTATATTCCTCAAGAGATGCCTTCACCGTCGGTGTAAGTGAACTGCTGGTAGGGACCGCCCGGCCCACCACCGCTGATTGATTCGGACCATCGATTCCATAAGCGACTGAAACCTCACTGGCAAGAGTCTCCAGAGATGCAATCTGCTCATTATGCTGGCTCGAGACCCGTTGCAAATCCTGATATCTGGTGCGCAGCCGGTCGAAATCGGCACTCAACTGGTTGTAATGCGAAGCCTTCCACGACATCTGGACATAACTGGAGAAGAGCCCAAAAACAATAAGGCCGAGCAACATCAACGAACAGGCAAAATATCCTAGCGACCTGTAAGTCACATGAAATCGCTTTACTTGCCCGTGAATCGAATGAGCAAATTCAAGAACAAAACACTGCTGGTTCATTCAACCCTCAGAAGGCGGACAGCCCCGTAGTATAAACAAAATATATGGACGCCCCGTTTTAAGCTTATTAGAGGACGATGTTCCAGATTAACCCCTGTTCTTAGTACTGTCAATAACAGATTAGGTGAAGTTCGGCAGGCTGGTTCAGGTAGTCCCGCGCAACCAGTGCGCCCGTCTATCTCGACAGGATAATGGCATACATGAGCTTTGAACGCGAGATTGCTTTGGCCAAACGGATGGCCCAAAACGCAGGAGCACTAGCCCTCGAGTTTCAGAGCAAAGGGATTACACCCGAGACGAAAGCAGACGAATCCCCGGTGACGGCTGCTGACCGGGCGTGTGAAAAATTGATTGTCGATTCGATCGCCCAGGAGTTTCCTGACGATGGCGTGCTGGGCGAGGAAGGTTCCTCTCGCGAGGGTCCCAGCGGACGGCGCTGGATTATCGACCCCATTGATGGCACTAAGGATTTCGTCCGGGGCATCCCGCTCTGGGCGATTTTAATCGGTCTAGAAGCCGATGGTGAGATCGTTGCAGGTGCTGCTTACAATCCCGGGCAGAATCTTCTGCTTTGGGCAGGACGTGGCTCGGGAGCGTGGTCGAACGGCTCACGATTGGAAGTCTCCCGCCAGAGGGATCCCAAGCAGGCCATTCTCTGCTTCAACGGCTTCAACAAGGCGGGAGTCAGCCGCTTCTCCGGACACCTCATTCCCTGGGTTCAACGGTTTTGGGCCGTCCGCGGATTGGGCGGCTCTATGGATGCCATGTTGGTCGCGCAAGGCAAGGCGGATGTCTGGATCGAACCAAACGCATCGCCTTGGGACCTTGCACCCCTCAAGCTGCTGGTCGAAGAAGCCGGAGGGCGTTTTGCCAGCTTCGACGGCGAAAATACCATCTATAGCGGCAATGCCTATGCCTGTTCCCCTGGTCTTGAGCCCTATCTCCAGGAGCTTCTCACCCCCGCATAGCCCTCACCTTTATACTCGGAGAGGTGTCCGCCGACCTGATCATCCACCTCCTCTTTCGTTTCATCCATATTGGGTCGGTGATCATGCTCCTGGGCGGCGTCTTCTACGCCAGGCAGGTACTTGTGCCCGCGTTCAACCTTTTGCCCTCAGAACTGCGCATGCAGAGTGCCGTCGCTGCTCAGGCCCGCTGGCGCACAACTCTTTTCCTCCTTCTGATTCTGATCGTCGGATCGGGTCTCTACAACTTCTTTGCCTACACTGGCCCGAAACACACAGCGACGTACCAGATGTGGTTCGGCATCAAAATCCTGTTGGTTGCGCATATCTGTGCAACCGCCATCCTGAGCGCAACTTCGAACTATGGCGACGTCGCGGTCGAGGGGAAGGGCAAACACCGGCTGGTCAGCGTCACCATCGCCGGCTTTGTTGTTGTGCTCATTTCCTCGTACTTGCGATCTCTCTCACTTCGCGGCATGTAGAGGTCGGCTCGCATCCAATCAGATAAATGAAAGGTTACGAGGCACTGCGCTCGAGCGTCGCGCAACTCGACCTCTCCGGCCGCGGCAAGATTCGCGTTACCGGAGATGATCGAGCTCGCTTATTGCACGCCATGAGCAGTAATGATATACAGCGTCTAGCTCCCAGTCATGGCTTGTACGCCTTCTTCCTGACCGCACAAGGCCGTATCTTAGCCGATGCCAATATCTTTCATCTGAACGGCGCTTTGTGGCTCGACACCGAACCCGAAATAGCGAACAAATTGCGTGATCACTTGGACAAGTACATCATTGCCGACGACGTCGAACTCCAGGATGAAACCCGTGATTGGCTTGCGGTCGGGATCGAAGGCCCGCAAAGCATCGCCTTCGCTGAAAGTCTTCATCTGCCCGTGCCCGGCAAAGATCTTTCCGTACAAAACTTTCATTCCGGCTTCATCGCGCGAGTCGCCGGCACAGGTCCGGCCGGAATTCGCATCTTTCTTCCCAGGACAGAGAACCACCTCCTGCCCTCTTTCGAGATACCATCGGCAACTCCCGCCGAAGCTCGCCTCGTCAGACTCGAAAACGGTGTGCCCCGCTATGGAGAAGACATCAGCGAGCGCTACCTGACTCACGAAACCCAGCAACTTCGCGCCGTTCATGCGAATAAAGGCTGCTACCTCGGGCAGGAGATTGTCGAACGCGTGCGCTCACGAGGCCAGGTACATCGCTTGTTGACATCGGTCAGAATCGTTTCAGATCAGGTGCCACCATCTGGAACCAGGTTGCTGGTAGACGGCAAGGACAGCGGCGAGCTTACATCCGCCGCCTATTCGCCGGCACTCGGCCAAACGGTTGCCTTTGCCTATCTGCGGAGTGAAGCTTTGCAAAACAAAGCCTCGTTCGTAGTTGCCGGCACCGATCCACCTGTAGCTGCCACAATTGCTTAGTCTCCTAGCAGCTTGCCGTAAGGTTGCAGAGACTCTACGTTATCGCAAACGCTCTTTATGGCTGCAGTAATCGGGACTGCCAGAATCAGTCCGATCCCTCCCAGACCACTCCCCAGAACATCAGCGCAATCGTCACCACTAACGGATTCACATGTACTCGCCGTCCCACAATCTTGGGATAAAGAAAGTTCATTGCCAGAAAGTGCAAAGCAGCCGTAAGAACAACGACCACCAGGACGATTTTGAACCGGTTGGGAATCGCCACAGCCGCGAGCAGCGGTGGCAAAACAGCCAGGGGCAAGCCGACATACGGCGCCAGGCTGAAAAACGCACTGACCGGCCCTACCAGCAACCAATAAGGAACGCCTAGGAAGAAAAACGCCAGAGAACTCACCACACTCAACAAAACCCAGAGTAGAAAATTGCCCAGAACGTAAGCGCGAGTCGAATCTCCAATCCCGGACCAGGTCTTACCCACGATGTAACGCTCATTCCCGGGGAAGAGCCGCATCACGCTCTTACTGATGTGGTCGCGCCAGCTCAGCATAAAATAAACCAGAAATGGCACAAACGACGCCATGATGAAGAAGTGAAAATACCCGGAAAGATAACCATAAAGGATGGTAATAACGGGCTTCGGGTCAGAATGTAAACGCACTTCCTGAATCGTCGGAACGACAACCGCCTCCGCCTGTATCTGACTCGTTCTGCGCCGTCTCGATTTGAGCGCTGCTTCCTGAGGTTTCTGCTGAATCTGCTCACCTTGAGCAATCAAGCTTTTCGGAACTAACAAGCTAATGCTCTTCTGCTCAAATCCATCCAACTGGGAATTAGCTTGGCCCCACAGCCCGCTGATTCGAGATGTATAGGCAGGAAGATCTTCAGCCATGGTCGCTACCTGGGACCACGCTATGGCAGAAACGACATACAGACCCACAAAAGCAAATCCAATGACAATGGCGGTAGCAGGCGCGCGCGGAATCCTTGCTTTCATGATCAGCAATACAGCGGGATCAAGTATAAAAGCAAAAATGGCAGATATGATAAGAGTGACGAAGAAGTCGCGCCCGTAATAGAGGAGAGCGACCAGCGCTGCAATGGCAATAACTGTGACGCCGAAACGTGAAGACTGTCGGAGAGCAGGCGGCGGAGGGCTTAACAATGCCAACGATCGCGGCCTCCGTACACAGAATTTTACCATGCGTAATGGCTTCTTCCAGGCTTCTAGAATCCAACTTGGACACTGACACACATCCTCTCCTCACCGGAAGAATCATGGCGCTCGACGTCGGGAAAAGACGTATTGGACTTGCCGTGAGCGACGAGCTCGGCATTACAGCTCTCGGCCTTCCCACACTCCAACGCACCCGCATCCGCGACGATCTCCATCATCTGAAGATTGTCATCGAGCAGCGAAACGTAACCACACTCCTGGTTGGCAAACCCCTTCACATGAGCGGCGGCGAGAGCAGGCAAAGCGAGTACACGCGTGAGTTCGCCGAGCGCCTTGCCGGCTATGTCCAGCGTCCGGTGGTCTATTGGGATGAACGCCTCACCTCAGCCGAAGCAGAACGAATAATGCGTGATGATGGAGCTTCTCTCGAGCGGCGGAAGAAAGCCATCGACCAGTTAGCGGCCATTCTCCTCCTTGAAAGCTACCTGGAGAATCGGCGTATCGCTGTCGAAGAGGATCAGAGTGCCTAGCCCGCGAGGTTGCCTCAAGCAAGTAGCTGCGTTCGTCGTTATCGCCGTCCTCCTTAGCACTCTCGCCGGCGTTTTCGTCTTCTATCGTTACCTGGGTTCGTATCGTAACTTCGGGGACGAAACGTTTATTGAGATTACTCACGGCATGTCGTCCCGTGACATTGCCCAGGTCCTTGCCGGGAAGGGCATTGTCCAGGCGCCTTGGACCTTTCTCGCAATCCGAGCCATGCATCCCAGAGCCACTCTACAGGCGGGCGAGTATAAGTTCGAAGCCGCTGCTACGCCGTTTCAGGTTTTCGATCGCATCCGCCGCGGCGACGTCTTTTTCGAAGATCTTACGGTTCCCGAGGGAAGTAACATTTTCGATATCGCTGCGATCCTGCAACACTCGGACACGGTCAAACCAGACGCCTTCCTGAAAGCGGCGGCCGACCCGGCCAGCATCCGTGACCTGGACCCCGCAGCTCCCAACCTCGAAGGTTATCTCTTCCCTTCGACCTACCGTGTCACTCATCGCACCACCGCCAAACAACTATGCCGCATGATGACCGCTGAGTTCCGTAAGCAATGGTCAGCCATCGGCGGCCAAAACGCCGGTACCGATGCTCATCGCGCTGTCACACTGGCCTCCCTCGTCGAGAAGGAGTCTGCAAGCCCTGCCGAACGGCCGCTCGTTGCTGCCGTGTTCAGCAACCGGCTCCGTGAAAAGATGGCGCTTCAGTGTGACCCCACGACTGTGTATGCTGCTTTGCTCGAAGACCGCTATCGAGGCGTCATCCACAAATCCGATCTGGCGAGTACCAATCCGTACAACACCTACACTCATCCCGGTCTGCCTCCTGGACCGATCGCCAATCCAGGCGATACGTCTCTACAGGCTGCGCTCCACCCTTCGGACAAAGATTACCTTTACTTCGTGGCCAGGCCGGATGGTTCCGGCTCACATCACTTCTCGGCCACTCTCGCAGAGCACGACCGGGCTGTTTCGGAGTACCGCCGCAGGCCTCATTAATGTACGCAAGCTGCGAGCAGCCCTAACACTTTTGAACTCGGTACATAATCCGGCAGAGCGGCTCGCACCGCGTCGATCAATCGCTCGAGCTGCTGTTCCTCGCAAGCCTCCCGTATCTCTCGCAAGCAGGCAGACCGGTCGATCGTTCCGCGGCCCTGGACGCGAAGAATGCGATCGCACCTCGTCGCACTTGCGCTCTCACCAAGGCCAAGCAAAGACTCGCGCACCTTCTCACCAGGTCGGAGCGCTGTTATCTCCATGCTTCCTTCGACCGTGCGTCCGTAATGAGAAAGCATGCACTCCGCCATACCACGTACTGAGACGGGTGAGGTCAGATTGTAAGTAAACAGCCCATCGCCGTCTTTCATAGCGCCCAGTGTAAGCAGCGCTCCAGCGGCTTCCTGCAGCGTGACGAAGAATCGCTCAGCTGCGGGATCGGTCAGCGTTAGCGGCCTGCCCGCCACGATTTCTTCCGCCCAAATCGATACGACGCTTCCTGATGACCCCAGCACATTGCCGCACCGTAAACCTGCAAAACGGGTAGGCGATCGCTTCCCATTCAGCGTGAAGATTTCGGCGAGACGCTTTGAGGCGCCCAGTATGCTCGTAGGATTCGCGGCCTTATCCGTCGAGACCAGAATGAAGCGCTCCACACCGTGTTGTTCGGCCAGTTCTGCCAATTGAATCGCAGCGACGGTGTTGGTCTGAAATGCCTCCAAAGGAAACTGTTCGTTCGATGGCAGATGCTTATACGCGGCAGCGTGGAAAACAATTTCGGGTCTCCACGACGCGAAAACAGCTTGCATTCGCCGCCCGTCCCGGATGCTGCCAAGCTCTGGAACCAGTAAGGTTGGCGATTGCTCTCCAGATATCTTTCGCGCGAGTTCAGCCAGCTTCAATTCGTCCTGATCGACAGCAATCACCCTTCGCGCGCCCAAGCCGCCTAACAGACTGCACAACTCTCCGCCAATCGAGCCGCCACCCCCCGTAACTAAAACGGTTGAGCCCCGGAAGGCGCCTGCTGAAGGGGAAAATACATGTTCGGGCCGCCCCAGCAGTTCTCGCAGCAACTCAGGAGGGAAAACCACGTGCGCCTCGGAAGACCAGTGCCAAGCCTTTGATGAGGATTCGCAAATCGGATCCTATGCTTCTGCTCTCGAGGTATTGGCGGCTCAAGGCTAACTTGTGGGGTAGAATCACTGCCCCATAAGATTCGGACGGATTCGCCATCGAGCCAAGCATTTCTGACTCATTTCGAAAAGCAAGCGAAGCAGGATCAAGAAGGCCGGGTCGCACCGCAAGGATTGCCTTCCACTGTGGATCCGGGAAGCTGACGAAAGCAGGAACTTCCGGCCTGGGTCCAACCAGAGACATCTCCCCGCGTAATACATTCCAAAGCTGTGGAAGCTCGTCCAGTTTGCTTCTGCGCAGAAATCCTCCGAACCGGGTCACGCGCGAATCTTTACCGATGGTGATTGCTGGTCCAGAAGAAGACCCATTCCGCATGGACCGGAATTTCAGCAATCGAAAAGGTAAAAAATGCCGGCCGATACGAGTCTGGACAAAGAGAACTGGCCAGCCGGAATCGGCCAGAATCAACCCGGACAGCAGCAGCAACGCCGGAGAAAGCACCATCAATGCAGCCGCACTCAGACTCACGTCAAGAAGCCGCTTCATGCCGCCGTCGTTCGCTTCCGGCACCGGATAACCATTCGACGAACCTGCGCCACTACGTGTTCCCTCTCTTCTGCGGTCAGCGAAGGAAAAATTGGCAGAGAAAGCAGTCGAGGATACTCCGCCTGCGCCTTGGGCCATTGCTCAATCGGGCCCATATTTGCAAACCGGGAGTGCATCGGAATCGGCCGGAAATGGACTGAACAGCCCACGCCTGCTTCAGCCAACAGCTGAATAAACTCGTCACGCTTGACTCGAAGCTGCCCCAGCCTCAGCCGAACGATGTAGAGATGCCAGGCATGTCGCGCTTCAACAGATGCGGGCGGCAGCTCCAGTTCCTGCAGTTCCGCAAATGATCGGGTATAAAATTCGGCGGTCTGCTGCCGTGCGGCCGCCATCTCCGCTGCTCTCCGAAGCTGCGCCACTCCGAGAGCCGCCAGCACATCCGGCATATTGCACTTAAACCCGCGAGCAACCACTTCGTACTGCCAGCCGCTTTTCGCCGCCGGATCTAAGCGCTGAACACCATGCCCCGCAAAGAGGCGCACACGGGCTGCAAGATCCGGATCGGCCGTCGTAATCATTCCTCCCTCGCCTGTAGTCAAGTTCTTATTGGCGTAAAAGCTGAACACCGCGCTGCTCCCGCTGCTCGAACCGATCGGCCGGCCTCGCCATTCAGCACCGAAAGCGTGCGCTGCATCCTCGATCACGACCAACCCGTGACGGACGGCAAAGGCCTGAAGTGCTTCCAGATCGCAAGGAAGCCCGGCCATATGCACTGGAATGATCGCCCGCGTTCGCGGCGTAAGCGCGCCTTCCAGCAGAGTGCAATCGAGATTCAAATCATGCCCGATATCAACCAGTACGGGCTTGGCGCCAGACTCTTCAATAGCCTGGATTGTGCCGCAAAACGTCATCGCCGTCGTGAGCACTTCGTCACCCGGACCGATGCCGGACGCAATGCAGGCAGCCTGTAAACCAGCCGTGCAGGAACTCACCGCTACGGCGTGCTTTGCTCCAGTCACTTGAGCAAACTCTTTCTCAAAACGTTCCGCCATGGGGCCGCTGCTGAGAAAGCCGGATAGCAGAACTTGAGTAACCAGCTCGATCTCGTCGCTTCCCAGGCTCGGGCGAAAGAAAGGGACCCGCACTGACCCGTTCACGCGCCTGGCGTCCCTCGCCGCCGCTGGATAAACCCCAGGTAGTGAGTACGAAGCATCGGCATGCGATTAAGCACTTCGGAAACGTGCCCCCACCGCTTTACGCTCCAGCGCGCCACAGGCGGAGCCAGAGTCATGCGCCGCAAACGAACCTCGCAGTTGGGAAAAAGCGACACAATCTCCGATCGCCGGATCGCTCGTGTGCGCCTGTTGAAAATGTTCGGTGCAAAAAAGTCATACCAGAGAATCACACCCCGCGGCCGCAGCACCCGAAGCATCTCCTGCGCCACCTCGCCCCGCGCCCCCTGGGCCAGCACAGAAGTGAAAACAGTAAATTGCGTGACTACATCAAAACACGAAGGTGGCCATGGTAGCTGTCGGGCGTCAGATTGGATTACGTGCGCTTCTGGAATGCGTTTCTTCGCATTGCAAACGCGAAGCCAATCGACATCTATCCCGAAAAGCTGTTGAGGTTCTGC
>CAXTMN010000068.1:21638-24892 GCA_964245395.1 uncultured Bryobacteraceae bacterium
ACCCTGACCGCACCCAATATCAGCGATTCGCAAACCGCTCAGCGTCGTTAGCTGATCCTCGATAACTGTAAATAAATCCTCGCGGTAAAACCGTGAGACCGCGTCAGTCACGCTCTCACCGCTCGACCGTGCCCCGTCCGAAACCGGATCAGTCCTGCCAGGGTTCCAAGTCCGTACGCCATGTGAGTCGTGGGAAAGATAACAAGCAGAGCTGGAATGAGCAGAACTTGCCGAAGCGTCTTCACCACACTCACCGTCGCGGCAACAATGAGCGCGCCGTACAGGGCGGCTAACACGGCCAGACCCTTCGCAGACACCATGGACGTCGCAACAATTGCGAGCACGCAAGCTGCCGGCACAATATGCCGTAGACGGACAACGGTTTGGTGCTTCCTCATCGTATAGACCTTCCAGAAACCGTAGCCAAAGAACTGCTTCGCCATGGCCAGAACTGATCGCCGGGGTTGATACCACGAACGAATCGCGCCCGACTGCCAGATCAGGCCGCCGCCCCTTACAATGCGCAAGCTCAGCTCATCGTCTTGATTTCTCACCATGGCTTCGTCAAAACAGCCAGCTCGGACGATCACCTCCCGCCGCCAGCAGCCATAGGGCACAGAATCGACCGGCCCTTCTCTTTCCAAATCGTAAACTGTGGATTGTCCTGAAAAGAGCGGTGACCCCCAGGAGAGCGCAACAGCCTCCTGAAACCACGTTCCCATCCCAGCGCGAACAGGACCGCCTACAACCGCCGCACCCGTTCGCTCCAGCGTGCGCAGGCAGCAAAGAACGTAATCGCTCGAGTACTCCGTGTGAGCATCCATGCGCACAATGACTGAGCCGCACGCAGCCGCAATCGCCGCATTCAGCCCAGCGCTGGCTATGCGGGCTGGGTTCCTGACAATGCGCACCCAGCACCGTTCTTTCGCATAGTCTCTAAGCACCTCGAACGTGCCGTCCGAACTCTCGCCATCGGCTATTACAGCCTCAAGCTCGTAAGCGGCGTTCCGCTGAGCGTTCACTCCGTCCAGGAAGGACCGTATGGTGCGGATCTCGTTCCGGCAGCAGCAAATGATGGAAACAGAGATCATCGACGAGGCTGCCAACCCCTATTTTAGAAAAGCCCGGCCGGGCACTCTGAGCGACCCCGAGTAAGCTTTGAGTAAGGTGCATCGTCGCTCCATCGCTTCCATCGCGCTATCAAGTCTCTTCTCTGCAAGCTTGATCGCCCACGATGTCATCACCACAAAGCTTACCTTCAGCCGCGATATCTCCCGCATCTTTGCCGCTCGTTGCCTGGCCTGTCACGGTTCGGGTTCCTCCATTCCCCTGGTCACCTACGAGGACGCACGGCCCTGGGCGGTGTCCATCAAGGAGCAGGTTCTCTCGCGAGCTATGCCGCCCTGGGGCGCCGTGAAGGGCTTTGGCAACCTAACGCCCGATCCCTCCCTGACGCAGGAAGAGTTGATGATCATCGCTGCCTGGGTCATTGGCGGCGCACCCCAAGGCGATCCGGCTCAGTTGCCCAAACTAAAAATCATGCCGGCCAGCGACCCGGTCGAAGCCCCGGCAAGTACTCAAATACTTGCGGTTTCGACTCGGGCCATTCTCCCGGAATCTCTCGTCATCAGCGGCGTGCGAGCCCTTACCGATCGACCCGTGAACTCGGCCCGCATCACCGCCACTCTTCCCGGCGGCCGCATCGAACCGCTCATCTGGTTCTACCAGTACACCCCGCGCACAGACTCAACTTTTCGGTTCCGTGACTCCGTCCGGCTTCCGGCGCGCACCGTGGTCGAATCGTCTACACCTTTGCGTTTTGCCCTTCTAACGCCGGCAAAACTTAAAGGCTCTGCACTGCAACCGTAAAGACGACCGTGTTGACAACGCCCTTACGCTGAAACTGCGTCCAGATGCGGTGCATTCCCGCGCGTGGAAAGATCACGTTGAACTGAGCCGAGCTTCCGCCGTCTGCCAGAAAAGGGTGAATGTGCATCAGATCGATCAAATCTTCACTCGCCACCAGCATGTGCCCCCAGACGCCCAGATAAGGCTCTAAACCGTCAGCCGGTTCCAGATGAAAAGTGAGCCGGGTCTCCAGCCCGGCTACGGGCACCGTGGGCTCGCTCTGCAAAGCCGCAGTGAGATTTACTGATCGGGACGGCTTGAGCGAGGTAGTCAGTTGCGGCGCGTGCGACGGGCCCGCTACAAAGATTGTGTTGACTGATAGCTGCGGCACCGAAGCCGCCGGATAATAATCACCCAACATCCGATACATCCCGCTAAACGGCAAGCGCGTCTTGATCTGAAACGTGTCGTTCTCCTGAAGCGCCGGATGCAGGTGCGCGAAAAACTCCAAATTCTCACTTACCAGAAACAAGTGAAAAAGCTTCTCGTGAACAATCTCAAAACGCTTGACCGGACTCCTCGTTACAGGGTCCAGGGCCGCAAACGTAAAGGTAGCGGCATCCCCCGGCCGAATCAATTCTGGTGATTGGGAAACATCCAGCACATACTCCACACGCTCGGGTATTCGCAAAGCGAGTTTCATGCCGCAACGTGGGCAAAACCCCGGCTTGGCTAAGCGGACATCTGGATCCATCGGGCAAACCCAATCGCCCGGTTCGTCATTTTTCGTCCCTTGTTGCCCCGCTAAAACAGCAGAAGCGCCCAGCAGAGCGAAAAGACAAGTGCGGCGGTTCGGATTGCTGAACGTCAGTGCAGCCCTCGCGTTTACTCGCTAGCCTTCTTGACAGGCATGGCCGCGGTCACCACCGGCTGTTTTGGCTTCCGCGCAAACAGGCTGCTCGCATCCATGTTCTTATCCATCGCCACGTCGAAGAAGCCGATCATCATCTCGTCCCAGCTCTGATCGCCCCACTTCACTTCTTTCGTAGAATCGGGATTGAACGGATTATTGACCGAGTTGTCAAAATGCGCTGTGCACTCCAGCCTGGTTCCCTTCGGGATCACTATATCGCCCGTCGGCACATAGAAAAGCTGCCAGCTGAAGCTGTAATGAGGCACGCTCAGAAGCGTCTGTGTCTCCCCGGTCGGATATACGGCCCGAAACTGAAAGTCTTTGCCCCGAAGATGCATGTGCGGCATGTACCCGACAATCCTGGTATCGGCGCCAAATTCGAAGCTCGATTCCACCTTGTAGTTTCCATCGCCCGGCGGAATGGCGAAGCGGCCATTAGCTGCTGCCATCGTCAGTACTCGCTCCTTCACTTCGCTGGCTTCGACAAATTTCA
>CAXTMN010000068.1:24902-25773 GCA_964245395.1 uncultured Bryobacteraceae bacterium
GGTTTGATCCTCCCCAGCTGTCCCGTTAGCGGTGTAGTGCAGCTGAAAGATGATGTCCGAGCCGGCTCTGATCAGCTTGGCGCGCCCCTCAGGAAGTTCCGTCGGCGGCATGCCCGGCGCGTAGCCTACCAGAAAGTTAGCGCCCATCATGTCCGACTCTCCTTCTTTCGGCACATACGGAACGCCAGGCTGAATGCTGGCCAGCCACTTCGACCCGGGCTGTCTGATAAAGGCAATCACATGGTGCACGAGTTTCCGATTACCCGGCCGAACCTCCGCCATCCGCACCCAGGTGTCTTTCTCAAATCTGCCCGGAACCAGAATGTATTGGTAATCAATCGTGCCCGACGCCGGAACGGAAAAGGCAGCGGGCATCTGCAGAACCAGATCCGGTTTCTGGATGTTCCACCCATCTAAAAATTTGCGCGCAGGAGGAAGATCTTTGGGATCGCCTTCAGGTGCGCCGTTCTTAGCCCAGGCAACTAGCGTGTCGATGTCCTGCTGCGACAGAGTCCGGTCATTCGCAAAATGCCCGTAGCGGGGATCGGCAAACCAGGGCGGCATCTTCCGCAGCGAAACCGCTTCCTTGATGGCTGCCGCAAACGGCCGCGTCTGCTTGTAAGTAATGAGAGACATCGGCGCGACCTCGCCACTTCGATGGCACCCATCGCACTTGTCCTGCAGAATCGGCGCAACGTCCCGGTTGAAGGTAGGAATCGCCGATTCCGGCGTCGCTGCTGCCAGCGAAACAGCGGCTGTCAAAGAAAGAAAGGCAAACCGGGACATAACTCCTCCGGGGAGATGAATCATGAGGATGGTAAACGATTGGCAGGCAATTTGCAAATCAAGTGACTCGGCTCACTCCCCACTC
>CAXTMN010000069.1:0-1940 GCA_964245395.1 uncultured Bryobacteraceae bacterium
GTCGATGTCTACCTTCATCTGCTTCTCTATGATGCTGACAAGCTCGCGAGTTTTCACCTTGGCCTGCTCCCCAAAGGCTTTTTCGACATATTTCTGCCCGAGTGCATCTCCTAGGCCTCTATCCGTCAATTCCACACATCGCTTCCAGCGTGGAAGCAGTTCCCGAGTCCCATTCAGAGTACGGCCATAGAAGTCGAAGTTTTCCTTCACAAATGCAGAACTTAGTAAGTCAGCGTTACGGGACACGTAATGCCAGGTTAAGTAACTCTTCAGATCATCCAGGCTTTTGCCATCCAGGACCGAATTGAATACCTTGAAAAAATCCGGCACCGTCACATTCAGGTTCTCCACAGGTGGCGCTTGGATACCCTTGAGATACTCGTCAAACTTGTAAGTTGGGGCAAGTGCTTCGAGTTCACTGACATTCATCTTGTGACGGAGAAGATTGGGGTTTCTTCGCGTCACCCTGTCCATTGACCCTTTCGCCAGGCTCGTCTCGATCTCCATCACGACCTTTGCTTTCGTATCTGCTTCCGCAACCTCCACTCCAATTAGTTGAAACATCTTCGAGACGTGTTGCACATACTTCTGCCGGAGAGGTTCTTCGTTTGCATCGACGTAGTAGCTCTTGTCCGGCAAACCGAGTCCCCCCTGGTCTAGAAAAGCGATATTCATCGTCGATTTGTCGAAGTCCGGGCTTGGCCGGAAGGAGAAAAATGCCGTTACTCCGGCCAAGTGCAGTCGGGCGGTCTCTCCTGCGAGATCCGCCTTGCTTTTCAAATCCTCAATGCCCTTGAGGCCCGGTCTTATAGGCGTGTAACCCGCGCCTTCCGCAGCATTCTCGTCCATGCAGGACCCGTAAAAAGCTCCAATCTTCTGATCGATTGCCGACCGGGACTGGTTCTGTGCCGAATCTTCAAGAATCCCGCGCAGAACCTCCTGATTTCGATTGGCAAGCTCGTTGAACCTGCCCCAAGTGGCATACTGCGCTGGGATTGGGTTTGTTTTAGTCCAGTTTCCACACGCATACTGGTAGAAGTTGACGCAAGGATCGACAGACTTGTCGATCGCCTCCAGGTCGACACCGCTCGCCGGCGTTGCCGACTGCGCGCAGCCGAGGGCGCGAACCAATAGAACGCTAATAGTCAGCGGAAGTAAGTTCCTCATGGTGATTACGTTAAGACATACCACGAGCGGTCCGGCTCTTACGGATAAGGAAAAACAAAGCTAAGCCGGATACCAGGACGACAATCACAAGCGTGTATCGATGAACCAGAAACATAACGGATTGCCATTGCTCACCCACAAAGTAGCCGAGAGTCAAAAATACTGCTACCCACAGCGCCCCACCCCCGTAAGCAAACAAGGCAAATACCGGATACTCCAGACCTGACATGCCGGCGACCAATGCTGTAAAGTGCCGCACACCAGGTACAAAGTAGCCAATCGCCAGTAACCAGTTACCGGTTTTTCGAAACCACAGGTGTACCCTCTCCAGACGCTCGGGCGTCAGGCGGATGTATCTGCCATATCTGCCGGCCACTGAGTGGCCGGCAGTCCGTCCGATGCAGTAGCTGATAGAGATTCCTGATGCGGTCCCACCAAACGCCGCAAGGAAAAGCCAACCGGGCGCGAACTGTCCTTTGGCCATCAGATACCCGGAAAAAACCAGCAGGGTTTCATCCGGAACCGGCAGCCCTACAATTCCCAACATCAGAAGGCAGAACAGGCCCGCGTAACCGTAGTGACTCACTCCCTGGAGCAGCCAATTCATCAGCTAATACTCACGGAAATGCGCTACGATTCCGGTATGGGAAATGATACTGGCCAAATATTTGACGTTCGATGTCCTTGTTGCCAGGCGACGCTGCAAATTGATGGTGAAACACAGGTGGTCATTACCCATCGTGAGCCCGAGAGAAAACCCTTGATCGACGACT
>CAXTMN010000069.1:1993-2336 GCA_964245395.1 uncultured Bryobacteraceae bacterium
CCAATCGCAGGAACGATGTATTTGAGAAGAGCTTTGCTTCCCATCTGACTGGCGAAAAGGTTCGGGAAAGGAAGTTTGATGAGCTCTTGAAGCAGGCGAAAGAGGACAAAACCGGGACTCCTCCCAAGCGCGCTTTCGATCTCGACTAAGCGTAGCCCTTCGCTTCTTCGTTAAGCAAAATGTGAGCAAAGTCTCCTTGAGCCAGCCGCCTGATGAAATCATGGTCGCCATCGAGAAAGTCCAGGTCGGGTAAGCCTGCTACGTCAATCCAGCGAATCTGCTCGAATACCCGGGCCATCGGTTCACCTGAAAACCAGGGCACTGCAAAGAACAACAGATGTAC
>CAXTMN010000069.1:2346-8736 GCA_964245395.1 uncultured Bryobacteraceae bacterium
GGGATAGTCGTGCTGATAACGCGCCAGTTCGCTTCCTGCGCGCGCCTCAATCTGTAACTCCTCTCGCAGTTCCCGAACCAGAGCTTGCTGTGGACTTTCTCCATGTTCCACCTTACCCCCCGGAAACTCCCACTTCAGCGCATGCCTGTCGTTACGTCTCCGCTGCCCGACTAGAATTCGGCCGTGGCGGTGAATGATGCCCACAGCGACCAGCAAAGGTGCACGAATCCTCATGTCGGTATCGTCACCATGTTGGCTACAGCCTCTCTTATATTCCTTGCAACTCCTAGGCCACTGCTCTGCTCGATGCAATCAGTTGCCGCAAAACATAAGGGAGGATTCCGCCGTTGCGGTAGTACTCAGCTTCCTGCGGCGTGTCGATTCGAACCTTAACAGAGAACTTAATGACTGCTCCGTCCGGTTTCGTTGCTTCTACATCCACGTTTGTGGATGTACTGATGGCCGTCGGGATGTTACACAGAGAATAGGTCTCGGTTCCATTTAATCCCAGAGATTCGTGACCCTGCCCGGCCGCGAACTGCAACGGCAGTACGCCCATCTGAACCAGGTTGGAACGGTGAATCCGCTCGAAGCTTTCCGCGATAACAGCCCGGATACCCAGAAGAAGCGTTCCCTTGGCAGCCCAATCTCGCGAAGATCCCGATCCGTATTCTTTTCCAGCAATAATAATCAGACCCACGCCCTCGGACTTGTACTGAACAGAGGCATCATAGATAAACATCTTCTCGCCGTCTGGCATATGACAAGTTAAGCCGCCTTCGACGCCCGGAACCATTTGGTTCTTCAGTCGAATATTGGCGAACGTTCCCCTGACCATTACTTCGTGATTTCCCCGGCGCGCGCCGTAGCTATTGAAGTCTGATGGTTTCACGCTCAGACTCATCAGGTACTTACCGGCGGGACTGTCAACCGGGATAGATCCTGCCGGCGAAATGTGATCTGTCGTTACAGAGTCGCCTAACATGGCAAGAACCCGCAGCCCGTTCATGTCGCGCACGAAAGTAAGTGGGTCTACCAGATCTTCAAAGTAGGGAGGTTTCTTGATGTAAGTAGAATCGTTCGTCCATTCGTACAGATTACCCGTCGGTACTTTGAGCGAATTCCAGGTAGAGTCACCTGCGAACACTTCTGAGTACTCCTTTTGGAAAAACTCGGGGCGAACTGATTGTCTGACGACAGTCTCGATCTCTTCAGTCGTCGGCCAGATATCCTTTAGGTAAACTTTCTTCCCCTTAGTATCTTTTCCCAACGACTCCTTGGTGATATCAATGTCTACCCGGCCGGCGATTGCATAGGCTACGACGAGCGGCGGCGATGCCAGATAATTCGACCGCACCAAAGGGTTAACACGGCCTTCGAAATTGCGGTTTCCACTCAAGACCGCGGCAACGTTTAGCTTGCCTTCCGTAACAGCATGCGTGACATTATCCGGGAGCGGCCCGCTATTGCCAATACAGGTGGTGCAGCCATATCCGACCAGATGGAAATTGAGTTGCTCCAGATAGGTCATCAGTCCCGCATCCGTCAAGTAGTCCAGAACGACCTTCGACCCCGGAGCGAGCGACGTCTTTACCCATGACTTTGCGGTGAGCCCCTTCTCGACTGCCTTTTTCGCCAGCAGGCCGGCCGCAACCAAAACAGCCGGATTTGACGTGTTTGTGCAGCTTGTTATCGCTGCAATGACAACTGCTCCGTCCTGTATCTTCTCTTTGTGGCTATTCACGCTTAGATCCGCAGATTTAGGGGAGGACCCCAGCGAACTGAGAAAGTTTTGTTTTACGTCAGGCAGATCGATGCGGTCTTGAGGGCGTCGAGGACCGGCTAAGGAAGGAACTACCTTTCCCAAGTCCAGAGAAAGCGTATCTGAATAAGCGGGGTCCGGTGAATCAGCAGTCAGGAACAGGCCTTGCTCTTTGGCGTATGCCTCGACAAGATTGATCTGCTCGGCCGTTCGATTCGTCAGTCTTAAGTAGGTGAGCGACTGTTCATCAACCGGAAAAAATCCGATAGTAGCGCCATATTCCGGCGCCATGTTGCTGATTGTGGCGCGATCGGCCAGGGACAGCGCACTCACACCGGGTCCGTAAAACTCAACGAACTTACCGACAACACCCTTCTTTCGCAATGCCTGAGTCACAGTGAGCACCAGATCTGTTGCGGTCGCGCCCTCGGGCATTTTCCCGCTTAACTTAAACCCGATCACTTGCGGCAGAAGCATCGAAATAGGCTGGCCCAGCATGCAGGCCTCGGCCTCAATACCTCCCACACCCCAACCCACAACACCCACACCGTTAATCATCGTAGTGTGTGAGTCGGTGCCCATTAAGGTGTCAGGATAGGCTTGCAGAACCCCTTTAGAGGAATCACTAAAAACTACGCTTGCCAGGTACTCCAGGTTCACCTGATGCACAATGCCGGTGTCGGGTGGAACAACACGGAAGTTGCCAAACGCTTTCTGTCCCCACCGGAGAAAGGCATAGCGCTCCTGATTTCTTGAAAATTCCAGAATCGAATTCTCTCTGAAGGCGCTCTCCGTTCCATAAGCATCTACCTGCACCGAATGGTCAATCACCAGATCTGCAGGGATGAGAGGATTCGCGATTTCGGGATTAGATCCCACTTTCTTCAGCGCATCGCGCATCGCTGCTAAATCCACAACACAGGGAACTCCGGTAAAATCCTGCAGCAGAATCCGCGCCGGGCGAAACTGAATTTCTTGAGCAGCCGCTTTTATGTCCCATTGCGCAACGTACTCGATGTCGCTGGCTTTTACAGTCCGGTCATCCTCAAAGCGAAGCAGATTTTCAAGTAGAATCTTGATGGAATAAGGGAGCCGCGAGATTTTAACACCCTTCAGTTTATCCAGGGAATCAAGGCGAAAGATCTGGTAATCGGCGTTGTTCACATGCAGCGTGGCGCCGGCGCCGAACGAATTTTTGCTAGCCATTAGTTCAAGTTTTCCTGAAGCCCAGCAGCACTTCTCCTGCGTACTGTGCCTCTGATTCAGTGTAGAGCCTGAGCCGTCGCTACATATACATGGGCTGTGGGATTCCCAAAACATCCAACGTCCCGGACAGCTGTTTACGAGCGTATTCGGTAAGCCATAAGAGCACCGTTCGCCGTTCCAGATCCGGCTCAGAGATCACCGGGTAGTCGTGATAATAGATGTTGAATGCTTGAGCCAGCTGAAATGCATATTTGGCCACATGCGCCGGCTCTCCTGAGTTGATAGCTCGCTCCAGAGCGCGATCTGATGCTGCAGCAGTTAGCAACATTTGCCACAATCCCTCATCGGCAAAACATCGGGCCAATTTGTCATTGTCAAGGGCCGTCTTAAAGTCCGGCATTGTTTCCCCACGGTCCGCGAACTTGCGTAATATATTGCCGGCACGCACAGCTGAATACTGGACATAGGGTCCGGTCTCGCCTTCGAAGCTGAGCGCTTCCTGAAAATCGAAAGCAATACTCGAGTTCCGGGTCACTTTCAGCATGAAATACCGCAGTGCTCCAACAGCAATCTCCTTGGCCACCTGCCGCCGTTCGGCGGCGGCCGCCTCGGGGTGGCGATCGTCTACTTCCGCCCCGGCCGTTTCGATCAACTTATCAATCAGGTCGTCCGCCTTAACGCCCAATCCCTTACGGCCCGACACCTCTACGTAAGCGCGTTTCTTGTCCTCTTCTGAAAGTTCGATGCCCAGTTCGACACAGGTGCGAGGCGAGAGGGCCACCATCTCGTAAGAAAAGTGAGTAGAAGCCCTTGCTTGCTTGTCAAACCCGAGCGCACGAAGTCCGGCCACGACGACATCTTGTAGGTAAGACTGTCGCGAATCGATGACGTTAAATACTTGCGAAGCATGGCCAAAGCGAGGAGCCTGCAGGTCGACAGCACTATCCGTTGTCACCCAGACTTCATGCCCGTCCGGGTACTGTGACCAAGGCCGATAATAGAAATCCCTTCCGAGCAAGCCAAATTTCCAGAGCTGATAGGCGATATCCTTTCCCACGTACGTAACCGTTCCGTTTGACCGTACGATTACTTTGCTGTCATCTCCTGAATCGCCTTCCGCTATGTCGGGGATCGCCGTCATCCGAAAGGCCGACGAAGGCATGACCCAGCAGCCTGTGTTTTTGCCTGTCTCCTCGAAGAAGATTGCTCCTCGCTGCTTTAGCAACTCGAAAGCAGTAGCCCAGAAATTCAGGTGCAGAATCTCACTCTCACGCGGAAGAACGTCGTATTCAACACCTAGCCGATGCATTGTGCGCAGGTGTGCCTTGACGATTGCGTCACCCACGATGTGCCCCATTTGCGCCAGGTCGCCCTGCCCTGCTTCGATCGCGTGAAGCGTTTCCGTCCTCCACGTCAATGCCGCCGGATCCACTTTGTAATAAGCCGAAATGCGCGCATACAAGTCCCAGCAAATGTAGTCGAAGCGGACGTCAGGATCGGCAATGAGTGCCTGCACGTCGCCGACCGTTTTCTTCTCCAGAAAGACAAAGCCGACGACAACGTCTGCGACCTGAACACCGGTGTTGTCGATGTAGTTTTGTACTTCCACCTGCCGCCCGCTCTTACGCATCATGCGGACAAACGTGTCGCCCAGCACCGCGTTCCGTAAGTGGCCAATATGAGCTGCTTTGTTCGGGTTTATGTTGGTGTGCTCGACCACGATCTTCCCTCCGGTTGCCGCCAGCCGGGACGCAGCGTCGGAGGACTGCAATAAAGAAGAGGCGAAACGGCCGCGGTCGAGACGCACATTGATGTAGCCGTTCCCGGCGATCTCGTAGCCGGCCACCCCTTCCACCTGCTCCAGGCCGTCGACAATCTCGCTTGCGATCTGTTTGGGCGCTTTCTTCAAATGCCGGGCCAGCTGAAAAGCAATGGGGATTGCCAGTTCACCGAACGAACTTTGTTTCGGTTGCTCGACCGTTACATCCAGATTTAATCCGAATTTCAGGGCGAGTTGCCGCTCAACTGCAGCGGCCAGCCGCTCCTCTATATCCTGAATCATCAGTCCTCTCAGTATGGCCGAGCAACTCTGTTCGCATTCGAGGTTAGACCTGGCAAACTGGCCGCGGATCGTACAATTGAGTAGTGCCGAAAGTAACTTTCATGCCGGAAAACAAAAGTGTCGAGTTTGATTCCGACAAACTTCCCTATACCGATCACGGGAAGCGCCGATCCCTTCTGGATGTAGCTTTAAACTCTAACATCCACCTGGAGCACGCCTGCGGAGGCAGTTGTGCTTGTACAACCTGTCATGTCATTGTCCTTGACGGAGTTGATAATTTGTCCGAGGCTGACGATGATGAGTTAGACCGGCTCGACATGGCTCCGGGACTAACTCTTCGCTCCCGGCTTGGTTGCCAGGCGGTTGTGAAGGGCGACGTGACAGTCGAAATACCCTCGTGGAACCGGAATTACATCAGTGAGGGCGGCGGATCCACCCTCTAATCTGTTGGGTTACCGGGCGGCCAGACGACCCTGTAGCTGAGGCAGGCGCAACAACATCTTGTCGGCCAGATCCCCGGCGATGTCTGCATTAACATGGACGAGCGATCCGTCTTGAGTGATCTGGAAGGCATCCCACAGGCGGAGTAATTCGAGCTCGTTGTCCTTGGTCGTCAGCCGAGCCAAGCCGAGACCGCCTTTTAAAGCGTCTCGAACGCGTTGCCCTCCTTCCTGAGAAATACAGGTTATGCCGGCTTTTAAACTCAAACCGCTATCGACCCCAATACCGACCGTGCTGCCTTGCACAAAATGCACAATATTCGACAGCGCTGAGCCAAGTTCTGAACCCATGGGCATTTCGGTAAATGGTAATCCTCCGCGGCTCACCAGCCAGATCGCATCATCTTTCGGCACAGAGCGCAATCCTACCTGTAATTCTTCCGGAAGCTCTCGCTTGCTATCTTGCAGATCAAGAGCCGCGTGTATAGCCGCCGTGGACCCCGCAACCATTACTGCTCCCTTGAGAAACACCACCGCATCCCGTTCTGTGCCGATTAGCGAGTAGTTCTTATATTTGCTTTGTTGAGCTCCTGACGAAATTAGTTTTTGCTGAACCAGGCTGGAGTTGTAGGTTCCTCGCGCTAATATAAGCAGCTGCTTACCGTTCCAGGCGATCACAGCATCTGATAGATCGCGGCGCGGATCGAGGCCGAGCTTCTCCGACGACGCGTTTAGCAAAGGTATATCCAGCTCACGCTGGTGGCGCTGATAAAACGCGGTCTTAGTCAGCCTGGCAATGTTAATCCCGGCGAGAACCTTCGTATCTGGGGGAATCAGTCGCCGAAAGTCCCTGTCCACTGAAGCTCCGGTAACCTCCACACGAGAGCATCCCCAGAAGCTGCAAACGAGCGCGATGAGGA
>CAXTMN010000069.1:8746-12805 GCA_964245395.1 uncultured Bryobacteraceae bacterium
CTTTACGCACTAAAAATCCCGTTTCTGAAAGACGTAAATTGCCGTCGAGAGAACGGCGACGCCAAAGATTGCAGAAGTCCAGATCGGGGTTGCCCAATCGACGTCTTTGTCATAGACGATATAGAGTTTCATTGCTTGCGCCAGATCATAGACCTTCGGAGTAATCCAGTAAAACAGGTTCCATAGTTGCCGCGACCACTCTGAATTCAGCAGCTTGATAACCGTCTCCCGCTGTGCCAGCAAGGCACTGATCAACATCAAGGCGACAGGCACCATCACGGCCAGTGCTGACGATTCTGAAACGACTCCAACCAGCACCACGACACACAACAGCACGGCAAAGATAAATAAGCTGCACGGAACGGCAAGCAGAAAACGCCATCCCCATATCTCAGTTTTTACGCCGATCACGATCCAGATGCTGCAGATCAGGTAGATGTTGTTCAGAGCCACAACCAGGATGTTTCCCAGAAACCTGCCCATCAACAGCATGGGCCGACTTACGGGCTTGGAGAGCAGGAGTGCGATCCGTCCCGGTTCGAGAACGCTGGGGATGAGGCCCGAGGAAGCGAAGACGGCGAGGAACGTCCCCCAGATATAGACGAGCACCGAAACCCACGAATAAGACGTGTTCACAAACCGGCGAATGTCTATGCGGCGCGTTGTGGTTTCAATCCCCATCAACGAGACCGCGCCCTGAACGATATCGATCTTGAGAATGAAAAGGAAGATCAAGATCAGCAGAGTAGATAACGCGAATAATCCCCAGAAAAGCCAGCGCGCACGAGCTTCCTGGAAGGTGTCGGCAATGAGAGACAGCAGAACACCCGGTCGGGAGCGGGAGCTTACGCCCGCCATAGCAGAACTCACGCCGCTCTCTCGGAGGTGGCTGTGGCCCGCATGAACACGTCTTCTAAGCTACCGGTTGCTTTCTCGAAGCCGGTGATCAGCCCTCCCCCAGCGCGAACCAGGTCCACGATCCGATTCGCTTCGTCCAAGGTAGATGCTCTGATGTCCATAGTATGCTCCGTGACGGCGAGCGAAGCACCGAGTTCGCGGATGCGGCCGATCGTGTCATGCGACAGTTCGGCGGCCGCAACATGATATCCGCTCTGCGAAACAAGCGTGCTGATTTTGCCTTCGAGCGCGAGCCGCCCTTTGTGCAGGATCGCCACATAGTCACAAAAGCTCTCCACCTCGGCGAGCAAATGCGAGTTGATGAACACCGTCACTCCTCGTTCTGTCAGCCGGTCGAGGATGGCGCGGATGTCACGCCGGCCCACCGGATCGACGCCGTCGGTCGGCTCGTCGAGAATCAGCAGTCTCGGTCTATGCATCAGAGCCTGTGCTAAGCCGAGCCGCTGCAGCATGCCCTTTGAATATTTCTTGATCCGGACATCACCCCACCCTTTCAGCCCCACGAGCTCCAGCAACTCCGGAACCCTCTTGCGTCGGCTGCCGAGGGGCATTCCGGAGAGCGCAGCGTAAAAGTCAAGCATGCCGTCGCCGGTGAGGTATGTCGGAAATCTGTGATTCTCCGGGAGGTAACCGACCGGACGGCGAGCGTCGGCTTCTAGTGCATTGCGACCGAATATGCGTGCTGATCCGGACGTGGGGTGAACAGCAGAGAGCAGCATTTTGACGAAGGTGGTCTTCCCTGCTCCGTTCGGCCCCAGCAGGCCGTACTTAGTGCCTTCCGGCACAGCGATGCTCAGATCTGAGACAGCGTTGATGTCTCGCCTGCGAAAGCGGGAACGGTATGTCTTGTAGAGACCTGTTGTCTCAATTGCACAATCCGTCCTCATGTACCTTAAGGATACGAGTCTTGACTGCTTGTCGTTCCTGATGAAATTGCTAAAGCTAGTGGCGCTCTGTTCCTGCGCGTTCATCGTGTTAGCACAAGCGCCGTCAACGACGGCTCCGCCACTGCCTCCGGTGACTACTACGATCACGGTCACGGGAACCTTAACGACTGAGACTCCGGCTTCAGTCACCGCGCTGACAGGCGAAGACCTTCAGCAGATTTCCGGAACAAACCTGGACGACCGTCTGCGGCAGATTCCGGGCTTCAGCCTGTTTCGCAGATCGTCCAGTCTGGTGGCTAATCCGACGACGCAGGGTGTCTCGCTTCGGGGAGTCGGGTCTACAGGAGCGAGCCGCACTCTTGTTCTTTGGGACAGTATCCCTATCAACGATCCTTTTGGCGGATGGGTTTATTGGACGCGCATCGATCCTGACTTTCTAGACCGTGTGGATGTCGATCGTGGCGCTACGACAAGAATATTTGGCGATCAGGCACTGAGCGGAACCATCTCGCTCTTTTCGCCTCCCGAGCAGCGGGAGCACCTCTTCGCCGACTACCTGGCCGGCAACGAGGGAACGCAAGACGCGTCGGCGGCTTATTCGAACTTGTGGGGACCTTGGGGCTTGACGGTTCATTCCCGGGCCTTCACGACCGATGGGTATTACATAACGCCTCCGGGCGTGCGCGGCTCTGTGGACGACAAAGCAAACGTCCGTTTTGCAACGGGCGATGTGCACCTTGACTATTTTGGCGGAGCAGACCGCCTTTCAGTCAGCCTGGACATTCTGGCTGAGGAGCGGCGAAACGGCACGGACCTGACGCACAACTCGACCGGACTGGGAACGATCGGTGGGAACTACACGCACACCTGGACGAACGACACGCTGTCATTCGTTGGATTTCACACCCAGGAACAATTTCACAGCACCTTCTCGAGCGTCTCGCTCAATCGAAACTCCGAAGCTTTGACCTCCAGGCAGACTGTACCGGCCCAGGACGCAGGGGCTGCGGCCTATTGGAAGCATCACGGTCAAACGCAACGGTTCCGCTGGAATACCGTGGCTGGGGCCGATGTCGACGACGTACACGGCATCAGCTACGACTACTCTTATGCGACGAAAATCCTCACGCCAAGCGGAGGCATTCTGCTGAAGCATGGAGTCTTCGGCCAGGGGGATATCGCTTTGGGTCGAGTCCAATTCTTTGCTGGGATCCGGCATCAATTCACTGGCCAGCATGGAGAAACCTTTGTGAGTCCGAACGGGGGAGTTGCAGTGGGACTGAAGGGGTTCCGTTTGCGTGCTTCGGGTTATCGTAGCTTCCGGGCGCCTACTCTCAACGAGCTCTACCGCAGCTTCCGAGTGGGGAACGCGCTCACCTTAGCCAATTCCGCTCTGATACCTGAACACGTGGTCGGTGTGGAGGCTGGTGGCGACTGGAGTAACGAGACGACCACGGTTTCGCTCACCGTCTTCCGGAACGCTCTTTCCAACTTGATCGACAACGCGACGTTAAGTACCTCGCGCACGCTCATCCTTCGCGAAAGGGAAAACTTTCCAACCGCTCTGTCACGTGGGATTGAGCTCTCTGCCGTTCATCGATGGAGGCATTGGACGGGGCAAGCTGGCTACCTGTTTGCTGATGCCCGATTGCAGTCAGGACAGCGTATCCCGCAAGTACCCAAACAGCAAGGCACCGGGCAACTCAGCTACAACGCGAATCGTACGGTGATTTCGGCCGGCATCCGGGCATTTGGGTTGCAGTTCGACGACGACCTGAACCAGTTCAAGTTACCTGGTTTCGCTGCTGTGGAACTAAGTGCGCAAGAGCGCTTAACGAAGAGCTTGGCGGCGGTGGCCAGCGTGGAGAACCTGTTAGACCGGACCTACCTGGTTGCTCTTACACCGACGCCCAACACAGGCAGTCCCAGACTGTGGCGTATCGGACTGCGCTGGAGCGGCGCAATCCACTAGACTGAATGACCAGTTCCGGCCTCTCTCAGCGTCTGTTTGCATATGGACGCTATCCCCTTACCTGAATACGAGATCGTTCCGCTCGACCACATTGCCACAGATGTGCACGGCATGCGGATCTTATTCGTAAATGTCTTTGCCATTGGTGCAGCAAGCGGCGGATGGACTCTCGTCGATACGGGCATTCCGTTATCGGCAGGGAAAATCAAGAGCTGGGCGGAAGGCCACTTTGGGGCGGGAGCCAAGCCTCGGGCGATTATCCTCACCCACGGGCATTTCGAC
>CAXTMN010000069.1:12815-25764 GCA_964245395.1 uncultured Bryobacteraceae bacterium
CCACGTCGGAGCCAGCGAAAAGCTAGTCGAGGAATGGGACGTTCCCGTTTATGCTCACACGGACGAACTTACCTATCTGACAGGTCAGGAGAAGTATCCGCCTCCGGACCCAAGTGTCGGAGGGGGTCTGATGGCGGTTATGTCACCCCTGTATCCACGGTCGTCCGCGAATCTGACCGGTCGCGTTCAGGCCCTGCCTTCTGACGGTTCGGTTCCAACCTTACCCGGATGGCGGTACCTGCATACGCCCGGCCATGCGCGGGGACATGTTTCGCTGTATCGAGAAGCCGATGGTCTGCTGCTGCCAGGGGACGCTTTCTGTACGACGAAACAGGAGTCCTTCCTGGCTGTGGCGAACCAGACTCCCGAACTCCATGGACCTCCGTCTTACTACACTCCCGACTGGGATGCAGCCCGGGCATCTGTGGAAAAGCTGGCGGCGCTCAATCCGGAGACCGTCGCGCCCTCGCATGGTTTGCCGATCTCAGGGGGGCACGTCAAGGAACAGCTGAGGCAGTTAGCCGTGGATTTTGACCGGATCGCGCTTCCGGAGCACGGGAAGTACGTCACTTAGGTAATTTTTGCGAAACGAACTACCGAAAATGGGTTTGTATTTTCAATTTGAGCATTGAAACGGGCTGACATGCCATAATCATCCTAATGTCCATTGACATTAGGAATTTGTTAGTATCCCTGTTCTCCATAGGGCTACTCCTGCGGGCTATCCCGCTATGCGCGCAGGTGGTAGGTGGGTCAATTGCGGGCGATGTCACGGACGTCACGAACCGCCCGCTTGCCGGTGTTCAGGTCAATGTCAAAAATCTGGAGACCGGCGGAGAACGACACCTGGTGAGCGACGAAGGGGGTCGCTTCACCGTTCAGTCGATCGCTGTGGGCAAGTATGCAATCACAGCTGCGAAAGAGGGATTCAGCTCGCAGGTCCAAACCGGGTTGAGTGTGATCGTCGGCCAAAGCACCTCGATCCATTTCGTGCTGCCGGTCGGACAGGTTCAGCAGGTGGTAACTGTCGAAGCGCAGGCAACCCCGGTGGAAGTGTCTACTCAGCAGACAGCGGGTCTGGTCGATGAGCGCCAAGTCAAAGAGCTGCCGCTGAACGGCCGAAGCTATGACCAGCTGATGACCCTGAATCCAGGTGTGGTCAATTATTCATCGCAGCGATCGGGCGGCGTAGGAACGTCGAACTCGGCTGTGGGGAATATGTTTGCAGTGTCGGGCCACCGTCCGCAGGAGAATCTGTTTCTGTTGAACGGCATTGAGTTTACCGGTGCTTCGGAGATTAACAATACTCCGGGTGGCGCTAGCGGAGAACTGCTGGGTGTGGATGCGGTTCGCGAGTTCAACGTGGTAAGCGACACTTACGGCGTTGAATATGGGAAGAGAGCGGGTGCGCAAGTGAGCATCATTACGGCTTCGGGCACGAATGATTTACATGGCAGCATTTACGAGTTCTTTCGCAACAGTGCGCTGGACGCAAGGAACTTCTTTGACCAGGGCACGATTCCGCAATTCCAACGGAATGAGTTCGGAGGTGCACTTGGGGGCCCGATCAAGAAAAATAAGCTGTTTGTATTTGGCAATTACGAAGGCTTTCGCCAGCACCTGGGGTTGAGCGACGTCACGCTGGTGCCGGACGCTGCAGCAAGGACCGGGATTCTGCCGGGCGCAAACGGAGCGCTTACACACGTCCCTCTGGCCCCAAGTGCGGCAGCGCTGCTGTCTCTTTGGCCTCTACAAAACGGTCCGGAATTAGGCGGGGGTATCGCAGAAGCATTCAGCCATCCGCTGCAGACGATTCGAGAAGACTTCGGAACGGCGAGGGCGGACTACAACTTGTCGGACCGGGACACGTTTTCCGCGGTTTACACGGTGGATGACAGCGCTGACACAACGCCGACGGTAAACCCGTTGAGCGGGGTTATTGAGACACTGCGCGAGCAGGTGATCAGCTTGCAAGAACAGCATGTTTTTACCCCGACGGTTTTGAATACGGCCCGCGCCGGCTTCTCACGGGCCGGGTACTTCTTTACAGGAAACACGCCGGTGGATGTCGCTGGATGGGTCACGGGCAGTCCGATAGGAGCGGTGGTCATTGGTGGGGGCACCGCGCTGAACGGCGCTTCCCAGATCAGCCTGGCAGGGACGAATGCGGGCAGCAATCTCGCTGCAGTGCGCAACCTGTTCACCTATGATGACCACGTGGCTGTCACGCACGGAATCCATCAATTGGAGGCGGGCGTATGGATTCAGCGCATTCAAGCGAACGACAATCTGGCCCAGTACCAGTATGGGCAGGCTTCGTTTGGGAGCTTGTCTCAATTCTTGGGAGGGACCGTCTCGACCTTCACTGTGGTACCGAGCCCGACGCCCCTCGGGTGGCGATCGCTGGAGGGTGCGGGATTTGTGCAAGATGCGATCCGGTTGAAACCGGGACTTGAGGTTCGCGTGGGATTCCGTTTTGAGTCGACGGACGGATGGAATGAGGCACATGGACGCGGGTCGAATTACGTTTTTGGAGCAAACGGAGTGATTCAGACCAGTCCGCGGGTTGGGTCATCGGTATTCACCGTCAACCGAGCCAAATTCATGCCAGAACCTCGCGTCAGCCTCGCATGGGATCCGTTTGGAGTGGGTAAGACCTCGATCAGAGCGGGTTTTGGCGTGTACCGGTCGCTTATGGATAATCTGGATTACCGCCTGGATCAGACGGCGCCCTACAACACCACGCAAAGTTTGAAAAACGTTTCGCTGGCTGGCCTGCAGGTG
Organism: uncultured Bryobacteraceae bacterium; assembly: GCA_964245395.1. Classification (GTDB taxonomy): domain Bacteria; phylum Acidobacteriota; class Terriglobia; order Bryobacterales; family Bryobacteraceae; genus Bog-105. Next base: position 15,600 of record CAXTMN010000069.1, read on the forward strand.
CTGCCAGGTTCGCCGCTTCCTGCGAATGGACTCATTTCTCCGAGCGGTATTCAACCGGATGCTTACACGCCAACCATCTTTTCGTATACGCTCCGGGTAGAGCAGCAGATTGCTCCGGAGACCACGCTGAGCGCTGGGTATGTAGGATCGCACGGGTATCACGAGATGCTTTCGCTCGACGCGAATGAGCCCAATCCGACGGTGTGCCCCGCCCCTGGATGCCCGGCCGGCGTTGCTCCGGGCAGCGCTTACTACCCGAGCGGAGCCAAACTGGCCAATCCGAACCTGAGCAATACAACGAGCTGGTTTTCAGAAGGAGTGAGTTCTTACAACGGACTCAATGTAGACGTGAAGCGCCGCTTCAGCCACGGGCTTCAGTTGCGAGGCGTGTACACGTTTTCAAAGAGCTTGGATGACGGAACGGCGTGGAACAGCAGCGTAGCCGCCAATGCGCCAGGCTTTGTGATGTATCCTGCCGTTCCGAAGCTGGATTACGGGCGATCGACCACCGATGTAGCGCATCTGGCGGTGATCAATGCTACCTATGAATTGCCGTTCGGCCGAGGCAAAACCTTCGGTGCGGGTCTGGCAGGCTGGCGCGCAAAGGTAGCAGATGGCTGGTCGTTGAGCGGGATCGAAACGATGCAGTCAGGGCTTCCTTTTACTCCTCAATTGGGGTTCAATCCCACAAACAACGGAGACAGCCGCAATCCGATTCGGCCGTCCTGGAATCCGTTTTTCCAGGGTAGTGTTGTGGAGGGCGGGCCGAGTCATTATTTCAACCCGGCTGCTTTTGTTGTTCCCGTTAACGGCACGTATGGAAATGCCGGTCGAGATACCTTGACCGGACCTGGTTTGACGGAGCTGGATGCATCACTGATTAAGAATACGGCTGTCACCGAGCGCGTTACTCTGCAGTTTCGGGCGGAGTTCTTCAATGTGCTGAATCATGCGAACTTCACTACGCCGAACACTGTTGTTTATACATCAGCAACCGCAGGTCCGGCACCGACGGCCGGTGTGATTACGGCCACATCGACCACCTCGCGGCAGATACAGTTCGGGTTGAAGATACTGTTCTAGGAGGCTCCATGCGTAATGGGGCCGCATTCAGGCAAACTCGATGGAATTCTTAATCAGGCGATAGCGGATCACACGGCTGGACGTAGGCAACCGCTGTAGAGGGTCCAGAGGACGAACGCAACTTCCTGGCAGCACTATCGGGCTTTGCCTGCCGACATCAGCCGCGCTGCCGATAAACAGTTCGCCCTGCCCAAAAACAACCCGAATCACGCCTCGCTCAAGTTCAAGAAATCGGCATCCGTTCGGGCAAGGGATTCCGGTCGGCCCGCGTCTCCCTCAAAGACCGTGCTCTCGCCTTCAAGAACCCGCTGGAGTCTGTCTGGTTCTGGATCGGGGAACACAACGTTTATAATTTGCTCATCAAGTGACCCCCCGTTGCTTCTGTGCAGATGCCGGAGTTGGATATGCCTACCAGCCGGACCACACCCAAGAACATTGACGAATACATAGCTTTGTTTTCGCCGGAGATTCAAGCGAGCCTCGAGAAGATAAGGTTGACGATCAGGCGGGCCGCACCGGAAGCGGAAGAGACTATCAGCTACAGAATGCCAGCGTTCAGGCTAGACGGAATTCTGGTGTACTTCGCTGCCTTCAAAAAGCACATTGGATTATATCCGCCGGTGAGGGGCGACGCAGAGCTGGAGAAGTCGCTTGCAACGTACGCTGGAGAGAAGGGCAACCTGCGGTTTCCGCTCGATCAGCCAATCCCTTACGACCTCATCAAGAGAATCGTGAAGCTCAGGGTGAAGCAAAATTTAGGGAAGGCGCGTAGATCCGGCAAAGGGCCTTTGTGAACACGCGTTTCTTAATCAAACCGAACAAGGAGAGGCCGCATATGATAAGCCGTAAGTAGCCTACCATGTACAAAACGGCCGAGCACCAAAGGACAGTCCGGGTGAAACGGCCGGCAGTTTGGCACGCTGTGAGGTCGTTCGGGTCACAGGCACCGTTTCTCAGTTGAAGCTTTGGTGGAACCCGCCAGTTTCAGGTCCTTTCGAGGATCAGTAAAAACCCTTTCATAAAACTTCTCGTATGTTCGATTTCGGGAAAGGGTAGTGCCGTAACCGCACTGTCGGCAAAAGCGCGGATGGAGCAGAGATGAGTCAACTTGTTCAACTTTCAAGTGTTTGCCAGTGCGCTAGGAGCGGCCAACAGTTTGCGAGGTGATGGTGGGCCTTGGTAGTCAAGATTCAGCTTCTACAACCGGAGCGGCGGACAAGCCGGCGAGAGGAAGCAAGGTGAAGACCTCGATGAAGAATTCATCAGAACACAAATCGGCAGAACACAAATCGGCAGAACACAGACCGGCAAGCATCACCCGCGCGCTCAGCTATGCAGGCGGGTTTCTGGGCGATCTAAGGGTTGCACTCCGCTCTCTGGGGCGGACCCCTTCGTTATGGGCCGCGGTCGCCCTGACGCTGGCGTTGGGTATCGGCATGAACACCGCCATTTTCAGCGTTGTGCGCGGCGTGCTGTTGCGTCCCTTGATGAATCGCGATGAAGATCGACTGATTTACATCCAGCAGAGCGCGCCCGGTCTGCAAGTGAGCAATGCGACGTTCTCAATTCCTGAGATCAGTGACATAGGCGCGCACTTGAAGACAATCAACAAACTCGGCACGTTCTCGACCACCGACTTTTCGGTGGAGGGATTCGGCAAGCGACGTGAAATCCACGCAGGAGTGGTTGACGGCGCCTATTTCGAAGTGATGGGGCTGAAGCCGGTCTTGGGTCGCCTGCTCGACGAGCGCGACGATGGGCCGAGCGCTGCAGGGGCGGTAGTGTTGACGTACAAGTTTTGGGCGACGGTGCTACATTCCGATCCGAACGTGATTGGAAAAGCCATACGGCTGGGTAGCATGATGGAAATCCGTTCAGCGACCGTCGTCGGAGTACTAGAGCCGTCTGTGCCATATCCGGCGGAAACGGAGGTGATCGCCAACATCGTCACCAGTCCACACCACCTTTCGGCAACGATGGTGCAGGGTCGCGAGCATCGGATGACCGACGTCTTCGGCCGGTTGGCGCCTGGGGTGCGCCTCAAGTCCGCACGTGCGGAGCTTCGTGGGGTGTACGCAACCATGATGGCCGCCCATCCTGAAGCTTACAAGCCTCAGCATCACTTCCAGATCGATGCGCGGTTGTTGCGGGACCAAATCAACGCGGAGGCGGGCACCATCTTGTGGCTGTTGTTTGGCGCCTCGGGCCTGCTGTTCGTCATTGCGTGCTCGAACGTCGCAAACTTAATTCTTGCGCGGACTGTCCGTCGCGAATCGGAGTTGGCGGTCCGTGCAGCGCTGGGGGCCAGCGCAGCCGCCATTCGCAGGTCGCTGCTGGCGGACGCCCTGGTTTTATGTGGCAGCGGAGCCTTGGCCGGCGTACTGGTAGCCATTCCGATGGTGAGGGTACTGGCGCGTTACGCGTTGCGATTCTCAGTAAGGGCAGCGGATCTGACTGTCGATTTTAGCTTGCTTTGGATGGGCCTGGTTCTGGCGCTGGCAGCGGCGGTATTTCTGGCGTTCGCTCCACGCCTGCCCTCTGAAGACAGCTCGCGCGGACCAGCGCTTAGCGGCGGCGGCGGCCGAGTTACCGGTAGCAGCCGTCGCCGGATTCGCATTTTCACAGTTGTCCAAATCGCGGCGTCATTTCTATTACTGGCGAGTGCGGGTGCATTGCTGACAACGTTGCGTTCAATGCAAACAGCACAGCCGGGCTTTGAAACCGGGCACGTTCTGATTGCAAATCTGCCTTTGATTTCGGATGGCCGAACGTCGCAACAGGTGGCCGAGTTTTACCAAGAAGCACAGCGCAAGGTCAGTGCGTTGCCGGGAGTGCAGGGCGCAGCAACCGCCATGTGGGCTCCGTGGCTCGACAGACGTTTTCTGAGTTTCACATTAGTATTCGCAGTCGAGGGTCGAAAAGGTGAAAGCGGCATGGACGACCTGCGTGCGCGGTTCCGGTTTGTTTCGCCGGGCTACTTCGCCACTTTGGGTATTCCACTTATCGAGGGGCGTGACTTTACGGAGGCCGATCGGCAGGAATCCGAACTGGTAGTCGTCGTCAGTAAGAGCGTCGCGCAACAGCTGTTTCCCGGACAAGATGCGATAAACCGGCACATTATGTGGACGGATCCTCTGATCAAGGTTGCCGGCATCAGCCCTAAGGGCCGCCGGATCGTTGGCGTCCTGTCTGACGTGGACGACGCCAACATTCTCCCTCAGCACAATTTGACCATCTACCAGCCGTTTGCGCAGGGGCCGCTGTTCGGAGCCAGCCTACTGGTGCGCTCGGCCAAAGACCCGACCGCCCTGATCCCATCGATCACGAAAACGATTCGCGCGGTGGCAGCGACTCAACCGGTTGAGCACACCAGCACTCTAGAAGACGTTCGCACCGAAGTGCTGGCGAACAACCGGGTGAATGCCATCGTATTCGGAGGGTTCGCCATTCTCGCGTTATCGATTTCGGTGGTCGGAATTGCAGGCGTGCTGGCCTTTTCGGTGAGCTGGCGAACACGCGAGTTCGCTATCCGGCTCGCAGTAGGTGCCCAGCCGCTCGGGATTCTCACTACCGTGCTAATCGACGGAGTAACAACGGCTGCGATTGGCATTGCAGCAGGCGGTCTAGTGGGCTGGGGATTGTCGCGGCTGGCCGGCAATTACGTTCAGGAACTTCAGCTTCCTGGCCCGGTTCCGTTAATAGGATCGGCAGCGGTCGTGGTTACCTCAGCGATCCTGGCCTCGTTAGTGCCGGCGGCGCGTGCTGCGCGAGTGGACACGATGCAAGCGCTTCGCGCTGAATGAGAGCCAGATGGCAGGAAAGAGGATTGCAATATCCGGCGCTGCTGCTGAACCGCCGCAAGGCCACGTGGGCAGTTATTCATCCATGCTGAAGCCTCGTAGACCACTGAATCCGCCGTTGGACCGCGCAATGCATTGCGCCGTCAACATCTTTTGTCGCTACTAATGCTTCCTTACACTCGTATATAATAATTTTTCCAAGTCTGGCGCTAATGGTTCGTTATCGCCGGAGCCGGTAAGTTCCAAGAGTCTGAGCGCCTATTCTCGTCTCTAACTTACTCTTCGCTCGTAATCAGGAATCTTGATGGTCAAACCCCCTCCATGCTTTTGCCTTTCAACGGTTTTGTTATTGATCGTATCTCCAGCTTTTGGAAGTCAAAGATTCGGATTTGGAGCGATTAAAAAAGTCGTGGTGCTTGAACGCCGCCTCGTCCCGGAAATCAGGCTCGGCCCCGAGTCTTTCGCCGTCGCTTTCCCGCGAGGGAACGGCGGCATCGATGCTAACCTTTTTTCCTCCGATCTGGAAACTTTTATTGCGCGGGGCAACCCAGGAGTCAGATTCAGCAACAACGCGCCGGAGTTCCAGATTCAATGCTTCCCAAAAGCCGTTCAGCCTGTCCACATTGCCACGAGAACGGATGCACCGTCCAAGATGTTCGGCATGACTTCCCCTGGCGCCATTCACCGTGATGCACAGGGCAACGTTGCTCTGGACATTCGCATCGTTCGTTCTGTCGATGACAGAGTCTTGCACTCTTTCCAGGAAGCCGCGGTTCTGAACGCTAGCAACTCTGGCGGTTCAGGCAATGTCACTTTCCGGGTTCCCGGGTTTGGTAGTCAGCCAATCCCTGCGACCGAACGCCTCAGCGATAGCGACACCGATGCTTCGCTCAATGCCCGGTTGCTCGGAAGCTTAGCAGCGCGGGTTGCTTCCCACATGGTTCCGATGAACGAGAGGATCAGCGTCCTGTTAGCGCAAGGCGGAGAGCTCGATCAGTGTTCCAGGCTGGCTCTGAACGGTCGCTGGACCGATTACCTGGAAAAACTCTCCACAATTCAGCCACCTTCCGATCCGACCGATAACGCTTACCTGAACTATAACCTTGGGGTTGCTAACGAGGCCCTGGGTTATGCAGCCAGTGACTACCATGCAGCGGTAAAGTACCTGGAGGAAAGCAGCACTAAATACAGCCTCGCTGTCGAGTACAGGCCCGCAGAGAAATACTTCCTGGAACCTCAGAAACGGATCGAAACCGCCCTGACACGCTACGACTATCTTGCTAAGTCCGAAAGTTCGCAGACAGCGGGCGCCAGCCAGGAATCTCGCGCCGCCACAGTTGCAGGCTCCACCAAGAGCGCCAACTCCGAAACGTTAACCAATGACGGCGTCATCAGGATGGTGAGAGCCCAGATCGATAAACAGCTCATCATGACCAAGATCGCGACAGCGCCATCCGTCAAGTTCGATGTCTCCGTGAATGGCATTTTGTCGCTAAAGGAAAATGGCGTTCCACCTGACATTATGAATCTGATGTACAACCGATCTCAGCGTCAGTCTGCCATGTCCCCTCAGTAGTCCTCCGATGCGACGTGCTTATTGGCAAGTCATCGCGCTAGCTTTGTTTTTTATCCCGTCCGTTAACGCCCAAGTTAGTCCGAAGTGTGGAGCTGCGACCGATCTTATGGTGCAAGCACTCGAAAGCGTTAGTTCGGATAGCTCGATCGAAACCATTCGCGAGGCAGGGGAACTGCTCAAGAGGTCCGTTCAGATGTGCAGCGAACTGGGCGACTCCTGGTACTATCGTTCTCTCTTTGAAGCCCGCCTCAATCATCCGCCACTTGCCAAGTTCGCCCTTAGCCAAGCGGTCAAGCTAGGCTCCCGGGCGATGAACGAGCAACTGAACCCCTTCGTCCTTGCCACTCCGAAGAACACGCCCCCGGCTCCCCTAAACAACGGCAGCCGGTGGGCGCTGGTCGTCGGCGTCAATGAGTTTGCCGACTCAAATATCGATCCGCTGCTCTACACCGCGGACGACGCTAAACTGTTCGCCGCCACTCTGGAATCGAAAGTCGCCGCCTTCCCAGGCGACCACATCAAGCTTCTTACTGGTGAAGAGGCAACTACTGCGGCGATTCGCAGCGGGCTGAACTGGATTGCGCGCAGTGCCAAGCCTGAAGACATCGTTGTGATCTATGTTGCGACCCATGGCTCGGCACGCTCGTCTGATTCCGTTGCTGGAGCAAACTATTTGATCACCCACGACACCATGCTGGGCCCGAATAACGATCAGGACCTTCTCTTCGGAACTGCTCTGCCCATGTACGATCTCGTGTCCACGGTGGCGAACCGGATCGGCGCTCTCCGCGTGGCCATCTTCATCGATACCTGTTATAGCGGAGGCATACGCTACGGGCGTCATGGCAACTCGATCTCTGATCAGGACCTTCGCAAATTCGATCAGGGACAAGGCCGCATCATCATGGCTGCCGCCCGGCCCGATCAGCAGTCGCTCGAAAGCAAGGCACTCGGCCACGGTTATTTCACTTACTTCCTAGTTCAAGCTCTTCGCTTGCCCAGCGCCTCTCCGCTTCTGAGTCAGGTGTATCAAGTCGTCGAAAAGAGTGTTTCGGAAAAAGTCCAAAGCGATCTCAAGATCGTCCATCAAAATCCGGTCTTGAGCCGTAGTTCCGACTCAACCGACTTTGCCTTAACGCAGGGAACAAAATAGCGCCTTGGTCACCCTTCTTGCGCCTGTTCTGCTGCTTGGTTTTCCGGCTCTTCGAAATTCGCCCACCACTCTTTCAAAGAATCGAAAATGAGATCGGCAACCGTTCCTAATGCAATTCCCGCTAGCGAACCGAACACCCCAATAAAGAACCCTCCGTAGCTGAATGCTCTCCAGGAAATGTAAAACGCCAGTAGAACGCCCACTAAAATTGAGACGATGGTGCTCCAGAAACTGCGTAGTCTGGTCCACCACAGCAGCCAATAAAGCACCAAGTCAGTAACCAGTTCCAGAAACGAAAGTATTGGCCACCAAACGCCGGAAATTGGCGTGCCGCTGACCGCGTTGGCGATAATCTGCGTGCCAGTAAGCTCTCCGATGGGGGTCGCATACTGATCGCGTGCCGCCCGGTAAAAGCCTCCTAAGATCACAACCGAGTCGGTCAGGCCCAATGCCCGCCCAAACTCTGATCGCGATTCCTTTGCTTCCTCCAACACGAGCTTGGCATTTACGATTCGCAGCTGGTTGTTCCCCGTAAAGCGAATCTTTACTGGCTCTCTGTTATCGCTCTGGTTCACAACGAAGCCGCACTCCCCAGTAGCTAGGGCTTTGTTGAAGGTTTCGTACGGAGAGACGCCATGCGCGGTCTCCGTCAGCGGGTCTTTTTGAATATGCCGCACCACCCCATCCCTGTCAGGAACGAAAACAGGTAGGGCGCTACACACCCCTCGGGCCGGCTCTCCTGTTCCTAGAACCGCTCCTAATCGGAAGAAGGGTGTTCCTTCGATACCCCGACTGACATAAGTTGCGTCCCGGATCCAAACAATGTTGCAGCCTGCACTCAACGTCCGGATACGCTTCATCGCCTTTATCTGCTCGTCGGGCTGCCACTCTCCCGTGAAGATGTCCACGCCCACCCGCCGGGGATGAAAGGCGCAGATACTCTGTACGATATCGACCAGCGGAGCCGCCGCCAGCGGACTTTGACTGTGAAATAAATCTCTGTATGCTTCTTCGTCGATCGAAACGATGGAGACGGGCAGTACAGGCTTTACGTTCCTCGCATTCTGGAGCAGTTTATCCCCGTCTGTCCACTCAAATTGTTCGTACATTCCATGCAAGCTCAGATAGGCATTTATCGCGACTACCAACGCAATTACGACGAACCCGGGAGTCAGCTCTTTTACCGTCTTTTCAAAGGTCAACCCGTGTCGTGGCTCTTCGGAGAAAACGACAAACATCCAACAATTCCAAGACCGAAGGCATTTCGCGAAGCGGCTCAAAGTCACTGCGGATTCGCCTGGTGGCCGCCTTCCTTTTGAAGAGCTACCAGCGTCGCAAGCAGAACGGTATCGACTGTCCGCGCGTCAGCGCTACTCCATTGGGCAACACGGTCATTTACTTCTTTCCACGTGGCTTGCTGTCTGGTAGCACTCGCTGCGACAATCAGCAACGCCACAGGCGATCCCACGCTTTCGCCGTTCGCCATTATTTCCAGTGCGTACAGGCCGGCAGCTGGAGCGGTGATCTGCAGATTCGAACCCGGCTTCCAATTTATTGAATGCTTGCTGGGCTCGGCCGTAGACTGATCTGATTCCTTCGCCAGTTCTATTGTGTATTTGCCTTCAGGCAACTTCTGCAGCGCAGGTTCGAGATCGATCTGCCCGTGGTTCACCACTAGCAACGCGTGGACTGGTCCCCCACGTGTCAACGATCGGGAACCAGCAAAAATCGGCGGTGGCTCTTGCCCTTGATTGAAATAACCCGTAAAGAAACTCCAGAAGCCGCTATTCTCGGATTTGCCATTTCCCGGAAGCCGGGAACTCTCCTCGCACGGCGAGGCGGAGGTGCATTCCTTTCGCCAGACCTCTCCCGTATTGAAAATCAGTATCGCGATCGACCCTTTGTTGGATACTCCAGGTACAACGCTTTCGTTTGCTGCTACCATTTGGCCCCGGACCAGACTTTTTCCAGAGGGAGACGCGGTCCACTTTCCACTAGCGTGTTGCACGATTCCGATTGGCACTGGACCATTCGCACCGATTAGGGTAAAGCACACCGACGCTAAACCGACAATCACGATTGCGCTCAAACTAACCTGCTTAATCGCTGATCGCATTAACTTAGGCATTCCGTTCATCCTCGAATGACGATTCCGGCGAAGCTGGTCACCGATTCCGCTACGAAGGCGACCGGGGTTCGGTAACGATTTCGGCTAGGTGTCGAAGCGAAGCGACGCTGGGCCCTTGATTCTGGCCCATGTGGCTGGAATGGTCAAGCGCAGGCATCCAAAGGGAAGGTCGCTCAGTGAAACTATAACCCATCTCCGGGATCAAGTCGGCGACGAATTGTTTCACAAGACCAGGAAAACCGCTGTGCTTCATTACATATCATCCTTTATCACAGAAGAGGTCAAGAGCATCAACTTGTTGTCCAATGCGGTACGAATTCAAAGCAGAACTTGAGCGTGCCGGCTTACAGTTTTGCTTGATGGTCTCACACAATTTCCGAGTACATTGCGATTCGGCACTCCCGCGGGGGGGGGAAGTCAGATCG
>CAXTMN010000070.1:0-18006 GCA_964245395.1 uncultured Bryobacteraceae bacterium
TAATCGGCAACCGCTTCCGCCGAGTGACCTTAGAGGGGACGGAGCGCAGCGGAGTGTTGACGCAAGCGAGCGTTCTCACTGTCACTTCGTACCCCACACGAACATCTCCTGTGTTGCGAGGCAAGTGGATTCTGGAGAATGTACTGAACATGCCGCCACCGCCCCCGCCACCCGGAGTCGGTTCGATCGACGCGAAAGGCGGTCCGCTTGCCGGCACGATGCGACAGCAGATGGAAAAGCACCGCGCCAATCCTATGTGCGCCGGCTGCCATGTGCGCATGGACCCGTTAGGCTTTGCGCTCGAAAACTATAATGCCATTGGTCAGTGGCGCACTCACGATGCGAATCAGCTGATTGATGCAAGCGGTGTGCTTCCTGACGGTAAGACTTTCAACGGCAGTGCAGAGCTGAAGTCAATCTTGGCCGGCAACCGCGACGCCTTTGCGGAATGTCTGACGGAGAAGTTCATGATTTACGCTCTTGGCCGTGGTCTGGAAGGTTATGATCGCCGAGCGGTGAAGCAAATCACGAGGACGTTAGCAGCGAATGATTATCGATTTTCAAAGCTGATAACAGGGATTGTCGAAAGTGTTCCCTTTCAGATGGGACGTGGGGATGAAGGGAGCCAGATGGCTAAGGCGACAGGGGGTACGAAATGATTGTTACTAGGAAGCATGTCTCTCGCAGATCACTATTGCGGGGCGTTGGGGCAGCGGTTGCCTTACCGATGCTGGATTCGATGATCCCGGCTTTGAGGGCCGCCAGTTATGTCGCGGATAAGGTCTCACCGACCCGGATGGTATTTGTTTACGTTCCGAACGGCATCGATATGCGGAACTGGACACCCGCGGTCAATGGCCGTTCCTTTGAGTTGCCTCGTATTCTCAGTTCGCTTGCCCCGGTTCAGGATGATGTTCTTGTATTGAGCGGCTTGCGTGATAACGGCGGTATGCCCGAGGGAGATGGTCCAGGAGACCACGCGCGTGCTTCGGCCAGTTTCCTTACGGGTGTCCATCCAAAAAAGACTGCAGGCTCCGACATCTCGGTGGGTATTTCCGTAGACCAGCTTGCAGCTCGAAAAATCGGGTCTGCCACGCGCCTTGCTTCGCTTGAACTTGGCTGCGAAGATGGTCACCTCGCTGGTAACTGCGACTCCGGTTACAGCTGCGCATATGTCAACAGCATCTCCTGGCGAAATGCTACAGTACCGAACCCGCCCGAAGTTAATCCGCGTGCAGTCTTCGAGCGGCTGTTCGGCAATGACGAAAACGCCGGTGATCCTGCTTCGCGTTCCCGTATGGCCCGGTATCAACAAAGCATTTTGGACTTGGTCGCTGAGGATACACGCCGCTTGCAGGGTGGTTTAGGAAGCAACGATAAACGAAAGCTCGACGAGTACTTCACCGCTGTTCGCGAAGTGGAGCGCCAGGTAGAGATGATGGAGAAGCAGATTGCCTCCAACTCCGCCGCCGCCCCATCGCTGGCTAAACCAGACGGCATCCCGATCGATTTTGCCGCTCATGCACGACTAATGTTTGACCTTCTGGCCATAGCCCTGCAAACTGATACGACTCGCATATCAACTTTCATGCTGGCGCGTGAAGGCAGCAACCGCTCGTATCGTGAAATCGGAGTTCCAGAAGGGCATCACGGCCTTTCCCACCATCGCAACGATCCTACTCTCATGGACAAGGTCGCAGCAATTAATCAGCACCACATGGAGCAGTTTGCTTATTTCCTCAACAAGTTGAAGAAGACGAATGAGGGAAGCGGATCTATGCTGGACAACACTCTAGTGTTGTATGGCAGCGGGATCAGCGATGGAAACAAGCACAATCACGACGACCTTCCGGTTCTGCTTGCTGGCGGCTCGGGCAAGTTCCAAACAGGGCGTCACGTTCAATACACCCAAGGCGCGCCGGTATCAAGCTTGTACCTCAGCATTCTCGATGCGGCTGGAGTACCAACTGAGCGCTTTGGCGATAGTCAGGGACGACTTGACTATCTCAGCAGCCTTACTTAGCCTCGTTTCTCTCACCGGCATTCTGGACAACATGAGATCATCGATTCTCACCTTTTGGTTGGGCCTGGCCTTGATAGCCTCGGCAGAGACAAGTCCGTTGGTCCAGTTGATAGAGAGTGCGCGTCAAGGTCCGGCGAGCCCGGATTTGGCGGATGAGATCAACACAGTCTTGGGTCCGAAGGGAGGAACGGCTGTTTGGGGCGAGGACTACATGTTCGTCACTACCTCTGCTGTGCCGGCCACAATCTCAGTTGATGGACAGCCGGCCTTACCGATGTCTCAGGTCGGTAGCTCTCAATTGTGGATGCGGCTCCAAAAAATGCGGGTGGGTGTTACTCATTCCTACGCCTTTTTCGCTGAAGGAAAACCCATTGGAGCGCGTTCTGATGTAGCCGGTTACGACCCCGATTCGTACCCGAAGGCGGGCGTTCCCCAAGGTAAATTGAGCCAAAAACACATCATTACCAGCGAGATATTCGAGGGAATGAAAGCTGATTATTGGTATTACGCTTCGCCTGGAGTGGACCCGAACGTACCGTCAGCGTTGATGGTTTGGCAGGACGGTCAAGGATTAATTGCGGGGGATCTTTCCAAATTACGCCTGTTCACAGTCACTGAGAACCTAGTTGCTCAGAAGCTGATTCCGCCAATGGTGCACGTATTGATTGCACCTGGGTTTTCACCTGACGGGAAAGCAATGCGCTCCATCGAGTACGACACTATAAGCGATCGCTACAACAGGTTCCTTATGCAGGAGGTCCTGCCTGAGGTGGAGAAGGAGTACAAGCTTCGCCAGGATGGCTACAGTCGAGGGATCGCTGGAGAATCGTCGGGCGGCATTTGCTCTCTTAACTCCGCCTGGTTCAATCCGGACAAGTTTACGCGAGTGCACTCAACAATTGGTAGCTATACCTCCATCCAGTGGCATCCTGAAGAGCACCTTGACGGCGGTAACTTGTATCCCTATATGGTTCGCAAGCAACCGAAGCGCAACATTCGGATTTGGATGAGTGACGGCATGGATGACCTGGAGAATGCCCATGGATCCTGGCCGCTGCAAAACATACAGCTCGCGAACTCAATAAAAATGCGCGAATATGACTTTCACTTTCGTTTTGGACTCGCGACCCATGACTCAGCTCAGGCAGCGATTAATCTACCTGAGTCTCTCTCGTGGTTATGGCGGGGCTACGACTCAACCAAGACCAGCGAGGAATTCACCATGGATCCTTCCGAAAAAGACAAGCCGTATTACCGAGTGACGATCACTAATCGCGATGCCTGGTAATTACCTGGAGAGTCTAACTGTGTGACCCGTGAAGAGCATCGCAGACCGCTGCTGTTACTTCGCTCGTACTCGCTTTGCCGCCTAAGTCCGGCGATAGAACCGAACCGAATCCGGTGACGTGCTCAATGGCCGACATCAGCCGATCGGCCGCTTCTTGTTCCTGGAGATGCTCCAGCATCATGACAGCCGTCCAGAAGCTCCCGATCGGATTAGCGACACCTTTGCCCATAATGTCGAAAGCTGATCCGTGGATGGGTTCGAACATAGAGGGAAAGTGGCGCTCCGGGTTAAGATTGGCGGTCGGCGCGATGCCCAAACTGCCCGCCAGGGCTGCAGCTAAATCGCTCAGGATGTCTGCGTGTAAGTTAGTCGCCACAATTACGTCCATCGACTGAGGCTTGCCCACCATTCGCGTGGTGGCAGCGTCGACCAAAACCTTGTCTGTTGTCACATCCGGGTAACTCCGGCCAACTTCGAGGGCGATCTCGTCCCAAAACACCATTCCATTTCGCTGAGCATTTGATTTCGTAATTATGGTTAAGAGCTTACGCGGCCTGGATTGCGCAAGCTTGAAGGCAAAGTGCATGATGCGCTGAACGCCTACCCGGGTGAAAATGGCCGTCTCCGTTGCCACCTCCTCCGGTAATCCACGGTGTGAGCGACCTCCATGACCGGCATACTCGCCCTCGCTGTTTTCTCTCACAATGACCCAATTCAGGTCGCCAGCTTTTACGTTGCGAAGCGGACTAGTGACACCGGGGAGAATGCGCGTGGGCCGCACGTTCGCGTACTGGTCGAAGCCCTGGCAGATGGCCAGACGCAAGCCCCACAGGCTGATGTGGTCTGGAATGTCAGGGTCGCCCACAGAACCGAAGTAGATGGCATCGAAGCTTCGTAGAAGGTCGAGCCCATCAGAAGGCATCATGCGGCCAGTAGCACGATAATAATCAGAGCCCCACGGTAGTGTCTCTACAAGTAGACGGAAGTCACCGCATCTTTTCTGCAGGACATCCAAAACAGACAAACCAGCAGGGATAACTTCCTTACCGATGCCATCGGCGGGAATTGCAGCGATCTTGTGTTCACGCATATTTGGGGTCTGAGGTTCGCTTAACTGCCATAGACATGGACCTGCCGATGAGGAGAGTCAGACAGCATGAGAGTAACAGGAATGCAGCGATGACAAGCAGCCCCGCTGTAAAGCTGTTTGTGACTTGCCTGGCCCAACCCATGACGTAAGGGCCCACGAAGCCGCCTAAGTTGCCGATCGCGTTGATCAGCGCGATTCCACCAGCGGCAGACTTTCCCGTAAGCATCTCACTGGGCAAGCTCCAGAACGGAGGACGGCTTGCCATAATGCCGGTCACAGCGATTGTGATGCAAAGCAGGGCGAGCACAAATTGATGAATGAAGGCCGCTGCAACGAAACCCGCCAATCCCAGCAGCGTAGCCACGGCGACATGCCAGATGCGCTCGCGGCTTTGGTCAGAGTGACGAGCCCAGGCCAGCATTCCCGCTATCGCTACAAGATAGGGTATGCTGGCAAGAAAACCGATTGCGAGATTTTGGAAGCCGAAGCCTTTCAGTATGAGAGGCAGCCAAAGCTCTACTCCATAAAGTCCGGCACTAAGACCGAAGTAAATCAGACCAAGTCCCAGTACGTTCGCGGTCAAGATCTGTGTCCATAAGGTTTGGGGTGACGGACGCGCTCGCTCCGCTTCTGCTTGCAGCTTGTCTATCAGCCAGCCTCGTTCTTGAGAGGTTAGCCAGCGGGCTTGGGATACTCGATCAGTGAGATAGGCCAGCACGACTAATCCGAGTAAGACCGCTGGTAAGCCCTCCAAGAGAAACATCCATTGCCAACCGGCAAATCCGAATTTGCCGTCCAGGCCCAGTAAAGCTGCCGAGATGGGCGATCCCAGAAAACTCGCTACCGGGATGGCGGCCATGAAGCCAGCAGTGACTCTTGCGCGCCACTGCTCAGGGAACCAGTAGCTCAGGTATAGAATTACTCCCGGGAAGAAACCGGCTTCAGCTGCTCCGAGAAGAAAGCGGAGCAAATACAGTCCGCGGCTATGAGATACGAATGCAGTCGCCGACGAGATTAAGCCCCAGGTGACCATGACTCGCGCAATCCACAGACGAGCTCCCACGCGATGAAGAATCAGGTTGCTCGGGACTTCAAAGAGAAAGTAGCTCAAGAAGAAGATGCCGGATGCCGTCCCAAACATCACGGGCGTCAGTCCAAGTTGCCTGTTCATGGAGAGCGCTGCAAACCCCATGTTTACGCGATCGACAAAGCTGACGATGTACAGGACGCAAAGGAACGGAACTAGCCGCCACGTTATCTTCCGCATGGTTTGGTCCTCGAACGTAACGGGGCTGCTGTGTTTCAAGGGCAACGGATTAGACTGCATGGAGGTTTGCTGTTTAGCCCTCGGAAACGAGCTTTGGACTAATTGATCATGCACCAGCCCTACGGGGCTTTGCTGTCCGAAAACTCACAATCGTCAATACACCAGAGAAGAGGCAGCAAAGGGCAAGCATAAGAAGCGCAGGAACCATGCTGTGAGTCGTATCGCGGATTTTGCCGACCAGATAGGGACTTACGTACCCGGCCAGATTGCCGATTGAATTGATCCAGGCGATCCCCGCTGAGGCGGCCGTGCCTGATAGAAGAGCGGTCGGAAGCGCCCAGAAGGTCGAATAGGAAGAGGCGATGCTGGCCGTGGCGACAGTTAGCGCAAGCAGGCTCAACCCGCCTGAGATTCCGGGCACAGCGGAAGCCGCAAAGGCAACCGAACATAAGATGCTAGTGAGCGCGATGTGCCAGCGCCGCTCTCCGGTCTTGTCCGAGTGATGTCCCACTAGTACCATCGCAATCGCAGCCATGGCCCACGGAATAGCAGTCAGTAGGCCAATCTTAAGAGAATCTTTGCTCAGCGTATCCTTCACGATCTGTGGTAGCCAGAAGCTAATGCCATAGTTGACCATCACCATGCCGAAGTAGATCAGACTTAGAAGCCACACTTTCGGGCTGCGAAAAGCATCAGCCAGGGTATGGTGCCCAGGGGCCTCCAGGCTCTTGGCTTGCTCCTCTTCTCTCAGTCTTCGTTCCAACAGGTGCTTCTCTTCAGGATTGAGCCAACGTGCTTTTCGTGGACCGTCCTCAAGGAAGTAGATCGTTACAATCCCGGCCAGAATGGAAGGAATCGCTTCGAATACAAAGAGCCACTGCCACGCCCGTAGCGCCATGGAACCGGACATACTCTGCAAAATCCATCCGGATATCGGTCCGCCGATAACGCCTGAGAGGGGAATGGCCGTCATGAAAGCGGCGAGCATTTTGGCCCGGTACTTGCGTGGGTACCAAAACGTTAAATAGAGAATGACGCCGGGGAAGAAACCGGATTCAACGATACCCAAAAGGAAGCGAACCAGATACAAACTTGTGGCACTTCTGACGAACATCTGGCAGCCCGAAACAAGCCCCCAAACGACCATAATGGGTCCTAACCAATACTTCGCTCCTACCTTCTGGAGCGCTATGTTACACGGCACTTCAAAGAAGAAGTATCCAAGAAAAAACATACCTGCGCCCATCCCATAGACGGCATCGCTGATGCGCAAGTCTTGCTGCATTTGCAGTTTTGCAAACCCGACATTCACACGGTCAACGTAAGCAAATACGTAGCATAAGAAAAGAAAAGGAATGATCCGCCAGGTGACTTTGGCGTAGAGCGCTTTTTCAAAATCAATATCGGACCGTTCAGGTGCGTTCACGTCCTTGACTCTCTACTAACGCGCACACCAGCCTCCGTCGATCAGTATGTCCGTTCCGGTAATGAAGCCTGCCGACTCTGAGCAGAGATAAGCGGCAAGAGTTCCAATCTCTTCCGGCTTGCCCCATCTACCCACGGGAAGACTCGCCAGGAACTGCGCATTGGCCTCCGGGTTCTGCATCACAGGAGTGTTCATTTCGGTGGCAAATGGACCCGGGCTGATGCCGTTCACGGTGATTCCCTCACCCGCTAATTCCAATGCTAAAGCCCGTGTAAGCCCCAGCAATGCAGCCTTGCTCGAAGAGTAGGCACTTCGCCCGGGTAGCGAAATGTGACTCATGATTGAACTCATACTGAGGATGCGCCCATAACCGGTACCACGCATGTGAGGCACAAAAGCCCTGCACATGAGAAAGACGCTGGTGAGATTTGTATCCAGGACGCTGCGCCATTCCTCAAGAGAAAAGTCAACCAGGTTCTTTCGTACGTTCGTTCCCGCGTTGTTGACCAGGATTTGTACTTTACCAAGCTGACTCGAGACTTCGGCCTCCAGCTTATGGACGGCCTCTTCCTCCGTCACATCGGCAGCAAAAACGGTAGCGTTCCCTCCCGAAACAGCAATCTCCTCTTTTACTTCCTCGAGCTTTTCCCGGTTACGAGCAACCAAACCAATCGTTGCTCCTTGCGCGCTTAGAGCAAGCGCCATCGCCCGTCCCAAACCTTTGCTCGCGCCCGAGATCAGAGCTATTTTCCCTGTTAGGCTTGCTTGCGTGTCGCTCGTCTTCATGTCAGATCCCGACATCTTACATATCACGTCGAGCTTTCACGAACCGATAACATCAGGTGAACAGTTTCCCGAACGATGGACTGTGCTTCTGGTACTTCCGTGAGCTGTTGATGGTAATCTTGCTATCGCAAATTCGATTACGATTGTTTTGCAGTGTGCCCAGTCAGCTCGACTTCCTTGAAGAGGTATTTACTTGCTCAATAGAAAGCTCTTTTTTGTAGCCGGCCTTTTTCTGTTACCAGCAGCCCTGTTTGGACAGACGGCCGGGACTATCGATGGAGAAATCAAAGACTCGTCCGGCGCTACAGTGGCCGGAGCTTCCCTCACCCTCACCGACAAGGCTACGAATGCCACTCGCGTTGAGAGCTCCAATGCTGACGGACTTTTTACTTTTCCGTCGCTTCCTCCGGGACGGTACGGATTGTCTGTTCGCATGAAGGGATTCAAGACCGAGTCCGAGCCGGACATCGACTTACAGGTTCAACAGACGGTTCGCGCGGACTTTACGCTTCAACCGGGCCAGGTAAGCGAAACTGTTGAAGTCAGTGCGTCAGCCGAACAGCTAAACGCCGACAATGCGACCGTCGGTACGGTGATCGAAAATAAGCGCGTTGTGGAACTACCTCTTAACGGCCGCGATTACCTGCAACTGGTCCAACTCAGCCCTAATGTCAGCGCCAGCTTTGGCTCTACGCAGAGTTCTAACCGGCAGGGCGGAAGTCGCGCAAATGAGAATTACTCTATTGCAGGCCAGCGCTCGACTTTCAATCACTATACTCTTGATGGCATCGAAAATACCGACGTTAACTTTAACTTCTACCTAATTCAGCCATCGATTGATGCCATACAAGAGTTTAAGGTTCAAACCGGTGTTTACCCGGCGGAGTTTGGCAGGGAAGTTTCACAAGTGAACGTCTCAACAAAGGGTGGCACGAACGATTACCACGCGTCCTTGTTTGAGTTCTTCCGTAATTACAAACTGGACGCTTCCCCCTATGCGTTTACCAGCAATCACGCTGCTAACCAGCCTTTCAAGTGGAATCAGTACGGCTTCACCCTGGGCGGTCCTTTATCCATTCCTAAGTTGTTCAACGCCAAAGACAGGCTGTTCTTTATGGCAAACTTCGAAGGTTTCAACCAGCGCGCTACCAGCAACAGCTTGTACAGTGTTCCCACCCTGGCTATGCGCAATGGCGACTTCTCATCTCTTTTGACCCGTCTGGGAGCCCAACTCTACTACCCGACTGGTCGTACCCGCAATGCTGACGGGACGTACAGCGTCGTGCCAATTCCGGGGAACAAAATTCCGACGAGCGCCATTGCTCCTCAGAGTCTTCAGATGCTGGCTTACTTGCCAGTCCCGAATCAGCCGATTCCCGCCAATCAATCACCAGTAAACGACTACTTGCTGAATGCTAATAATCCGACTGACCGGGATCAATTCAACTTGCGTATTGACTGGGTTGAAAACGACAAGTCGACGTGGTTTGCTCGGTATAGCTGGACGGATGAGTCGGCCAACTCACCAACCCTCAGTCTTGCCGGAAATTCTTTAGCCACAAACGGAAAGCAGTACATGATCTCGAACACGCGCGTGTTCTCCCCCACAACCGTAAATGAGTTCCGATTCGGCATCAACAGTTTCTACAACGCAGTAGCCCCCGATCTGGCTTGTAAGCAAAACGTCGTTCAGCAACTCAATCTGCCGGGTCTTAACACTAGCAACTGCGAGACTTGGGGAATTCCGCAAATGCGGAATCTGGGCGAGATCAGCGGCTGGGGTGACGATACAAATGGGCCTTACATTCTGAACGACGCGATAGGCCAGGTGATTGACAATTTTTCGTGGATTCGCGGCAAGCACTCCATCCGTTTTGGAGGCGAGGTCCGTCGCGATCGTTACAATCAGCTCGGGAATGAGTTCCCCCGCGGAGCCTTCAACTGGGGTTCTTCGTCTACGTCAAACCCAAATGGCAACACCGGCGGTTACGGGTTTGCGGGATTTCTTCTCGGGGCGCCTACAGAGGTAGACGGTGCCTACGGCATTGCTTTTGAGCAGTTGCGAGCAACAAGTCAGGCCTACTACATCGATGACACCTGGCGAGCGGCTACGAATGTCACGATCTCTCTCGGGCTGCGTTATGAGTTGACGCCGCCCTACGTTGATCGCAGTGGTCATGAGACAAACATTCAGCTCCCGTTATTTGCAACTACGGCCGGCGTTACCAATCCGAGCGTTCAGCCTACAGACGTGCGGTCGGGTACAGGTAATTACTACGATGGATTGCCCTTTTACTTTCCGAACGTGCAGGTTGCGCGTGACAATCGCCTCGGTCGCGGCCTCTACAAGACAGACTATAACAATTGGGCGCCTCGCCTCGGCCTAGCGTGGACTCCCCGGAGGACCTGGTCCATCCGGGCTGGCGCTGGCGTGTTCTACGCCCAGGACAGCAGCAATTCCCGGTTCGATCTTGCGCGAACCCTGGGAGGCAAGAGCAACAACGTCAACAACAATCAGCCCGCTGCATTTCCCAGCATGACGTGGACGAATTTCATTTCGGCGGGTTCCACCATCAACATCAAAAATCCAACACTGTTTGGCGTCCTGGATGACCTCCGTACCCCCCGCGTACTGCAATATTTATTGAACGTGGAGCACGAGCTATCGAAGACAATGGTCTTCGAAGCCGGTTACCTGGGTTCTGAAGGTCATCGCCTGGAAGGGCTGTTTGATGCCAACGAACCTACGCCCGGCACGAGCGCTCTGACCAGCCGCTTGCCGTTCTCGAACATTGGCATTATGCAGACTGTCCAGGGAGGCGGTAACTCGAACTACAACAGCCTGGGAATGAAACTCACTCGAAGGCTATTGTCGGGGCTAACTCTCCTTGGGGCTTATACCTATGCGAAAAGCATTGATGACGTGAGCGCAATCCGGGGTCAAAGCGACACGATCTTTCCACAGAACAGCCGATGCCTGGAATGCGAACGCGCCTTATCAGCATTCAACGTCGCACACCGTTTTGTGGTCTCAGCCCTCTACGAACTTCCTGTGGGTTCCGGCAAAGCTTTCCTCAATCACGGAGGCGTGCTGAATGAGTTGCTCGGGGGGTGGCAGATCGGATCTATATACACGGTTCAGACCGGACTTCCCGGTTACCCGACACCTGGTCCTGATCAGTCGAACACCGGAGTGGGTAACAGTCGCGACCGCCTCAACGCGACCGGTATCTCCCAAAGCATTGCGGATCCTTCCCCAAATGCCTGGATTAACGTCAACGCGTTCGCACTGGAGCCATTTGGGACCTTTGGGAACGCCGGTCGCAATACGGTGATCATGCCGGGTCGCAATGAGTGGGACTTTTCCGCCCTCAAAAACTTCCGGGTTACGGAGCGCCAGGCACTTCAATTCCGGTTTGAAGGGTTCAACTTCGCCAATCACCCAAACTGGGGCAATCCCAATTTAGCTTGGGGACAGAACGTAAAACCTGCTTCTAACTTCGGCGTTATCAGCAGTACAGCGGTGGCCATGCGTCAACTTCAGTTCGGCTTGAAATACGTGTTTTAGAATTCAGAAGAGGTACCTGCGATCTCAGACCCGTATGTCTTCTGATCTTATTGCCCGCCGGACCCTGCTGGAATGCGCGGTTCGTCTCGCAGCCATGCCGGCGGGCATGCAATTCTTCTCTGCCTGGAGTCAAGCGGCTCAAGAGCATCGTCACGTCTCTGGTTCAGCGGCTCCGCCTGAACCCGCAGCGCTTAGAGATATGTTCCGCGATTATCAGCCTCAGTTTTTTTCGCCTGCAGACTTCGAAGCTCTCCAATCACTTACTGAATTGCTGATCCCCACTGACGAAACATCAGGCGCTCGTGAGGCCCATTGCAGCCAGTTTATCGACTTTCTGCTGTATTCCTCCGATAAGTATGCTCCCGATACTCAGAAGCAATGGCGGTCTGCATTGGCCTCGCTCAAGGAAGCTGGTTTCCACTCTGCGAACCCGGAGAGACGGGCGACCATTCTGAACCAGATTGCCGCGCCAGAGCGGGACCCAAGCACCCATCATCCTGCGTACTTTGCATATCGCTTAATCAAGCGTGAAAACACCTTCGCGTTTTACACCGCTCGAATCGGTATGATCGACAACTTGGACTATCGTGGGAACTCCTACAATCTTCAGTTCCCCGCCTGTACCCATCCCGAACATCATGAGGTCTGACGACGGATGGCTGTGACTTATGATGCCGTCGTAGTCGGGTCTGGCGCTTGTGGCGGCTGGGCCGCTATGGTGCTTGCGCAGGTAGGTATGAAAGTGTTGATGCTGGAAGCGGGCAGCCCCATTTCCCAAACCAAGGACTTTCATCACACGTTTCTTTATGAGTTGAAGTATCGCGGGCGTGGGGCGCCAGGCCTGCTGCGTAAATACAGCGGCAGTGAACGAAATTACCGCATCATGATCGATAACGAGGAGAACCCGTACACCACTTCTCCTGATACGACATATCAGTGGGGCAGGTCGAGGTGTCTTGGCGGCCGTAGTCTTCACTGGGCCCGTGCTAGCGACCGTATGGCCGACTATGAATTTAAAGCTGCCTCGCGAGACGGTTACGGTGCAAATTGGCCGCTTAATTATGCGGATTTGCGGCCCTACTATGACCGGGTCGAGAGCTTTATTGGTGTCAGCGGAGCGATGGAAGGCTTTCCGCAGTTCCCCGACGGTGTCTTCCTTCCGGCCATGCCGCTCAATTGCGCGGAGTCAATCTTTACAGCAGCCTGCAGAAGTCTCGGCTGGCCGACTACTCACCGCCGCTTAGCGCAATTGACCCGCAACCATAACAACCGTCCGTCATGTCATTACTGCGGTAACTGTGTGAACGGATGCGATGTCGGCGCTATGTTCAGCACCGTTTCGACCACCCTGCCGCCGGCTCTGAAAACAGGCAACCTTGAGGTGAGAACCGACAGCATTGTCGCCCAGGTACGCATGAACAACGAGAATCGGGCGCGGGGCGTAACTTATATCGAGCGCTACACCAAGAAGTCGGTCGAGGTGGACGCGCGTCACGTTGTGTTGGCTGGCTCGACGCTAGAGAATACGCGACTGCTATTGCTGTCTGCTAAAGGCGGTTTGGCAAATTCAAGCGGAACGCTGGGACAGTACATGATGGACCAGATTGGCGGTGGCGGTGTCACCGGGTTTCTCCCCAAGTTGAAGGGCGGTCCGAGCCGTCTTGATGATGGCAAGTCCGCCGGCATCACAATTCCTAACATCGTTAATATCGACGAGCGAAGCGCCCGTAAGGACTTTATTCGGGGCTACGTAATGAATGCGACTGGTGGGCAAAGTGAGTTCCCGTTGTTTGCTTCGTCGCTTCCCGGCTACGGACCCGAGTGGAAGAAGGAAGTGAGAAGTCGGTATGTGGCGCAGGCTCGGGTCTGGATCGCCGGGGGTGAGATGCTTGCTCGCAAAGAGAATTTTGTGGAGCTCGACCCGGAAGTGAAGGATCACTGGGGGATTCCGGTACTTAAAATTCACTTCACCCATTCTGATAATGACCGCGCTTTGCTCGCTCATTTTCAAGAGAAGGCAGAAGAGCTTTTCAAGCGTGCGGGTGGCGAAATGATGGCTGGCATGGGGCGGGGCGGCCCCGTAGGGTTTCCTGGGGCGCCTGGTTCTCCGGACGCCCCAGCCAATCGTGCGGTGGCGGATTCGGATACCAGCCGTGGTGCATCTCGTGAAGGCGAGTCTCGCAGTCCTGGAGCACAGCCCAACGCCATACCACGTAAGAAAGCACTTAGCGGAGCTATTCACGAAACAGGTACTGCCCGTATGAGCGCCGGACCGAAGGAGGGAGTGCTGAACTCTTTCTGCCAGACTCATGACATATCGAACCTGTACGTTTTCGGTGGGAACGCTTTTCCGTCTACCGGCGACAAGCACCCAACTCTCACCATGCTTGCTCTGACGGCACGCGGCTGTGATCACCTTTTGAAAGCAGCAAAGGCTTAAGTAACCAATGCTGGTTAGTCGTAAGGTGATCATAATCGTCCAAGCGCTGCTTCTGGTGAACTCCATTCTTGCCATGGTCATTGCCCAGGAGACTACGCCTGTTCATCAACCGGCTCACAGCGGCACACCCGTTCCGCAGCCCGGAATCACCACAGAAGGCCAGCGCGGCAGTCAGCGGAGTCGTGGAGCTGAGGGGACGCGCGAGTTTCTCGGCCTCGGTACACCGCCCGATGCTGCAGCTGCCGAGCGCGGTACCAAAATCTACACCGCTACCTGCGCATTTTGCCATGGCGCGAAAGCTACCGGGGGCGATACCGGCCCTGATCTCCTTCGCTCGACGGTTGTCTTGCACGACGAAAAGGGCGAGCTCATCGGCCCTGTTGTTCACAACGGTCGTGTGAGTCGCGGAATGCCGCAGTTCGCCGCCTTCACTGAGTCTGAGCTTTACGACATTGCCGAATTTCTACATATGCGAGTTGAACTTGCTGCGAATCGGGGCACTTACAAGATTCTGGACGTCGTTACGGGCGACCCAAAGGCTGGTGAGATCTGGTTTCGTGGGCCCGGCGGCTGCCTTGGGTGCCATTCCTCTACCGGCGACCTCGCCCATGTTGGATCGAAGTTCAGTCCGCCTGACTTACAGCAAGCTTTTCTGTATCCTGCTGCTCGAGGGTTCGCTTCCGGTGGCGAAGCTACTCAGAAGGTAACCGTCACTTTGCCCTCAGGAAAGCAGATTTCGGGCACGGTCAAGCACCTGGACGACTTTAATGTGACACTCTATGACAAGCAAGGCGACTTTTACTCCATTCCGCTGAGCAAGAGCACCAAAGTTGATCTGGAAGACCGTCTTGCTGGGCATCGTCAACTACTCGACCGGTACACCGATTCCGAAATGCACAATCTTACGGCTTACCTGGTGACACTGAAATGAGCCCTCAAAAATGAGAGGTCCTGCGGTCTTCCTCGTAGTTGCTCTGCTCCCAACTCTAGGCTTCACCCAGCTTCTCGATCCACAGAGACTGCTACAATCCGCTACCGACACTTGGCCCACTTACAACGGCGACTACTCCGGTCGGCGCTTTAGCGTACTGAAGCAAGTTAATTCAGCGAACATCGATTCACTTGCGCTTGCCTGGATGTATCGGATCTCGAGCGTTGGCGCTCAGCGAGGCGTCGGCGCTCCAGAGATCAAATCAACGCCTCTGATGGTAAACGGGATACTGTACTTTACTATTCCGGATCACGTCTACGCAGTTGATGCACATACCGGTCAGGAGCTGTGGCGTTACGACTGGCAGGACCACGGCGGTCACCTGGTCGGCAACCGCGGTGTGGGGATGTATGGGGACTGGCTCTACTTCCTGGCGCCGGACGGCTGGTTCATTTCGCTCCAGGCCAAAACCGGGAAGGAGCGCTGGAGGAAGAAAGTCGCCGACGAAAAGCTGCAGTACTTCACGACCATGGCGCCCATGATTGTGGGAAACCATGTTCTCAGGGGGGTCGGCGGCGATGCAAGGGACGTTCCTGGATTTCTCGAAGCGCGCGATCCGGAGACCGGTGATACGCAATGGCGCTGGAACTCCGAGCCGCAGGCCGGAGAGGCTGGTGCTGAGACGTGGCCCAATGAGATTGCAAGGCAGCACGGCGGCGGCATGACTTGGCTTCCCGGTACGTATGACCCCGAACTTCATTTGCTGTATTGGGGGACAGGTAATCCCAACCCTGTGTATGCCGGCCAAGGTCGGAAGGGTAGTAATTTATGGACCTGTTCCATCGTTGCTTTGAATCCAGACACCGGCAAGATGGCTTGGTATTTTCAAGCTTCGCCGCATGACACTCACGACTGGGATAACGTTGAGACTCCCGTCCTGTTCGATGCCGTAATTGATGGCCATCCGCGGAAATTGCTGGCGCAGGCTGCTCGCAATGGGTATTTCTTTGTTCTTGATCGAGTCAATGGTAAGAGCGTTCTCTCCAAGCCCTACGTGCCGCTTAATTGGTCCAAGGGCGTTGATGCTCATGGTCAACCCATTCCCGACCCGAAGAAGGATCCCACACCGGACGGCTCTCTACTCACCATTCCAGGCGGAGGCGGTACCAACTGGCTGCCTCCAAGCTTTAATCCGGAGACCGGGCTTTTCTATGTCAACGCTACCCGTGGCTACAGTCTGGCCTACCTGACGGACACCGATCCGCGCCCGGAGGGTTACGGCGGCTCAGGACGCGGCTTATGGTCGCAGCATGTTCTGGAAGCGATAAATGCACAGACGGGCGAGATTGCCTGGAGTCACCCTTATCCGACTATGGGCGGCGGTGCGGGCTTAGGTGGTCCCGGTATTCTGACGACGGCCGGAAAGCTGCTCTTCACAGGCGACTACGCCGGTAACTTTATTGCGTACAATCCGGCCACTGGCGATGCTCTCTGGCACTTCCCAGTACTACACGGAGTTAGCAATGGACCTGAGACCTACAATCTCGAGGGACGCCAGTTCGTGGTCGTAGGTGCCGGCGATACGCTGTTTGCCTTTGCTCTAATTCACGCGCCGTCGTAGCGCAGCTACTCGCCCTTACATGTTCAGGTACTGACGCGCATAACGGATGCAAGCCAGATTGTTCTCGTCTTCTGCTTCGATGGCTTGAGCAGGCGTTAGTTTGTCGGTGCTGGGAAGCGGCTTCCTGGGCTCATTCTTCCGCACCATGTCCAAAACTTTTGCCAAGTCTTGGGCCGGAACCTCTGTCGCCGGATCCGAGAACGTTGCCCAATAGCCTTCTGTAAATACGGGTACTTTGAGCGGCTCACGAGTAATCATTTCCAGACAGAACAACATCTGGGGATCTTTGCGGCGTAATTGAGCTACTCGTTCTTTCAGATTAATAACACCTTCTCCGAAAGGCACTTCGGAGAGTAGAAAGCCATCCGGGTAGTTTTGCAAACCCATGTCCTTGATATGAGAAAAGATTGCGTAGGGCGTCAACGCGGCGAAGGTTTCATCAGGCGGCTCGCACAGTGCAAGATTGTTACCCATATCCAGGCAAACGCCCACCCACTCGCTGCTGACTTGCTTCATCCAGTTCGCCTGTTCTGCCGCACGCCAGCCCTTGTGATTCTCCACTGCAAGCCGCATCCGATGCTTTCGCAGGACCGGTTCAGCCAGAGCCACGGATTTGTGGCATTGTGCGAAGTTAGCCTTGAAGTCTGCCAGAGAACTGAACTGTTCGTATCTCCTTTGGGTCATAGCCGCATGCAGTGCCGAGGCCCCTGCTTCCTTGCACGCTGCCACAGCAGTATCAAAGTTCGCCACATCGCTCTCGTTCTTCGGTAACGGCGTGTTCAGGATGACGACCATGTTGTAGGCGTCAACCTTTTCGCGAATCGCTCTAATTGCCTCTGGACTGGGCGAGGGCAATATTGATTCCGCGCCAGCTAAACCCAACTGGTGACATTGCTCAATGATGTCGAAACGCTCATTTTTCTGTCGCGCAGCCCTGGTGCGAACGCTGAAGGTAGTTGGGGATCCGCCGAGCAAGGCCTTTCCGTCCGGGGTGTCAGCTAAGGTCGGCTTAAAGGCCATCAGAGTAGAAGCTACCCCAGTTCCCAGCAGTTCGCGTCTAGTCATCCGATGGTCTCCCTTGCTTCAGGCATATGATATCGGACCCGACCTCTATCACCATCACTTCAGCTGAGAGAAATCGGTGGGCACAAGAAACTCGGAATCGACCTTTTCCACGAGTTTCCCGTTGACCTCCGAAGCAGCAGATACTTTCTTCCACTCGGGGTCATCTCGGAAGTCCGCCCAATCTTTCGTCGCCGCTTCGCGACTGGGAAAAGCAAGGATGTACACCAGTGTTTTCCCCTTTAACGATCCCTCAGTAGGAAGCCAGTAGCCCACGCTGGTCATTTGGTGCCGGTTAAAGATGTCGATTGTATGGTCCCGAAATCGTGTCAATAGGGCGTCCAACTTGCCTTCGTAGGTGTGATACGTTCGCAGTTCGAACACTCGATCGGTTGTTTGCGCGTATACCGGCGAGCGCAACCCGCCAAGCCAATAGCCTGCGAGAAAAACCGTTAACGTAAAGGTAATGCCACCTGCAATGCGGAATCTCATGTGTCTCTAGGC
>CAXTMN010000070.1:18020-25636 GCA_964245395.1 uncultured Bryobacteraceae bacterium
ACTCCTTCCACAAAGTTACAAGAGCACAATCTAAAACCTAGTTGTATTGATGTGGCCTTGCTCAGAACCCGCTGAACCGTATCCAGAAGCTTTCCGTCCAGATTGCACCAGGAGCGACTGTCTGCAACTCGGGATACTTGCCGTCGTGTGCGAGATTGATGCCGTTCGTTATGGCCGCCATTGGCTCGAAGCAGATGAAATTTTGATTGGGTGGGGCATAAACAACACCAACCTGATACTTAGGCCCGTAGATGACCTCGATCTTCTTAATTCCTGCCTGGACCGAAAAGGTTGCGCGACCATCGCTATTGCGTACTAGATCAGTAAATCCATCGTCGAACGTATGATCTTTCAGAGAGACCTGCTCCGGTAGACCGTTGGTGGTCAGCTCGCCTGTGGCAACTAACTGTGAGTCCGTTTCGACATGTTTTCGAGCTGGGATGTGTGCCGTTTCCTCAGAGCGCGGTACATCGGGAATGTTGAAATACGGGTGGAAGCCGATGGCAAGCGGCATTGGTTCAGCACCTAAATTCCTGACTGTTGTACTCACCTGCAGTACATCCTCAGCAAGCCTGTAAGTCACTTCGTATTCGTGAGCGAAAGGCCAGTTCGCCATCAGATCCGGGTGTTTCCAGAACTGAAGCCGGCTAGTGACATGTGCTGACCGGCTGTCTGCGCCTACATCAGTCACCTCCCAAAGCGGCGATGCTGTGAGCATTCCATGCATGGCGATGCCGCTCGAATTTACCCGCACTGTACCAAGGTCTGAGTTGAACCTGAACCTTTGACCGCTGGCCCAAAACCCCCCGCCGGCCAGGCGATTCGCCCAGGGCGCCATGAAAGGAATGCCGCTGAAGCTTGGCGGTTTACCGTTCTGTAAGGCCGCAGCATCGGGCAGGGGGAAGTAGAGAAGATTCTTTCCATGAACCTTCAATTCGTAAGCTCGATTGCCGACCGACGGCATGATTAAAACTTCAACTCCGCGAGTCTTATCGGTCAGGCGGACGATCTCCACCCCGTGATCGGTTGTTTTCTCCGCAGTATACGTAATCGCCGCACGGGCAATAACTGGCAAAGCGAGCAGGATCAAATAGCGCTTCATGCGATTTTCATTCTCCTCCTAGTCGTCATCGAAATACGTAGTTAACGGCTGTGATATACCGGCTTTGCATGTCAAGCTTCTCACGACGTCGATTCGTACAAGCATTGGGCGCGACTGCCACGGGCCTTCTCTCTTCGGCGTCGCTCTTCCCACCCGCTTACGCCCAAGCTGCATCAGCGCTGGCGAAAAAGGTAAAGATCACCGATCTGAAATGCATGGTGGTCCGGGGCACCTGGGATTGGAATCTGGTCAAAATTGAGACTGACTCCGGCCTTTACGGGATCGGTGAGGCTTACTGGGGCTGGGGGGTCAAGGACCTCATCGTTAACAAGATGCGAGGGATCGTCGTTGGCGAAGACCCGTTGAACGTGGACCGGCTCTACACCAAAATGCTTCGGGATAGCGCAGGAGCGGGTGCGATTGGTGGAGCAACCGTAACTGCGGCAAGCGGAATCGAAATCGCCTTGTGGGATTTAGCCGGACGAATGCTCGGGACACCGGTCTGTAATCTCTTGGGTGGCCGGTTTCGGGACCGTGTGCGCTTCTATCGAACGACCCAGGTTCCCAAGTCGCATCCTGAAGACTTGGGTTCGTGGCGCGATCTCGTCCGGCGGACCAAGGCTGAACGGTGGGGCTGGACCGCCTTCAAGTTTCAAGGGGACGGCATTCCTCGCGCGCTGGATCCGAACTTCGAACAACCCGGGCACGATCCTTATCTGCGAAATCTAAAAAGCAAAGACATCCGTGACATTGTTCGAGTGATGGAAACGGTTCGTGAAGAACTGGGCCCTGACGGCGATTTTGGCATTGACCTTCACTGGCATTACGACACCCGGGATGTGATTCAACTGGCGAAAGCTCTTGCTCCATCGGCTCCCATGTGGATCGAAGATCCGGTACCGCCGGAGAACCCGGATGTGATGGCCTATGTCAGAAGAGAGTCGCCGGTCCCGGTGTTAACGGGAGAGAACCTGTACGGCTTCTCAGGCTTCGAGCGCTTGATCGAGGTGCAAGGTACGGACGGAGTCCATATCGATATCCCCAAGTCTGGAGGCTTGCTGGAATCCAAACGAATCTCGGACTTTGCTGCCAGTTACGGAATTTGGACCGCAGCACACAACCCCGCAAGTCCCGTCGGCACCATTGCTTCAGCCCACGCCGCTTCGGCCATGCGCAACTTCCGCATACATGAACTGGCCAACTGGATTGATTGGTGGCCCGACCTGGTTCAGCATGACGGGCCCATTTGGGACAAAGGCTATCTAACCATTGGGGACAAGCCAGGCTATGGAATCGAAGTGAACGAAAGCGTTGCGCGTGCCCATCTTGCACCGGGAGAGACTTGGTGGGGATAAATCCGCTCCGGCAGAAATCCACCGGCAAGAGCTTCGTACGCCGATCCTGATATGCTGCATAGCTGTTATGCGGCGATTTGCTTTTCTTTGCACATTTGCCTTGCTGCCTTTTGTTGGAAAGGCTCAAGTCTTTCAATTCACGCGCGAGCAAATGCTCGAATACACGAAAGAGAACCCGTTTGATCGCTTTCCTGATGGTCGGCCCAAGGTCCCCGATGACTTACTGAAGCAGCTACAAAATATCAGTGCTGAAGAAGTATGGACCGTCTTACAGCGCCATCACTACAACAACCAGTTCTCGAGCGACTGGCGCATCCTTCATCCGGAGAAACACCTGATTGGACGCGCGGTGACGGCCCAGTTCATGCCGTTACGAGACGATATATTATCTGTTGCAGAAGCGAAAGCCAATGGTACTGGGCCGAAAAGAAATGCAAACCAGCGGGTCATCGATTCACTCGAAGGTGGTGACACAATTGTCGTAGATCTTTATGGCAAACAGGAGGGGGGCACCTATGTTGGCGACAACTTGGCCACTGCGATTAACACGTTCACTCACACGGGAATGGTCATCAACGGTGCACTCCGCGATTTGGACAGCATCTTTGAAATGGGGATGCCTGTCTATATCCGGAGCGCGCATCCTACGCCCATCGCCAACTGCATGTTGACCGGAGTCAATGTCCCAATTCGCATAGAAGAAGCAACCGTTATGCCAGGCGACGTCGTCTTTGGCGATAGTGAAGGGGTTTATTTCATTCCGCCTCAGTTCGTCAAAGAAGTGATTACAAATGCACAGGAACTGCACGTTCACGATGAGTGGTCACAGATGATGCTGAAAACCGGAAAGTATAAGAGCAGCGAGATCTATCCCTCTCCCCGCGATCCCGAACTCAAGAAGCAATATGAGGAATATAAGAAACAGCACCTGAAGAGTTTGGATGCTGAACGCTAGCCCGAAAGGAACCATGATGAATCGATCTTTACGGAATACGCTGGGCCGCCGAAAGTTCATGAAAGCGGCCGGCATTTTCTCTCTTGGGGCTCTCTGGACCGATCAGGTGCTTGAGGCGCTGCCGCAGAACACGAACACCAACTCGAAACCATCTGAGTTGAAGATTACCGATCTCCGGGTAGCGACCGTGGTCAAGGCACCCATGACTTGCCCTATCATTCGTATCGATACCAACCAGGGCATCTCCGGTTTGGGAGAAGTCCGCGATGGCTCCAGCGCAATGTACGCCCTCATGCTGAAGGGGCGACTGCTTGGCGAAAACCCTTGCAACGTCGAAAAAACTTTCCGGAAAATCAAGCAGTTCGGCGGCGAGTCCAGGCAGGCCGGCGGCGTTTGCGGTGTGGAGATGGCTCTCTGGGATCTTGCCGGGAAAGCGTACAACGTCCCGGTGTATCAGATGCTCGGCGGCAAGTATCGCGATAAGGTGCGTGCCTACTGCGACACGACCGAGTCAAACGATCCGAAAATCTATGGCCAACGCTTGAAAAAGCGCATGGATGAAGGGTTTACCTGGCTCAAGATGGACCTCGGCGTGGACATGATTCAGAAGGTGCCGGGTGCCTTGACTCGTCCTTTGCGCGAACCCGAGTTGCGTTTCGGCGATCCCGTTCCCCATCCCTTCACCGGGACCGAGATCACGGAAAAAGGCTGCGATTTGATGGCGGAATATGTCTCAGTCGTACGTGAGCAGGTGGGCATGGACGTGCCTCTGTCTGCTGACCACTTCGGACATATCGGTGTTAACTCCTGCATCCGGCTTGGGAAGCGCTTAACGCCTTACAATATTTCCTGGCTGGAAGATATGGTCCCGTGGTACTGGCCCGATTTGTTAAAGCAGATCTCGAGCGAAGTGGACATTCCTCTGGCAACCGGTGAGGACATCTATTTGCACGAAGGCTTCGAAAGATTGGCAGCCAATCACGCCGTGGACATCTTCCATCCGGATCCGGGATCAGCGGGCGGCATCCTCGGAACCAAGCAGGTGGCAGACTTAGCGGAGAAGAATGGAATCGGATGCGCGGTGCACTTTGCGGGCACTCCGGTTGCGTGTATGGCCGGTGTTCACGCCATTGCGGCGATGTATGATTTTCTCGCAATGGAGAACCACTCGGTGGATGTTCCCTGGTGGGGAGACCTGGTGGAAGGCGTCGACAAGCCGATCGTGAATCAGGGATTCATCACCGTACCGAACAAGCCGGGACTTGGCGTGACGCTGAACGACGAAGCCGTGAAAGCTCATCTGGCGCCCGGAACCGGATTCTTCGAACCGACCGATCAGTGGAACAACGAAGGATTGCACGTGACCGACCGGTTGTGGTCGTAAGCAATTTCGATCAGTATGGGCGGTGGGCAGATATGCGCGAATCTCTGCCCGGTATTGGTGCGGAAGTTAAGCGATGGTCTGCTCCTCTCACACCCGCGTTATACATGCCGCCAGTCCTGAGAATCCAATGTTCGAGCTGATAGAGGTGCTTCAACAGTGATCCTTTGTACTTCGACGCCCGCCGGGAGCCGTCGTCGCTCCGGCTAGCCGACACTAAAACACCACCGTTGCAGAAGCCTGCAGATCGCGATTATCAAGAATAGTGCCGGTTATCTGGCCAGCTGTGGCGGCACCGATATTGGCATTCGGGTTGGCGAAGTTGGGCGTGTTGAACGCATTGAACGCATCCATGCGGAAGTTTAGGCTCAAGCTTTCCCGAAGCTTAAATTTGCGCTGAACTGATAAATCCCAGTTCGAAGTACCCGGCCCGTGCCATAAGTATTTGGGGGTGGCGCTACGAAAGCAGCCGTGTTAAACCAAAGCGACGGCTGAGGGTTCGAGAGCGCGCCCGATGCGATCCGATTGGGCCAGCTAGGCGCTCCGAAGTTTACCCCGCTGTTCAGAAATACCGTGAAGGGAAAGCCGCTCGCGAACGTCACGATCCCATCGACCTCCCAGCCGCCGATAACCTGTGAGGCAATGCCCGCTTTCAGAAATGCTTTGCCGCGCCCGAAAGGAAGTTCGTAGTTAACACTGCCCACGAAACGATGCTCCTGATTAAAGCCGGAAGGCCCATAACCTACCTTCAGATCCGTGATCGTTTGGGGATTGCCTACTGACCCGCCACCGCTTGCCGCAGACCCGCCATAATCCATCGACCGTGACCAGGTATAGCCAAGCAGAGTAGTCAAACCTTGTGAGTAACGTTTAGTGAATTTAGCCTGCAGGCTATGGTAATTCGACATGTTTCGCTCGTCGCATTGTGCCCAGGTCGAAATGTTATTTAGCGGCTGAATGAGACGACGGCTTTGCTGAGACGAGGCTGAGTTAACCCCTGCAACGCCCAACCCAACTTCGTTTGGGTTATAGCAATAAGTTAGATGAATTCCGCGGCTACCCGCATAAGCGAGCTCGAACATCGCTCCTGAGCCAATCTGACGCTCCACATCGAAGTTCCAGGATTCCATGTAGGGCGTATTGTTCTTCAACTCGTGTCCAATCACAGCCGGAGCAGCTGCATTTAGTTGGGCCGTCGTGGTGGGCTGAACGGTGGTGACGCCCTGCGGGAATGGATTATTGATAACGGGCAGACAAGTCGAGCCGACATTCCCGGCAGTACAGGGCGTCCCATAGGCCGCCGCAAGCGGATTGGTGGTCTCGGAGAATGTTTGGGAAACTGTGAAGGGCGGCTGCTGACCCAGCTCGTCAGACGCTGAGAAGGGATCCGGGAAGTAAGAAATTCCGTAGCCGCCGCGAATGACCGTCGTGCCTTTGCCTGTGACATCGTAGGCAAAGCCGATACGCGGCGCTATGTCGCCGTAGCGTGTCTGGATGCCCGCATGAGGGCCGACACCATTTTGCCCGGCATAGATGAAGCTGAGTGTACTGAAACTGAAGTTCGCGAGTCGGTTCCGGATCTCAGTCTCGGGCGTAAAAACGTCATAGCGCACGCCTAAATTCAGAGTCAGCCTCGATGTTGCCTTCCAGTCGTCCTGGAAAAAGCCCGCCCACTCGCCATCCGACACGTAATAGGGCGTTTGTAGGAAGTTGCGGCTGCCACTGTTGGGATATCCCAGCAAAAGTGCAGCTAAGCCTGAACCATTCGGGCCGCTCGTCTTGCCCTGGGGATCAAGCGGGTTATTGGTGAAGTTGTCATTGAAGGTGAACTGGCCGCGAGTGGTCGTGTTCGTGAACGGCGATGCTAGCTGGCGAATGTACCGGAAGCCGAACTTCATCTGGTGCCGATCCTTTGTCCAGGAAACCGTATCCTCGAACTGAATGTTGGTCTGTCGCGGGTTGGCGGGAAGAAATGCCTGGCCGCCTTGAATGCAAGTGAACTCCGATCCGCAGGAACCGCCAATCTGGATGTTAGGAAGACCGGACGCAAATTGGGAGATATTTATGCCTTGTATTCCCAGTGATGTTGCGGACTGGTGGCCGAAGTCGGACTGCGAGGTGAAAGGATTTGTTCGTGAGTAGCCGGTGCGGAACTCATTCAGCAGGGTCGGACTAAACAAGTGAGTCTCGTTGAACGCAGCGCCTTGAGCGGCAAGGGTGGTGTTCTGAACTCCCGCGACTTGTGGGCCAAGGTCGAAGCGGCTCGCGGCAAACGAGGGAGTGGCCAAGCAGCAGGTTCCCTGGCCGCCGACAAGAGGATTGGGAGCTTGTTGCACGAATTGCTCGAAGCTGTAACGGAAGAACATGGAATCCTTGTCGCTTGCCCGATAATCTAGTCGCGTGTTACCGCCGTTATCATCGATAATCTGGTTTGCCGACGACGTGTAATTATTGAAGCTACCGGGGCTGGTCGGAAGCGGGTAGATACTGGCGACGTTTAAGCCCACTTGATTCAGTTGCGCCGCAGGAATGATGTTGTTGGCAAATGGTGCCCGCACTGTTTGCCCATTAACGACGGCCGTAGTCAAAGGATTGTAAACCGTGATCAGCTGTCCGGCTGCATTGCGATAATTGCTGAAATCACCGATTCGTTCCTGGGCCGTAGGCACGCTATTAAGGTTCACTATGCCTCGCAGTGAGCGTTGCCCATAGTAGTCGCCAAAGAAAAACAGTTTGTCTTTGAGGATTCGGCCGCCCAATGCACCTCCAAACTGATTCCTTCGATACTCGGGTTGTTTCTGTCCGACGGCGTTGAAGTAGTTG